>DATCVL010000001.1:0-3033 GCA_036566865.1 Microlunatus sp.
CGCCAGTGCGGCTTCGGCTCCTCGGAGACCCTCCGGCAGGCCTTCGTCGACCGCTACGGCGTCAGCCCACGAGCATTCCGGCAGGCGCACGCGCGGGCCGCACACTGACGGCAGAGCGGCGACGTCGACGGGTCAGCTGGACTCGCGGTGGTGCAACTGCCAGGGGAAGTCGTGCCGGTCCGGCTGATGATCATCCGGCAACTCCGCGACGTCGATGATCAACTCCGCCAGCGACGAGAAGAAGTCGGTCGGACCGACCGAGCTGAGCGAGGGATGCATCTGGGCACTCTCCTCGGTATTCCCGACGCCGACCACGGCAAGATCATCCGGGATCGACATGCCGAGTTGAAGAGCAACGTTGATGGTGGTGATGGCGGCGAAATCGGAGGCGGCGAAGATCGCGGTCGGCGGATGATCGCGGTCCAGCAACCGCAATGCTGCCTCGTACACGCCGGCATGATCACGGGTGTAGCGCTGGAGATCCGCTGCGGCCGGTTTGATACCGGCGCTCTCGAGTGCCTGCAAGTAGGCGTCCTCGCGGTGCCAGCCCGGACGGTCGGGATCTGAACCGGTCAGGCAGCCGATCTTGCGATGATTCGCCAGCAGATGCTCCATGGCGAGGGCGCAGCCTTCCTGCTGCGGGCTCCTGATCACATCGAATCCGTCCGGCTCAAGATCATCGGAAAAGACGATCAACCGGAGCCCGCGGCGGACCAGGCCCCGAATCCGGTCAAGATCGTTGACGGTGCCGGCATCCAGGAATGCTGCATCCACCGGTTGGGTGTCGAGCACCTCGCCCCAATCGCCATCGGCCAAGATCAACGGCTGCAGATGGCGCTCTGCCGCGATCTCGTTCACGGCATGGCTGACCGACTGACACCACGGATCAGACAGCTGGGTGAGGGACAGCAGTACGAGTCCGGAGCGCCCCGTCCTGATGGCTCGGGCCGCATGATTCGGCCGGTAGCCCAGGTCTGCTGCCACTGCGCGGATGCGTTCGGCCGTTGCGGCCGATGCCGCAACCTGACCGCTGCGCCGACCGGACAACACGAACGACACGGTCGCCACCGAGACACCGGAGCGCTCGGCAACCATCTTCATGGTCGGTCGCTTGATCGGTTGAGTGCTGCTCACCCGAGAAGACTAGCCAGCCGCTCCGACGAGTGGGCGCGATTCCCGCCATCCGAAGCGAGCCGTCGATCATTCCTCGCGCGCGTAGGTGAGGGTCTCGCCGCGGGCTCCGGACATCCAGATGTCGTTGCAGGCCGCGGCAAACTCCTCCAGCCCCTGCACGATGGTGCCGAAGACGTTGCCCGGCACCCAACCCTGATCGCCGTTCAGCAGCAGATTGTTGCGGCCGTAGAAGACGGCCAGATCGATGATCTGCTGCAGGTCCTTGGGGCCTTCGCTGCTGCCGTAACCGTGGGACGGGGTGGCAAGATCATTTGCGTCGAAGGCGAAGTAGCAGAGATCACCGGGGATCGGGGTGACTGTGGTGTTCTCCTTGCCTGGTTCGGTTTCGGCAAACGCCGGGACCAGGTTGTAGATCTCGTTCCGGGCGTACTTGCCGTGAAAGACCTGCCCGGAGAGTGGCAGCGCATCCCAGACCGCCTGCGCGGTCCGCGGCGCTTCGTCGTCCAGCAGCTTGGCCCGGCAGCTGACGCCGCGGGACTCCAGAGTGACTCGCAGGTAACGCGGCATGATCAAATTGCTCCTCGGTCGGTGATCAGGTTCGGGGTCCGTTGATGCCAGTCGGTGCGGTTCTGGTAGGCCTGTCCGGCGCGCAGGACCAGCCGGTCGGCATGTCGCGGTCCGACGATCTGCAGGCCGATCGGGAGACCGTCGGCGGAGAGGCCGCAAGGCACACTGAGGGCCGGCTGCTGGGTCAGGTTGAACGGGAAGGTGTACGGAGTCCAGCTGGTCCACAGCTGGGACGGCCAGCCGGAAGGTGCCTGCCGATCGGTCTCGAATGCAGTGATCGGCATCGTCGGTGTGATCAACAAGTCGTACTCGGTGTGGAAGCGTCCCATCGTCACTCCGAGCTCCATCCGGGCCGCGGTTGCGTCCAGATAGTCCGACGCGGTCAGCTCGGCGCCCTGCACGGCCAGTGCCCACAGCCCGGGATCGACAAGATCACGTTCGCCGTGATGATCTTGCAGCACCTTGGCCACGGCAGAGAACCAGAGCACGTGGAAGGCGTCGGCGGGGTCGTCGAAGCCGGGGTCCACCTCGTCGACCTCGGCGCCGGCCTCGGCCAGCACCGACACGGCCGAGCGGACCGCCGCCTCGACCTGCGGATCGTTGCGGGCATAGCCGAGATCGGCTGAGAAGCCGATCCTGATTCCGGCCAGGCCGTTGGACAGTCCGTCGGTGAAGGATCGGCGCGGAGTCGGCATCGCGGACCAGTCCCGCGGATCGAAGCCGACGAGGACATCCAGCAGCAGCGCGGCGTCGGCCACCGTCCGCGTCATCGGGCCGGCATGGGAGAGGGTGCCGAACGGGCTCGGCGGATACAGCGGGATCAACCCATAGGTCGGCTTCAGAGCGGTGGTGCCGGTGAACGATGCCGGGATCCGGACCGATCCGCCGCCGTCGGTGCCGATCGACACCGCCCCCATGCCGAGGCCGACAGCGGTTGCCGATCCGCCACTGGAGCCGCCGGCGTGGCGAGCGGGATCCCACGGGTTGGCGGTGGCGCCGTACCGGGGCGAATCCGTGACGCCCTTCCAGGCGTACTCGGGAGTTGTGGTCTTGCCCAGGAAGACCGCTCCGGTCTCCCGAAGTCGCGCCACCGCCGGGGCGTCCTCCGGCCACGGTCCGGCCTCGTCGATCAGTCGGCTGCCGCGCAGGGTCGGCCAGTCCTGGGTCAGGAAGATGTCCTTGATCGACATCGGTACGCCGTCCAGCGGACCGAGCGGATCTCCTTCCCGCCAACGTCGCTCGGCATCGCGAGCGGCCGCCCGCGCACCATCGGCGTCGATCAGGACAAAGGCATTGACCTCCGGCTGGAACTCGTCGATCGCGGCCAGTGCC
>DATCVL010000002.1:0-4269 GCA_036566865.1 Microlunatus sp.
TTCAATGCACTGACCCGCAATGACGTGCTGGCCGCGAACTACCCGTTCGCCACCATCGAGCCCAATGTCGGCGTGGTCGGCGTACCCGATCCGCGGCTGGACGTGCTGGCCAAGCTGTTCAACTCCGAGCGGGTGGTGCCGGCGACGGTGAGCTTCGTCGACATCGCCGGCATCGTCCGCGGTGCCAGCAAGGGCGAGGGGATGGGCAATGCGTTCCTGTCGCACATCCGTGAGGCGGACGCCATCTGCCAGGTCACCCGGGTCTTCGAGGACGCCGACGTGACCCACGTCGACGGCAAGATCAATCCGGCTGGTGACATCGACACCATCGCCACCGAGTTGATCTTGGCCGACCTGCAGACGATCGAGAAGACACTGCCCCGGTTGGAAAAAGAGGCTCGGTTCGCCAAGGACAAGCAGCCGGTGGTGGCGGCGGTCAAGCAGGCGCAGGCCGTACTGGAGACCGGTCAGACCGTCTTCCAGGCCGGGCTGGATCGCGAACCGCTGCGGGAGCTCTTCCTGCTCACCGCCAAGCCGTTCTTGTACGTCTTCAACACCAGCGTCGACGAAACCGACGAGGCGACGCGGGAGGAGCTGCGCAAGCTGGTCGCCCCGGCCGAGGCGATCTTCCTGGACGCCAAGATCGAATCAGAGCTGGCCGAGATGGAGCCTGCCGAGGCAGCGGAATTCCTGGCCGACATGGGAATCGAAGAGCCCGGACTCGATCATCTGGCCCGGGTCGGCTTCGAGACTCTCGGTCTGCAGACCTACCTCACGGCCGGTCCGAAGGAGTCCCGCGCCTGGACCATCCCCAAGGGAGCCACTGCTCCCGAGGCGGCCGGCGTCATCCACACCGACTTCCAGAAGGGCTTCATCAAGGCCGAGATCGTTTCCTACGACGACCTGATCGCGGCCGGCACGCTGCTGGAGGCCCGGAACAAGGGCAAGGTCCGGATGGAAGGCAAGGACTACGTCATGCAGGACGGCGACGTGGTCGAATTCCGCTTTGGCCGTACATGACGGTCCGTATAGTGGACGGCTCGCGAACCGGGTTTTGAACCCAAGTTTTGACGATTTGACCGGCGAGCCGACCAAGATCAACTACGGCACCCTTTGACGAATTGCGGGCATCTGTCGCGCCCCAATCCTGACCTTGCGGCTCCGGACCCTTTGACGATTTGACCGCTCCACCGCTGTCACCCGAACCTTTGACACATTGACCGGCAGAAGCTCACATGCGCCCGCAACACCTTGCACGCAAGGGATTGCGGGCGTTTGCTATGCCGCCATAGAGACCGCAGCACCCCGGCACCGAAGTCGCCAAACCCAGAGCCGGGAGTGCTGCGCCTGACCTCGAAAGGTCCACAAACATCATGGCAGCAGCACCAAGAGAACGCCGGATCGGCGGCTACGTCAGCATGCGCAGCCTCGCCCTCGACCTGGCCGTCTCCACAGACACCGTCCGCCGGTGGATCAAAGACGGCCAACTCCCTGCGGTGCGAGTCGGCGGCCAGATCCGGATCAGACGCGAGGATGCCGAGCAGCTAATCACGCCGGTCACGATCGACCGGGACGCGCACTAATGCCCGGGGCAGAGCGCAAGATCATCCGCACCGACGCCGAGGTCGCCGAGGCTGCCGCCAGGATCGCAGCCACCATCACGGTGACGCCTGAGCAGAAGGCGCACCTGCGCGCGATCCTCATGCCGTATCGGCAGACCGGCCGGAAGTCATTCGAGCTCGGCCGACGCGTCGTCTACCGCACGTCTGACGTCTATGCCTGCATCGCCGACGAGGCGGCGAGCGGGAGCACCCGGGAAGGTGCCGGATGACCGACATGAGCCAGGGCGAGCGCCGCGAATTCGCATCGCTGATCAAGCAACGCGCCAAGCTCGAAAAGCAGAAGGCCGAGGCATACGGCAAGCAACTCATCGCAAACGCTGATACCGAGATGGAACGCCAATTCCAGGTCGAGGACCTTGGCATCCAGAAGATTCAAGATTGGGTCTCCGAGGGCTACCCATCCACGGTCCGGATCGGCGGCCGGGTCCAATTCGATCGTGATCAACTCGACCGCGAACTTGATGCCCTCGTCGCCGCCGGTCGACGGCCCGCGAACAAGTCGGTGAACCCGTGATCGCGGCAACGGGGCGCCCGGCGGGGGCGCCCCGTTATCAGCTAAACCGCGTCACAAACTCCTCCTCCACGTTAGCCGACACCACCGTCATCGTGCGGACAAAGATCCCCGCCGCCAGCACCGTCATCGAAGTTGATCTTGACCGGATTCTTCGCCGGTTCCTGCAGGAAGCGCTGATGATCGCGGACACGGACCAGTATCTGCGTCGTGCGATGGCCTGGCACCAGGTCGCCGTCCGGCCACCGGATCGGCGTCCCGAACTTGTCGGCGCCTACCGCCGGCAGCACGACAACGAGATCGTCCAGACTGCCGACTGGCCCCCGGTGACTCGGCCGGGCTCTGGCGAAACCGCCGAACAGGTCGAGGTGCGCCGCCGGGTCGCTGAAGCCCGATGCTGGGCGTACCGGGAGCTGGCCGATCATCCGGAGTCCAGGAGCGCCCTGTGAGTGCAGCCGACGACGACTTCAACGAGATCTACGACGCGGAATTCGGCCCGGACGTTATCGCGCTGACCAAGATCAAAGACGCCGAGCAGATCCACTCTGGGCAGATCCGGATGGCCCACCGGCTCGCCCTGGCGTACTCACATGAGCTGATGTTTGTTCACGGCCTCGGCTGGTACACGTTCGACAGCACCCGCTGGGTCGAGGACGAACGCGGCGCTGCGCAGCGCGCGGTCTACGAAGTACTCCGGTCGGCACTGACGGAGTCCTTCGACACCAAGGACAAGGACCTCCGTCGCGCCGTTCTCCGCTGCGAGTCTGCAGCCGGTGTCCGCGGCATCCTCGATGTCGCCGCAGCACTACCACCGTTCGCCCACACCGTCCCCGACCTCGACCCCGACCCATACGTGCTGAACACCGCGAACGGCACACTGGATCTGCGGACTGGCGAGCTTCGTGATCACGATCCGGCCGACAGGATCACGAAGATCACCAACGGGTCCTACCGCCACGAGTCGGCAGGGGACCTATGGCCGTCCTTCATCGAACGCATCCTCCCCGACGCCGAGGTGCGCGAATTCGTCCGACGACTCGCCGGCGTCGGTCTGCTCGGCACCGTCGTCGAACAAGTGCTGGCGATCTTCACCGGTGTCGGCGCGAACGGCAAGAGCGTGATTGTCGGCGCTCTCGACCACGCCCTGGGCGACTATGCCGCGATCGCGGAACCGGACCTGTTCATGCATCGCGAAGGTGCACATCCCACCGGAGAAATGGATCTTCGCGGGGTCCGGTGGGTTGTCGTTTCCGAGTCCGACGAGGGCCGCAAACTCGCCACCGCCACGGTCAAGCGGCTCACCGGCGGCGATCTGATCAAGGCCCGACGCATGAGACAAGATTTCGTCACGTTCAAGCCGAGCCACCTGCCGGTGCTGATCACAAACCACCTCCCGGCGGTCCACGGCGACGACCCGGCTCTGTGGAGGCGACTCCGGGTGGTGCCGTTCGGCGTGGTGATCCCACCAGCCGAACGCGACCAGCATCTCGGCGAGAAGCTCCAGCTCGAAGCCGACGCCATCGTGACCTGGGCAGCCGCCGGCTATTTCGACTACGTGCAGCGAGGCCAGCTCGACGAACCCGAGTCGGTCCTGGTGGCCACTGACAGCTACAGGCGCGACTCGGATGCAATCAGGCGCTTCACCGACGAGTGCTGCCTGTTCGGCGCGGGGTGGTATATGACAACAGATCAGGCCTACCAGCGCTGGTCGGTGTGGGCTGCCGCCGACGGCGCCGAGGACCTGTCTCGCAAGACCTTCGGCCAGGCGCTCGACCGGCTCGGCTACCCGGCCGACCCCAACCGGCGTCGCCGGCGTTACGGCATCGGGTTGCAAGCCGAGGAGGCCGAATGACGACCTCGATGCACGCATTGCACGTATTCAAGTACTCGCCCCCGCGCGCGCCCAGATGGAAAGTAACCACGCGATGCGTGCAATGCGTGCAGCAACCACCCGGAAGTCAACAACCTGACACTGAGGCCACATCATGATCATCGACCACAGCCCGCGAGTCCGCATGTCCGCGCACCTCCTCGGCTACGGCGCCGGGCTGGCCCGCCGTCATCGCAGCCATCGCCCAACTCGGACAGGAAGCCCAAGACTGTGAAACCGACTGAGCTGAGCGCGATCGTGGCTTA
>DATCVL010000003.1:0-22386 GCA_036566865.1 Microlunatus sp.
GCAGCAAGGACTCTGCACTCATGTAGTGGTTGGCCAGCGCCCGCCGGTAGCCGTGCCGGCCCGAATTCTCCAGCGAGCGATGCAACAGGTAGCCGTTGAAGATCAACGCCGTACCGGCCGCGATCTCGACCGGTACCGCATCCTCGTCCCGATACGGGAATCCATACGCCTCGGTGGTGCAGTCGAAGCGGGGATCGTCCTGTTCCCGATCCGGGTAGAGCACGCCCCGCCGGTGGGAGCCGGGCAACACCCAGAGACAACCGTTCTCCACCGTCGCATCGTCGAGCGCGATCCAGACCGCCGTCAACGACCGGTCCCGGGTCGGAATGAAGTGCTCGTCCTGGTGCCAGGCTTGTCCCGGCTTGCCCTCGGACTTGATGAACAGCATCGACTGCATCGCCTTGACGTTCGGTCCGATCACCGTGGTCAGCACGTCGACGATGCGAGGAGCGGTCAGGCTACGGGCGGCGATCTCGGAGATCTTGTGCGGGAAGTGGATGCAGAGGAAGTTGCGCAGCACCTCGGCGTCGCTTGAATCGGCGGCGAGTCCTGAACCGCCGGCAATCGCGCCCAGCTCACCCCGGCAGATCCGCACTGCCTCGGCGTTCAGCGCCGCGACCTCGTCAGCGCTCAAGGCGTCGGGCACGACGACGAAGCCGTTCTCGGTAAAGGAACGGCGGATGTCGGACGGGTCGGTACGGACAGGATCGATGGCATCGAGTACGGACATGCCAGCAGTCTCTCGGCGTCGTACGCTTCCCGGCCATGCCCCGGCCGGACAGGTTAATGTCTGATTGTGACATCGGCACCCCACGGAAGCTCGACGGCTGAGCGCTTTGCTGCGGTAGCGACATATCCGGCCGGCACATCCTTCGGCCCGCGGACCCTCGTCCACGACTACGAGTTCGTCTGGATGATCACCGGAACAGCGACCTGGGAGGTACGCGGGACCGACGGCGTCGCGAACTCTTTGCGGCTGCCGCCGGGCAGCATCGTCCTGGCGCGGCCGGGCGACCACGATCGCTTCACCTGGGACCCACGACGAACCACCCGACACGGCTACGTGCACTTTCGGAGACCCGACGCCGGCCAAACCTCGGGCTGGCCGCGACTCCGCGACACCACCGTCACTCCCCTGCTGCAGTCCCTGTGCGACCACCTCGTCTCCCTCGGCACCGATCCAGGTCGCTCTGCGGAGCACAACCGTCTACTGGAAGTCCTGCTGGAGGTCTTCCTGGCGCCGCCGGTGGATCGTTCACCCGGCTGGCCGGAGCCGCTGCTGGCGATGGTCGATCACGTCGCGGTGCGCTGGCGTACCGACGAGATCGGGCTCGTTCCGATCATGGATCTGGCCGCCGCCGGGCACGTGTCGACCGGTCACGCATCGCGGCTGTTCCGACAGCAGTTCGGACTCGGCCCCGCCTCCGCTCTGGAACGGATCCGGCTGGCCCGTGCGGCGACCGCGCTGCAACGCACCAACTCGACCCTGGACGAGATCGCCCGCTCGGTCGGTTACCGAAATCCGTACCACCTGTCCCGGCGATTCAGCCACGTCTACGGGCTCCCGCCGAGCCGCTTCCGCAACTCGACGGCCGATCCCTCCGAGCCGCTGACCGGTGACCTCCGCACATTGGCCACTCGAATCCTCGGCTGATCATCGACGGCCGACGGGATTCAGCGGCTGAGCAGGGAGCGCAGTGCCTTGATCAACTCGTCGGCAGATGCCGGTCCTTCGGTCCGCCAACCGACGAACAGGTCGGGCCGGATCAGGGTGGCGCCATGATCACCGATCCCGTATCGCGCGGTCCACGGCGCTTCATGATCATCAACCTGGTCGGCGGTGATCACCACCACCTCCAGCGGCAGGCCGAGCTCCTGACCCGCCTGAACAGCGGCTTGCTGCCAGGCGCTCGAACCCGTGATCAGCACAAATGATCTTCCCAGTCGATCGATGACCGAGCCCCGTTCGCCGCCGGCGTTCAACCAGAGCTGCGGAACCCGCGATCCGGGTCGGCCGGTCGGCCGGAACCCGTTCTCGAACTGCTCATGATCATCATCCGGCTCGGCACAGACCGCGCCATCGATGACCCGGTAGCCGAACATCATCGCCATCTCGTTGTCGCCATCGTCGCCGCCCTCCGCATTCGGGTCATGATCTTGGTCCTGATGATCAACATCGGTCGACCCCTGGTCGTCCGCACCGCCGGGCGTCATCCGGTGCAGCAGGTTCTGGTACTGCCAGTCCGCGATCATCTCGCCGTACGGCCGCCGCTCGGGATCGTGACTGTCGAGCAGCCCCGGACCGGCCTGGCCGTTGACCACAGCAGCCAGCTTCCAGCCCAGGCTGAAGCCGTCCAGCACGGCCGTATTGCCACCCTGCCCGCCGGTCGGCGGCATCACATGCGCGGCGTCGCCGACCAACAGGATCCGGCCGGATGCGTACCGATCCGCCAGTCGATGCGCGAACTCGGTCTCGGCGACGTCGTCCAGGCTGACCTCGAGCTCTGGCAGCCCCATTCCGATCCGGATCTGTTCGATGCAGAACTCCCGATCGAAGTCGCCCGGGTTCTCGGTGGCCGCGTCGTAGCCGAACGAGAAGATGTAGCGACCGGCGTCATCGGTGGTGCCGAACACGCCGGCACCGCCGTGGAGTTCGGGGTTCTGCAGGTAGACCAGGGCGAACTCCCGATCGGCGAAGACCTGCCCGAGGTCGGCCCGGAAGACCAGACTCATCCACTGGGACACCGAACCGTGGCCGTGGACACCGATGCCGGCGGCCTCCCGCAGGCCGGTACGCCACCCGTCCGAGGCGACCACATAGTCGGCCAGGATCCGCCGCTGCTGACCGGTCCGGACATCGCGCACCACCGTGACCACGCCGTCCTCCCGGGCGTCGACGGACACCAGTTCGGTGCTGAACCTGATCTCGGCACCGAGCTCGGTAGCCCGTCGGGCCAGGATCGCCTCGGTCCGCTCCTGGCCGGCCATGCCCATGCCTGCCGCAGCGATCCCGGAGAGATCGAAATCGAAATTCTGCAGCAGCGTCTGCAGAGGTTCGCCGGTGACGGTTCGGCCGATCACGATCTCCATCGGCTTCGCCAGGTCGAAGCCGGCCTCGCGTACGTCGTTGTCGATGCCGGCGATTCGCAGGGCCTCCATCACGGTCGGCATCTGACCGCGGGCCTTCGGCGCGGTCGACGTACTCGGATGGCGTTCGATCACCAGCGTGGGTGCGCCGTGCAGGGCCAGGAAGGTCGCGGTCGACAGCCCGGACAGACCGGCACCGACGATGAGCACCGGAACGTGCTCGTCGACCTGCTCGGTCGGCTGCGCAGTGGACAGATTCATGACGAAGCTCCTCGATCAGGAACGGAAACGGAACAGTGTTCGATGAACACGAACGCCGTTCTACCTGAGAACACTGTTCGCCACAAGTACAGTGTTCGCGTGACCCCCGATCCGCTTCCGCCCCAACCCTGGCTCCGCTCAGGGAAATCCCCGCGTCGGCAGCTCAGCCTGGAGCTGATCATCCAAGCGGCCCTGGAGCTGTTGAGCACCGACGGACTCGATGCGGTCACCATGCGCAAGGTCGCACAACGCCTGGACACCGGGGCGGCCTCGCTGTACGCCTACGTCCGGGACAAGGCGGAGCTGCACGAATTGATGCTGGACGAGGTGATGCACGAGCTGGAGGTGCCCGAGCCCGACCCGGAGAACTGGCGACAACAGCTGATCGAGACCGGCCTGCAGATGATCGACCTGCTGGCCTCCCGGCCAGGTCTGGCCAGAATCTCGCTCGAGACGCTGATCCCGACGACCCCGCACACGCTGGACAAGATGGACCAACTGCTGGGACTGCTTCGGGCCGGCGGGCTCGGCGATGACGAGGCAGTCGCCGGCGCCGACATTCTGGCGCTGTATGTCGCCGCAGCGGGATACGAGCGGGGCCGGGGCACGACCGAACACGCGGCCCGGGAGGCAGAGCAGCGGATCGGCCGGATCGCCGAATACCTGGAGTTGGTACCGGCCGGTCGGCTGCCGAACCTGGTTGCGATGGCACCGGCGATGGCACGTCAGCGCTCGGATACCTACGAACTGGGGTTGACACTGATCATCGACGGTCTGGTGGCCCGCGCCACCCGCTCCGCCACGGTGGATTGAGCTGACCCGCTGACGGGTACGGCATTGAAGATCCGGGACACATCTCAGGGACTCTTCAGGGTGCCTGCGGAATCCCAAATGATACCCGGGGCGTTGCACTGGTCGAAGGCAACGAAAGGGGCCCACCGTGGCAACAAGAACTTCAACCCGTATGAACGAGGGCATCGAAGGCAAGGATGCTGTCGGTCTCTATCTTGACGGAATCGCTAAGACGCCGTTGCTGACCGCCGCCGAAGAGGTCGAGCTGGCCAAGCGGATCGAGGTTGGGCTGTACGCGAGCAAGCTGCTGTCCGGTGAGGTGTCCCTGGAGGAACGTGGCGACAAGCCGCACAAGTACTCCGATGACGAACTGGAGCAGCTGGTCGAACTCGGTGAGCAGGCGCAGCGTCGATTCGTGATGGCGAACCTGCGCTTGGTCGTGTCCGTCGCCCGCAAGTACGGGCGGGCCCAGATGCCCCTGCTGGATCTGGTCCAGGAGGGCAACACCGGTTTGATCCGCGCGGTGGAGAAGTTCGATTACACAAAGGGTTTCAAGTTCTCCACCTACGGCACCTGGTGGGTACGTCAGTCGATCAGCCGCGGTATCGCTCAGCAGGGTCGGATCGTCCGGCTCCCGGTCCACGTCGCCGAGCAGGTCAACCAGGTCGGTGCGGTACGCCGCACGCTGGAGCGTCGGCTGGGTCGTGATCCGGAGTTGGAGGAGATCGCCGACGAGATGGGCGTGGACGTGGACCGAGTGCTGGACCTGATGCGGTACGGCCGTGATCACGTCAGCCTGGACGCACCGGTCGAAGAGGGCGGCGACACCGCGCTCGGCGACCTGATCGCTCGGGAGCCGATGCCGGGTCCGGACGAGGTGTTCCTGGATGCCGAGGAGCATCAACGGCTGGAAGCCCTGCTGGATCAGCTCGATGAGCGTTCGGCCGATGTCGTACGGCGTCGGTATGGTCTGCTCGATGGTCGCCAGGCCAAGCTCGCCGACATCGGCTCAGTCTGGGGCATCACCGCCGAACGGGTCCGGCAGATCGAGCGTCACGCCATCGGCAAACTCCGCAACGCATCGACACTGGCAGCCTGATCATCACGGACGGATGATCATGAAGCGGCGTCACCTCCGCCGCTGAACACGGATGACAAGGGCCGGTCGCACCCTGCGACCGGCCCTTTGTCATGCCCGCGACCCGTCCGGGGCGATCAGCACGGCTGCGCCGTCGAAGCGGCCGGCCTTGAGGTCCTGCAGCGCCTGCTGAGCCCCGGCCAGCGGGTAAGGATGCGTGGTCGCCGTGACGTGATGCCGCTCGGCCAGGGCCAGGAACTCACGACCGTCGGCGCGGGTGTTCGAGGTGACGCTGCGCAACTGCTTCTCGTAGAAGAGCTCGCGCTGATAGTTCAGCGCCGGGATGTCGGTCAGATGGATGCCGGCCACCGCGCAGATCCCGCCCGGTGCCAACGCTCGCATCACGTACGGCACCAGGTCGCCCACCGGAGCGAAGACGATCGCGCTGTCCAGCGGCTCCGGGGGCATCGCGTATGCCTCACCCGCGGATGCGGCGCCCAACGCCAGCGCCAACTCGCGGGCCTGCACGCCGCGGGTCATCACGTGCACGGTGGCGCCCTGCGCCAATGCCAGTTGGGCGCACAGGTGCGCGCTGCCGCCGAAGCCGTACAGCCCGAGCCTGCCGTTCGGGGGCAGCTCGGCTCGCTTCAGGGCGCGGTAGCCGATGATCCCGGCACAGAGCAGCGGCGCCAACCGTTGTGCGTCTCCCGGCGGCAGCCGGTAGGCGAAGTCGGCCGGCGCACAGGCGTAATCGGCATAGCCACCGTCGGCGTCCCAGCCGGTGTAGCTCGAGTCGGGGCAGAGATTCTCCCGGCCGCTGCGGCACCAATCGCAGTGACCGCAGGTGTGCCGGAGCCAGGCCACCCCGACCCGATCACCAAGCTGGAAGCCGTCGACCTCCGGCCCCAGCCCCGCGACCTCGCCGACGATCTCGTGGCCGGGCACCACCTGCCGGCGATGCACGGCAAGATCACCCTCGCTGACGTGCAGATCGGTGCGGCAGACACCGCAGGCGACGACCTTGATCAACAACTCCCCTGGTCGTGGCTCCGGATCCGGCAGTTCGGTCCAGCCCAACGGTCGCCCGTCGATCGGACCGGGATGCTCCACGATCCAAGCACGCATGATTCACCCGTCCCGGTTGATCATCGACAATTGCGTCGGCCGGGCTACCCGGCCTTGCTGATGGACCGTCCGCTGAGCTTCTTGATCTCGATCGCGATGAAGAGGTGCCGAGCGCCGCCGGCCCAGGGAACGACGTCGTCCATCCGCCAGCGCGGGGCCCAGTTCTTGTCCGGTGCAGCTCGGGACACCCCTTGCGCCACGACATTTCTGCCCGTCCGCTCAACGGGGTCGAGGACGTCGACCTCGAAGGCCACCTTGGTGGGCGTCACCAGTTCGGCCAGCACACCGTAGGCACTGGTCCGGAAGATGATCATGTCGTCCTGGTACAGGTAGCTGACCGGCAAGATCATCTGGCCGTCGCGGGACGGCCAGCCGACTCGACCGATCGACTCGCTGGACAGCAACTGCCGGCAGCCGGCATCGCTGAGCTCTGCGAACCGGCCGGACGGACTGCGTGTTGGCCGATCGTCACCCTCCGGCTTGCTGCCAGCGTCCATGATCAAAACCGCCTCACCTCGCGTGCGCACCAGCGTCTGCGGTTCCGGCCTACGCGGTGCACGTCTGACGACGGGTGACCGAAGCGGGCCGGGTCCAACGGACGCAGCCATCGTAGGCAGCCGGAGCTGACCCGCGCAGGAATACGGTCAGCCTCGCCGGCGCGCGGGACGGATCAGACCCTCCTGGGCCACGTCGGCGACCAGGGTGCCGTGCTGGAAGAGTCGTGCGGTGGACAGGCCGAGACCGGCCGACGCCGACGGCGAGACCTGGTCGTACAGCAGCCACTCATCGGCCCGGAACCGGCGATGGAACCACATCGCGTGATCGATCGAGGCCGCCTGCACCCGCGGCGATCCGAGCACCTCGCCGTGCGGGACCAGGCTCGCACCGAGCAGGGTCAGGTCGCTGGCGTAGGCGAGCAGGCAGCTGTGCAGGAATCGATCATCCGGCACGGTTCCGTCGGTCTTGATCCAGAGCCGGGCTCGGGCCGGATGCCGAGGATCATGCAGTCCGCCGCCGGGCCCCGAATTGCCGACGTAGCGGACGTCGAGCGCTCCCCACTCCCGGGTCCACCGGTCGGCCGGTCCGCCGGTGAGCTTGCTCAGCACCTCGGCCATCGACGGGCACGACTCCGGTTCGGGAACGTCGTCGGGACACGGGTCGGCGTGATCGAATCCATCCTCGTCCACATGGAACGAGGTCGACATGTAGAAGATCACCTTGCCGTTCTGTCGGGCGCTGACCCGACGGGTGGAGAACGAGCCGCCGTCGCGGATCGCGTCCACGTCGTACACGATCGGCATGTCGATCCGGCCCTCCAACAGGAAGTAGCCGTGCAGCGAGTGCGGGAACCGGCCCTCGGGGACGGTCAGTCCGGCGGCGGTCAAGGCCTGTGCCAGCACCTGACCGCCGAAGGCCCGCTGCAGGTCGGTACGAGGTTGGCGAGCCCGGAACAGTCCGGCCTCGATCCGTTCGAGTTCCAGAAGGTCGAGGAGTTCGTCCAGTGACTGCGGCACGCCGCGATCCTACTGGCTGGGCTCCGCCGGACTCAGTCGTCGCGGGAGTCGCGATCCAGGTCGTCCGGCTCGTCGCCTCCGCGCGGATCGTCGTCGCGCTCGGCCAGGAAGCGTTCGAACGCGGCACCGATCTCGTCTGCGGTCGGCACCGAAGCGAGATCGTCGGAGGCGGGACGGGGAAAGCCGATGCCGCCCCGGTCGGCGCGCAAGGTGTCGTACTGCTGCTCGAGCTGGCCGACCATCTCCTGCGCCTCGCCGGAGCCCGCGACCTCCTCGACGATCTCGGCCATGTTGCTGGCCGCCGCCTCCTCCAGCGGTGCCAACGGGAACACCAGTCCGGTGGTCTGCGCGACCCGCTGGCCGAGTACGAGGGCAGCCTGCGGGAAGGCGGCCTGCGCCAGGTAGTGCGGCACGAACGCCTCGAATCCCATCGCGGTCTGCTGCCGCTCCCCCAGCCGGTACTCCAGCATCGCGGAGAAGCTGGCCTGGACCTCGGCCTCGCCGAACCAGGACTGAGAATCCCGAACCAGGTCCGGGTCGGTGGCGTGTGCATTCAGCGCGACCGGCCGGGTGTGCGGGACCGCGCCCGGGATACCGGTCAAGGCAACCGTCAGCCGTACGTCCAGCTCATCGATCAGGCCGAGCATCGCCTGCGTCGTCCGCTCCCACTGGACGTCCGGCTCCGGCCCGGTGAAGAGCAAGAACGCCTCGCCCTGGGCATCGACCAACCGATGCAACCGCAAGGTGCGGGTGCGGAAGGACGCCCAGTGATCACTGTCGTAATCCATCATCGGCCGGCGGGATCGGTAGTCGTGCAGCTGATCATGATCGAACTCGGCCAGCACATCATGCTCCAGATGCCCGAGCAGATGGGCAGAGAACAGCCGACCGGCCTGGCCGGCGTCGATGAATCCGTCCAGCTGTACGAGCATCACCGGACGGGTCCCCGTCATCAGCTCGGTGACGTCTGGGTGCAACTCGTACAGCGAACGCGGATCCAACATGGGCACCAATCTAATCAGCGGTTCAGCGGGGTCGGTCAGCGGCCAGGGATCAGGTCAGCCGAGTCCATGTGCGCGCCCGGCCCGAGCGATCGCGTTCATCACTCGCTTTTCCGAGACCGGGAACCGGGTCCGCAACTGCTGGGCGTACAGCCCGACGCGCAACTCCTCCAGCATCCAGCCGATCTGCTCCACGTCGGCGGGCAGCGGGCCGTCCGGAAGTTTTCCGCAGAGCTCGGCGTACGCATCCTCGACCCGAGTCATCGTGGCCAGCCCGGCGGCGTCCTTGGCCGGGTTGGCACGCAACACCGCGACCCGGTTCAGCGCAGCCCGCAGGTAGCGGGTGAGATCCGGCAGACGTTCGGCGTCGGTGACGGCCAGGAATCCCGGGAAGATCAAGTTCGCCAGCTGTTCGCGCAGGTCTGCGGCAGCAAGATCATCAATGGCCTTCACCGCATCCAGCTGAGCCGAGATCTGCTCCCAGACCTCCAACGCGGCGGCGGTCTCGTTGACCAACGTACGCATCCGATCCGCGTGATCGGCTCGGACCTGATCGCACAGCCGTCGGAAGCTCTGTTGATCATGGGTCCGACTGCCCTGATGCTGACGGATCAGCTCGCCCGCCGCGGCCAGTCGGGCATCCGCCAGCAGCTCCGGCACGCCGGAATAGGGACTTCCGCCGAGTGCGAGCTTGGCCTTGTTGCCCAGGTGGCCGATCACCCAGCGGGTCGGATCGGGGATGTTGATCATGACCAGCCGGCGCAGTCCGAGAGCATGGAAATGATCACGTCGGTCGGCGCTCTCGTAGACCTTCAGGCCGACCGAGTTGCCTTCGTCGACGAGACCGGGATAGCTGATCAGGCTGCCGGTCCGGATCTGATCATCGATGGTGCCGAACACCCAGTCCTTCGCCCCGGTACTGGTCACCTTCTCCGCGGCCCGGTTCAGGACCACGCTGGCGGCAGGTGCGAGCTGCTGCTTCAGCTCGTCCAGGTCTTTGCCCTCGCCGATCACCCGGTCCTTGTCCTTGATCAGGTACGTCGGCAGCAGGTGCGCCGGTGGTGGACTGGACAGCCATGCATCGGCCGGCACCACGACCCCGGTCAGCGCGCGCAACGCCTCGCCGAGGGCTACCGGGAAGGACTGCTGAAGCACCTGCGGATGATCACCGATCCAGGCCAGGGCCCGTTGGGCGAACTGCGGCGCCGGGACGAAGTTGCGTCGGATCGCCTTCGGCAGCGAGCGGATCAGCTCGCCGGCCAGCTCCGACCGCAGCCCGGGAACCTGCCAGCTGAAGGTCGCCGGATCGGTCCGGTTCAGCAGGCCGACCGGGATCTCGATCCCGACACCGTCCCGGGACGAACCCGGCTCGAAGGTGTAGTCGATCTTGAAATCCAGTTCACCGCTGGACCAGACCTCCGGGAATTCGTCGGCTCCGGCAGCCTGGGCGTCCACCACAAGATCATCAAGACTCAGCGAGAGCCGACCTGGATCGCTCTGCCGCACCTCTTTCCACCACCGGTCGAGATGCGCGCCGGAGGTGACGTCGGCGGGGATCCGGGCGTCGTAGAAGTCGAAGATCACCTGATCATCGACCAGCAGGTCGCGGCGACGGGTCCGCTCCTCCAACTCTTCGGCCTCGGCCCGAACCTTCTGATTGTCGGTGAAGAACTGGTGCCGGGTCCGCCAATCGCCCTCGACCAAGGCAGAACGGATGAAGATCTCCCGCGCCTCGGACGGATTGATCTTGTTGTAGCCGACCCGACGCCGACCGATGATCGGGATCCCATAGAGGGTGACCTGCTCGTAGGCCATCACCGACCCACTGCGGGCCGACCAGTGCGGCTCGGAGTAGGTGTGCTTGAGCAGGTGCTGACCGACCTCCTCGACCTGAGCGACGTCGATCGAGGCCACCGTACGGGCCCACAACCGGGAGGTCTCGACGATCTCGGCGGCCATCACCAACGGCGGGCTGATCTTGGCGACGCTGGAGCCGGGGTTGATCGCGAACTTCGTGCCGCGTGCACCCAGATACTCCCGCAGCGACGGCCGTCGGCGCTTGCCGTCGGCGGTACGGCCGCGCTGCTTGCGGTCCTCCATCACCTCGGCCAGACCGACATGAGACAGCAGGCCGGACAGGATCGCGGTGTGGATCCTGCTCTGCTCCGCCGGCTCGCTGTTGATGTTGAGACCGAGCTCTCGGGTGATCTGACGCAGCTGCGCGTGCAGATCCTGCCACTCACGGATCCGCAGGAAATGCAGGTACTCGTCCCGGCACATCCGCCGGAATGCGTTACCGGACAGGGATTTCTGTTGCCCGCGCAGGTACTGCCACAACCGCAGGATGGCCAGGAAGTCGCTGCCTTCCGGCTCCGCGCTGTCGCCGCTGCCGGCGTCCTGGGACGACGCCTCGTCGGCGTCGTTCAGCGGAGCCCAGAAGCGGCGATGCAACTGATCAGCGGCTTGTTGATGCTCGGCCGGACGTTCCCGGGGATCCTGCACCGACAGCCCGGAGACGATGATCAACATCTCTCGCAGGCAGCCCTGGTGTTCGCCGGCCAGCAGCATCCGGGCCATCCGCGGATCGATCGGGATGCCGGCCAGCCGACGGCCGACCTTGGTCAGCCGCGGCGATGCCTTGGATTCGTTACGGCCCTTGATCGCGCCCAGTTCGTCCAAGAGCCGTAGGCCGTCGGTGATCTGTGCCGAGTCGGGCGGCTCGACGAACGGGAACGACGCGATGTTGCCGAGATCGGCAGCGGCCATCTGCAGGATCACCGCGGCCAGATTGGTACGCAGGATCTCCGGCTCGGTGAATTCGGGCCGCCCGGCGAAGTCCTCCTCAGAGAACAACCGGATGCAGATGCCCGGGCCCAGGCGTCCACAGCGGCCCGTCCGCTGGTTGGCCGAGGCCTGCGAGATCGGCTCGATCGGCAGCCGCTGCACCTTGGTCCGGGCCGAATAACGGGAGATCCGCGCGGTGCCGGTGTCGATCACGTACCGGATCCCGGGCACGGTCAGCGAGGTCTCGGCGACGTTGGTGGCCAGCACGATCCTGCGCCCGGTGTGGGCGGTGAACACCTTGTGCTGTTCGGCGGCCGACAGCCGGGCATACAGCGGGAGAACGTCGGTGAACCGCAGATTCAGTCCGTTCAATGCGTCCGCTGCGTCCCGGATCTCCCGCTCTCCGGAGAGGAAGACCAGGATGTCGCCGTCACCCTCGGCGGCGAGCTCCTTGACGGCCCGGCAGATGCCGTCGACCTGATCAAGATCCTCGGCTTGTTGATCACCGGCGCCCTCACCGGCATTGCCGACCAGGGGTCGATATCGCACCTCGACCGGGTAGGTCCGACCCGAGACCTCGACGATCGGCGCCGGTCGTCCTTGATCATCGGCGAAGTGCTCGGCAAACCGTACGGTGTCGATGGTGGCCGAGGTGATGATCACCTTCAGCTCGGGTCGGCGCGGCAACAGCTGCCGCAGATAGCCGAGCAGGAAGTCGATGTTCAGGCTGCGTTCGTGTGCCTCGTCGATGATGATCGTGTCGTACCGGCGCAGATCCCGGTCGTGGCCGATCTCGGCCAACAGCACGCCATCGGTCATCACCTTCACCCGGGTACTACGGGACGCCTTGCGGGTGAAGCGGACCTGGTAGCCGACCAGGTCTCCCAGCTCGACTCCAATCTCCTCGGCGATGCGTTCGGCGACCGTACGGGCCGCGATCCGCCGCGGCTGGGTGTGACCCACCGATCGGCGGCCGAGCTTCAGGCAGATCTTCGGCAGCTGGGTGGTCTTGCCGGAGCCGGTCTCGCCGGCCACCACGACCACCTGATGATCGCGGATCGCCGTCTCGATCTCGTCCACCCGGGCCGAGATCGGTAGGGCCGGATCGAAGCCGAAGGCGGGTACGGCCGGGTCGGCTGATGCTGCTGCTCCGGCTGATGCTGCTGCTCCGGCTGATCCTGGGGCTTCGGGGGATCCGGTCGAGACGGCGGAAGACGGCATAACGGCAGGAGTCTAGTTGGGCCGCTGCCGTCGGTCCCAGCTGATATCAGTGGACCGGTGGAAACGACCTTGCGAGTGAACCGGGAGCAGCTGGTCCGACATCGGCTCGCGGTGAACAACCTGACCACCCGACTGCCGGTCGGATCGATTGCCGCGGGCGCCCGATTCGGGTTGCAGGACACCGCGCCGCGGGACGGGTTGCTCGGCCTGCATGCGCGGGTCGAGGGGTGCCGGCCGGACGCCTGGCAGCACCCGGACCTGATCCAGACCTACAGCCCGCGCCGCGCCGTCTACCTCCTGCCACGGGACGATTTCGGGATCTTCACCCTCGGCCAGTTGCCGATCGACGCGGAGCGGCGCCGGCAGCTCGAGCGCGATGCGGACGCGGTCTGCCGGGAACTCGACGGCCGCGAGCGCCGTGGTTCGGGTCTCGTCCCGCATCGAGAAGTCTGTGCCAGCGGTCGGATCGCGCTGAGGTGGACCACGAGCGCGCTGTACGTCCGGGAGGTCGATCGTCCGGCCATCGACCCGGACACGGCGCGACGCGAGCTGTGTCGGCGTCACCTGCAGGGCTTCGGCCCGACCACGGCAGCGTGTTTCTCCTGGTGGAGCGGATTGAGCCGCGCCGATGCGGCAGAGGTCTGGCAGCAGTTGGCCGCCGACCTGATCCCGGTCGAGATCGACGGCGGCCGCGGTTGGATCCTCGCGGATGACGAGGAACGCCTGCGCGCGGCGCCCGAGCCGTCGGGCGCGCGGCTGCTGGTGCCCAGCGACCTCCGACTGTTCGGCCAGGACCGGACGGGCCGGTTCGTCGGGCCCGGGCAGCGCCCGCTCTGCGACCTGCACGATCGGTTCCACCCCGGCGGGGTGATGTGGGACGGCAGGGTCGTCGGCAGTTGGGGACGCCGCGGTGGCCGGGTCGACATCCGGGTGCCCCAGTCGCTCGGCGGCACGGCCCGGCAGGCGATCGAGGAGGAAGCACTCGGGATGCCGATCCCGGGCGCGATGATGTCGGCCGTGATCAACCGGATGTGATCGACCCTTCAGAGCCTGCCTGCCACCCGAGCTGCACGAACTGGTCCTGCAGACCGCGGGTGTGACCGGCAGCGTCGTCCGGGTGCTGAACACCGACTTCACCGTGGCCCAGGAGATGTTGGTCGGTCAGCCGGCCGACATCGAGACTCAGGGTCGCCATCTTCGCAACACTGCCCGACACCCCCGACGCCGCGTTGGACGGCTTCAGCACCGTCGTCGGACCGGACGGTCGGGCCATGCCGCTGGCCGCGCACCGCTTCGCGAACGCCTCAGCTCACCGCGGACCGGCTCTGGCCGGGCGCCTTGGTCGAGTGGCCCGGTCACCGTCATCGGCGATGCCGCGCATCCGATGATCCCGGCCGGGATCGGCGCCGCTGTCGCACTGGCCGATGCGGCAGCGCTGTCCGATCAGCTGGCCGCGGCGGCGGCCCGCGACCAGGATCTGATCACCGCGGTGGCGAACTACGAACGGCAGATGATCAAGGACGGATTCGACGCGGTCGAGCAGTCCGAACGTCGATTCTGCTGACCCTTGCCGTGGACGGGGCCGGTCAGGCGATCGACCGGTCGGCGACCGACCGGTGGCGTGCGTGCCGTCGGAGCGGCGGACCGGAACGGACAGCGTCCCGATAGTGCTGCATCAGCTCATCGCAGACCGCGGTCCAACTGGTGCCACGGACCCGCTCGGTCGCGGTTCGGCCGAAGGCACCACGCTTGCGCGCGTCACCGGCAAGATCGGCGACCCGGGCCCGTAGCGCGTCCAGGTCGCCCGGCCGATAGAGCCAGCCGGTCCGACTGTGGTCGACCAGATCCACCGGACCGCCGCGGCCGACGGCCACCACCGGGACGCCGCAGGCCATCGCCTCCTGGATCGTCTGGCAGAAGGTCTCGCTCTCCCCCGGATGGACGAAGATGTCCAGGCTCGCCATCATCGCGGCCAGGTCGTCGCCGCCGAGGAAGCCGGTGAAGATCGCGCCCGGCAGTGCAGCCCGCAGCCGATCCTCGTACGGGCCCGAACCGGTGATCACCAACCGGCAGCCGGCCAGGTCGGACAGCACCGCGAGATCATCGATCTGCTTCTCCGCCGCCAGTCGGCCGACATAACCGATGATCACTCCGCCGTCGGGGGCCAGCCGCGATCGCAGTTCATGATCACGACAGTGGGGCCGGAAGCGCCGCGCGTCGACTCCTCGCCCCCACCGTCGGACGCGAGGGATGCCTCTGGCGGCCAGCTCCGCACAACTGAACGTGGACGGCGCCAAGGTGATGGACGCCCGATCGTGGATGTCGACGATTCGCTTCCACAGCAGGGATTCGGCGGCCCGTACGCCGTACCGGGCCGCATAGCCGGGCACCTCGGTCTGGTAGACCGCGACCGTGGGCAGGCCGAGTCGGTCGGCAGCCAGGATCGCCCGCCAACCGAGGACGAAGGGCGAGGCCAGGTGCACCACATCGGGATCGATGTCGGTCAACAGCCGGCGCAGGCGGTTGCTGCCGCCGGGCGCAACCCGAAACGACTGGTAGCCCGGTAGCGCCACGGCCGGCAGCCGATGGACCGCTAGCCGGCGGCCGTTCGCTGTCCGGTGGCTGTCGGCGGCAAGGTGATCGGCCGCAGCGATCACGGTCGGCTGGTGCCCGCGATCCGTCAGATAGTCGAGGATCTGCAGTACGGAGTGGGTCACGCCGTTCATCGAAGGAAGGAAGGACTCGGCGACCATCGCGATCTTCACGTTCCTTCACCGAAGCCGACCCAAGCAGACGAACGACCATGATCATGTGTCGTGTCGCTGAACTCCGATGGCCAACTCGTTACTGCCGTTCACCGGCCGGTAGCTGCGTCGATGGACCTCGACTCAGTCGCCGCGGGTCCGGACGATGCCCGCGCCGTGATACCAGGCACGCATCCGTTCCATGCCTCGCTTCCCGACCGCTGCCAGCACCGAATTCACCAGCGCCTCCAGCAGCGCGAGCACCCCGACCATGGAATCGAAGGGGGCCCCGCCGACCGGCGCCGGCAGCACCGCCGTGGCGTACTCCGCCGCCGGCGACAGCTCCTGGTCGGTGACCACGACCACCGCTGCTCCGCGTGAATTCGCGGATTGAGCAATGTGCACCGCGGCGGCTTCGTACCGGCGGAAGTCCAAGATCAACACCACGCTGCCGCGGGTCAGATTGAGGAATTTGCCGAACTGGCGACCGGACGGGTCGGAGACGAACTCCACGCCCGGGATCACCTCGTCCAGCTCCGTCGCCAGGGTCATCGCCAGGTAGCGGCTGAAGTAGCCGCCGGTGATCAACACCTGGCGCGGCCGGTCGGCCAGCAGCTGGACAGTCCGGTCGAACTCACTGGGCGGAACGCTGCAGGCCAGCTCGTTCACCAGCGCCGCACGCTCGGCCACAGCACGTCGGAACTGATCACCGTCGGCCGCCAGGGTGGTTTCGGACTCCGGCTGCCGCCGAGATCCGTTGAGCTGATCGTTGACCTCGTCGCGCAACCGCCGCTGGAACTGCGGATAGCTGCCGATTCCCAACCGGGACAGCAGTCTGAGCACCGTCGGCGGGGAGGTGCCGGCCGAGCGGGCCAACGCCGCGGCGCTCGCCAAGCCGGCGCCGGGATAGTCCGCCAGCAACTTCCGGGCAACCTTCTTCTCCGCCGGACTGAGCTCATCCATCCGGGCGAAGATCTGGTCGTTGATCGGCATCACGATCTCCTCGGACCGGCACGCCGTCGTCGGCGCTCCGGGCTCTGACATCAGGTCAGCATGACCAGCTGATGATCTTGATTGAAGGCCGCGAACATCATCGGCGAGTTGTGCGCGACCACCACAGTGCCGTCGGCGGCGATGCTCACCAGCCCACCACTGGAGTCGTTGCCGGACAGCTCGGTGCTGATCGTCGCGGCCACCGCGTCGCCAAGATCAACTCCGAGATATCGCATCCGGGCAACGATGTCGTAGGCCACCACCCCGAGCAGGAAGGCCTCACCGTGCCCGGTGCAGGAGATCGCTGCCAGCTCGTTCCGGGCGTACGTACCGGCCCCGATGATCGGGGTGTCACCGATCCGGCCGACGCCCTGATTCGCCATCCCACCGGTCGAGGTGGCCGCCGCCAGTCCGCCGGCGGAGTCACGAGCCACCGCGCCGACGGTGCCGTGCCGCGGCCCGCTCGAAGCCGTTTCCTGCAATCGCGCCAACTGACGGCGCCGTGACTCGGTGACGAAGTACTCCGGCTCGGCGACCTCCTCACCCCAGCCAGTGATCAACTCGCGATCCGGCCCGGACAACAGGACGTGCGGCGATCGATCCATCACCTGCCGGGCCAGCCGGACCGGATTGCGCGCGAAGCGGGAGGCAGCGATCGCGCCCGCATGACCGGAGCCGTCCATGATCGCGGCGTCCAACTCGGCGCTGCCGTCGGCGGCCAGGCTGGCTCCACGACCGGCGTTGAAGAGCGGGTCGTCCTCCAGCACAGCGACCGCGGCGCAGACGGCATCGGTCGCCGGGCCGCCCTCGGCCAGCACCGAGTCACCGGCCCGATAAGCGCGCCGCAGTCCGTCTTCGAACCCATGTCGTTCTTGATCAGCGAGTTCGTGGATCCTGCCGCCGGCGCCCCCGTGCACCGCGATCCCGTACGGCGCGGTCGGGGCAAGCCGCCACAGCTTGGTCTCGGTCGGCTCCGAGATCGATTCCTCCGCAGCGGCCCGGGGCCGGCCGGCGGCGTTGTCCAACATGGCAGCTCCTCGCGTCCTTGGTACGCAAGCTACAGCACGTCGGCCGATCGCCGATTTGTCACCGACCGATCAATCGACGTTTTTCGGCTGCCGGGTTGATCAGACACCGATGTTGATCACCGGACGACGGTCGATCAGTCGTCGGACTCGGGGTCGTCGAACGTGGTCCGACCTCGCAGCTTGTCGGCCAGATGATCATCGATCGCGTCCGCCGTCCCGGACATGATCTGGACGGCCTGGGCGAGATGGGCCGGCACGAACGGCTGCGCCATCACCGACAGGGTGGCGAAGACCCGGTCCTTGATCAACTGGAACTTCACCCAACGGCCCTCCGAGTTGAGGTCGTTGAGCACCTCGGTGGCCCGCGACCGGCCGCCCTCGACCTCGTGCACCAGAGCTGCGAAGACCACGATCTCGCGCGCGTCCGGCGAGGTCCGCAGGAAGATCATCGTCGACCCGACGCGGATGGCGATGTCGCCCTCCTCGTCCCGAATCGGACGATGCCCGAAGAGCTCGGTGAGCTCGTCGTCCAGCAGGTCGTCCAGGTGCTCGCGACTGCCCGGCATCACCGCGGTGACATCCTCGTCGGCGTAGCGCGGCTGGTCGTTCGGGTCCTCGGCCTTCGGGGTCAGGATCTCGGCCAGCTGATCGGGCGCCAGGAAGACCGGGTGCGGGACTCCGTACACGTCCCGGAGCGCGATCACCGCGAGCTCGGCCAGCCGGTCCGATTCCTCCTGCGGCAGCTCGATCCAGAAATTGGCTGTCGGCTGGGATCCGTTGCCTGCTTCGGCGGTCGGGGCGTCCCAACCGGCCCGCTCCATCGCGGCAAGCTCGGACTGACCGAGCTGGAAGGCGTCTGCGAGTACGGCGTTGCTGGCCGCCTCGGAGCGGATGGTGTCGCGGACCGGCGCCGAGAACGACACGAACGGGCCGCCCTTGTCGGCCGGCTCGGATTCGGTGCCGATCACCAGATCGCCCGAGTCGTCGATCACCGAGACGACCTCGCTCAGCCGGGCCTGGAACTCAGCCCACGCCTGTGCCGTGCTGCGATCGATGTCGAAACCCTCGTAGCCAGTAGATTCCATCGCTCACTCTCATGGTCGGCCGTCTCCGCCACGAACCTAGCAGGCTCCGCGGTGTCGATCCGCTGCCCGACCGGCCGGTGTCCTCGGTCAGAAGAGCTGGTCGGCCGAGGCTTCCTGGTAGAGCGCGGTGACCACCCGTGAGGGCGACGGACGGCCGAGCTTGGTCGCCATCCAGCCACTCAGCTGCACCAGCCGGTCCAGGTCGACGCCGGTCCGGATGCCGAGTCCGTTCAGCATCCAAACCAGATCCTCGGTAGCCAGATTGCCGGTCGCCGAACGAGCGAACGGGCAACCGCCGATGCCGCCGGCCGAGGCGTCGTACTCGATCACGCCGCAGGACAGGCCGCTGAGCACGTTGGCCAGAGCCTGGCCGTAGGTGTCGTGGAAATGCAGGGCCAGCCGGTCCATCCCGACACCGGCCGTGCCGATCGCCTCCAGCAGCGCCCGGACGTGTCCTGGCGTCGCCACGCCGATGGTGTCTCCGAGGCTGATCGTCCGGCAGCCCAGGTCGGCCAGCCGCCGTACCACCGCAACGACCTGGCCGATCGGCACCCGGCCCTCCCACGGGTCACCGAAGCACATCGACACGTAGCCGCGAACACCGATCCCGGCCTCGCCGGCCTGCCGAACCACCGGGGTAGCCATCTCGATCGCACCGTCGACGGTGCTGGCGAGGTTCTCCCGGGCGAATCGTTCGGTGGCACTGACGAAGATCGCGATCTCTGTTGCACCGGCGGCCAGCGCCCGGTCCATGCCGACCTGGTTCGGCACCAGCACCGGATGCCGGATGCCGTCGGCCGGACCGATCCCGGCGAGCACCTCGGCAGCGTCGGCGAGTTGCGGCACCCAACGCGGCGAGACGAAGCTGGTGGCCTCGATGGCGGTCAGCCCGGTCCGGCGGAGTCCTCGGATGAATTCGATCTTGGTACGGGTGTCGACGATCGCCTGCTCGGCCTGCAGTCCGTCTCGCGGACCGACCTCGTAGATCTTCACCTGCTCGGGCAGACCCGGAAGCGGAAACTCGTCCGGCAACTCGGCCATCTTTCTCCCATCATGGCGACAGCGCTGACTCCTGACGTCGACCCTAATCTGTCCTTCCGGGCCCACCAGGCCGGCAGACATCGGATGTCTTGCTAGCCTTCGGGCCATGCTCAACGACGCCTTCGCGGCCGACCCGCTACCGCTGATTCCGCCGACCCCTGGGCAACTCGCCTGGCAGCGCCAGGAACTCGGCGCCTTCTTCCACTTCGGCGTGAACACCTTCGCCGCTTTGGAGTGGAGCGACGGGACGCTGCCGGCCGCCAGCTTCAACCCGACCGAACTCGATGCCCGGCAATGGCTCGCCACCGCCGCCGAGGCCGGCGCCCGCTACGTCATCCTGACCGCCAAGCACCACGACGGGTTCTGTCTCTGGCCGACCGCCACCACCGACTACTCGGTGGCTTCCTCACCCTGGCGAGACGGCAAGGGCGATGTCGTCGCCGAGGTGGCCACGGCGGCCGAGGAGTACGGACTCGATCTTGGTCTCTATCTGTCCCCGTGGGATCGCAACGCGGCCTGCTATCAGGACAAGGAGGCGTACGACCGCTTCTACCAAGATCAACTCCGTGAGTTGTGCACCCGCTACGGCAAGCTGACCGAACTGTGGTTCGACGGTGCCGGTTCGCAGGGCCGTGAGTACGACTGGGTCGGCATCGGCGAGGTGATCAACCAGACCCAGCCGGACGCGATGATCTTCAACATGGGTGCTCCGACCATTCGTTGGGTCGGGAACGAGGACGGGTTGGCCGCCGATCCGGTCAATTACGTCGTGGCCGAGACGGACTTCAGCCAGTACACGACCTACTCGACTCAGCTGGCCGAGGCCCTCTACCTCCCCCCGGAGTGCGACGTCTCGATCCGCAAGGGCTGGTTCTGGGCCGACCATGATCGGGCCAAGTCGGTTGATCATCTTCTCGGCATCCACTATCGCTCGATCGGGATGGGCGCCAACCTGCTGCTCAACCTGCCACCGGACGACCGAGGTCTGATCCCCGACGCCGACCGCGAACGCCTGCAGGAGTGGCGATCCGAGCTCGATCGGCGCTTCGCCGCACCCATCGATGCGACCGTGACCATGATCAACTCTGATTCCGATTCGGTGACCTGGCAGGCCGACTTCGCCGCCCCGGTCGTCCTTGATCATCTGGAACTGGTCGAGGACTACAGCGAGGGCCAGCGGGTCCGGGCGCACCGGGTCGAGGCCGGGGATCGGACGTTGGCCGAGGGTCTGACCATCGGGAACAAGCGGATCCATGCCTTCGCCGAACTGCAGACGTCCTCGGTGCAGATCACCACCGTCGGACCGGAACCGGTTTTGGCGATGGTCCGCGGCTACCAGACCGGCGTCAGCTCGGTGCCGGAGATCATCTATCGCGCCTCGACCGAGAATCCGGACGACACGGCGCACTGAGCCCGGCGCCATTCACGGATCCAGCACCAAGCGGTCCGTCGACAGCAGCGGCAGGACCCGGTGCAGCACCGGGTCCTGCGACTGCGGGTTCCAGCACGCATCAAGCCTGACCGTCCTGGTGTCGGGGGTGGCCAGCTCTCGATAGACAACGCCGTCGATCCGCATCGCGGTGCAGGAGCGCGGGATCAGAGCGACCCCGCGGCCGGCCCGGACGAGCGCGAGCATGGTCGGGAACTGGGACGCGATCTCGGCGCCGAGGAAATCCTGCACCGAGACCAGTGCCGCGCAGACGTCGTACAGGTAGCGGGACCCTTCCGGGGAGTAGCCGATGTAGTCGGCCGAGACGTCGGTCATCCGTATGGGCTCCACCCCGGCGGCCAGCTCATGATCAACCGGGACGGCCAGCACCAGGTCCTCCGCATGCACCGGCAGCGAGCTCAGGCCGTCGGGCTGCGGCGGCCGGACCAAGCCGAGGTCCAGTCGGCTGGTGGCCAGAGCGGCGAACTGGTCTTCGCTGACCAGCTCGTGCAGCTCCACCTCGACGCCGGGAAGTTGATCATGGATCAGGGTCAGCATCGATCCGAGCACGGCATAGGCGCCGATCGCGGTGAAGCCGAGCCGAATCGTACCGACCTCACCGGCTGCGGCCCGACGGGCGGATTCGGGAGCTGCGTCGGCCAGCGCCAGGACCCGGCGGGCGTCGGCCAGGAACGCGGTCCCGGCCGGCGTCAACCTCACCTCCCGATCTCGGTCGAGCAGCCGGACCCCGATGCTGCGCTCCAGCGCCTGGATCTGCCGGGTCAGCGGCGGTTGGGTCATCTGCAGGCGTTGGGCGGCTCGGCCGAAGTGCAACTCGTCCGCCACGGCAACGAACCCCCGGAGCTGGGCGAGCGAGTAGTCCATGCCGCCACGGTATCGGCCGATGCTGGATCGGGCTTGGACGGGTATCGGGCTGATTGCGTAGCGTTCAGCCCGTGACCCGACTGCTGATGGCTCTGACGGCATCCCGTGCCGCGGATGTCTGCGACCCCGCGACCCGGACCATGATCAACGACCGGTTCCACGCCAGCTGGCTGGACGACCATGATCAACTCGACCCGGACCTGCTCCGCGACCGGCTTCCCGGCCAGGACGTGGTGGTCACCAGTTGGGGTACGCCGGCGCTGCCGACCGACCTGCTCGGTGCCGCCCAGGGCGGCCCGACCGTGGTGGCGCACGCGG
>DATCVL010000004.1:0-4195 GCA_036566865.1 Microlunatus sp.
GAGTGGCCAAGCTCGTACTGGGCTGGCCGCTGCTCGCCCTTGCCCTGCTGGTGATGGGCGTGATGCTGTCGAAGGGGCGGACGCCGATCGAACGCGTGACCGAGTCCGAGGGCCCGGCCGAGTCGGAGGATCACCCCGGCGACCCGGGGAACCGCCCCGGCTGAGCGGCCGGCGCTACGGTGCCGGCGTGATCCGGGGGGACAGCATCGAGGCCAGTTCCTTCTCGTAGTCCTCGGTGGCGACGAACAACAACTCGTCGCCGGCCTCCAGGGAACCGTCCGGATCGGGCGCCTGGGCATGACCGTCCCGGATGATCGCGACCAGCACCACGTCTCCCGGCCACTGCAGGTCGCCGACCCGTTCGCCCACCCGTGGGCTCTGCGGCGGCAGGGTGAGCTCGACCAGGCTGGCCTCGCCCTGGCGGAAGGTGAGCAGCCGGACCAGGTCGCCGACCGACACCGCCTCTTCGACCAGAGCCGACATCAGCCGCGGCGTGGACACGGCATGATCAACACCCCAGTCCGAGGTGAACAGCCACTCGTTCTTGGGATGGTTGACCCGGGCCACCGTACGGGGGACGCTGAATTCGGTCTTGGCCAGCAGCGAGGTGACCAGGTTGACCTTGTCGTCGCCGGTGGCGGCGATCGCGACGTCGCAGGTGTCGATGCCGGCCTCCTCCAGCGTGGACAGCTCACAGGCGTCGGCCAGCAGCCACTCCGCCTCGGGCAGCGAATCCACCTTGATCGCCCGCGGGTCCTTCTCGATCAACAGCACCTCATGGCCGTTCTCGATCAGCTCGGCGGCGATCGACCGGCCGACGTTGCCGGCTCCGGCTATGGAGACTCGCATCTGGCTTCCGTTCTTCCTGGATGTTGATCTTGGTCCGATGATCGGCCGCTGTCGGGTACGCGGTCAGGGTGTTGGCGGTGACGCGAGGACGGACTCGACCGTGGCCAATGCCTCCTTGTTGACCGCGACGTAGAGCAGGTCGCCGTCCTGGAAGACGGTGCTCTTGGTCGGTACGACGCCGGTACCCATCCGAAATAGGAAGGGCACTCGGGTGTCGGCGGCTTCCTCGATCTCACTGATCTTCATGCCGACCCAGTCGGAGTTGACGTGCACCTCGACCAGGAACACCGAGCCGGACGGATCGCGCCACTGTGGCTCCGAACCGGTCGGCAGCAGACGTCGCATCACTTGGTCGGCGGTCCACCGGACGGTCGCCACGGTGGGGATGCCGAGCCGCTCGTACACCTCGGCGCGGCCGGGGTCGTAGATCCGGGCCACCACGTTGTCGACCTCGAAGGTCTCCCGGACGACCCGGGCGGCCAGGATGTTGGAGTTGTCGCCGCTGGACACGGCGGCGAAGGCGTCGGCTTCCCGGATGCCGGCCTCCAGCAACACCTCGCGGTCGAAACCGACGCCCTTCACCGTCCGGCCGCCGAAGTCGGGGCCGAGTCGGCGGAATGCGTCGGTGTTGACGTCGACCACGGCCACGCTGTGGCCGCGCTTCTCCAGGATGCGGGCCAGGGTCGAGCCGACCCGGCCACAACCCATGATCACGATGTGCACTGCTCGGTCTCCTCGTTCTGTACGGCGCACCCGCGGTGGTGTCACAGGCCACCGACCGCTGCGTCGCCGCCAGGTGATCGACATCCGGACGTCTTCTGTTGCGGATTCATCCTGTTCCAACGCGCCGATTACGGCAAACTCAAGGCGCGTGTCGTGGATGTTCGGTCCGGGCCGTGGTGGGCATAGAGTTTCCGGACGTGAACATCGCGGATGTGGGCAAGCGGCTTTTGATCGGCCGCAAGCTGCGGAGTACGCAGCTGGGCGAAACCCTGTTGCCGAAGCGGATTGCCCTCCCGGTCTTCGCCTCCGACGCGCTGAGCTCGGTGGCGTACGCGCCGGACGAGATCCTGATCACCCTGTCGCTGGCCGGGGTGGCTGGTTTCGCGTACTCGTGGAAGATCGCGATCTTCGTCGCGCTGGTGATGATCATCGTGGTGCTGTCCTACCGGCAGAACGTTCGGGCCTACCCGTCCGGCGGCGGCGACTACGAGGTGGCCACCACCAATCTCGGCCGTAACGCCGGTCTGACGGTCGCCTCGGCGCTGCTGGTGGACTACGTGCTGACGGTCGCTGTCTCGGTCTCCTCGGGGATCCAGAACGCCGAAGCGGTGTTCCCGTTCCTCAAGGGACACGAAGCTTTTGTCGCAGTTTTGGTCGTGCTGCTGATGACGGCACTGAATCTGCGCGGCGTACGGGAGTCCGGCACGCTGTTCGCGATTCCCACCTACTGCTTCATGATCGGCGTGCTGGCGATGATCGTCACCGGGCTGATCCGGATCCTGGTGATCGGTACCGACCTGCAGGTGGAGACGGCGAAGTACGGCGTCCAGGGCGACTCGCAGTTCACCGGCTTGGCCGGGGTGGCCTTCGTGATTTTGATGGCGCGGGCGTTCTCCTCCGGTTCTGCAGCGCTGACCGGTGTCGAAGCGATCTCCAACGGTGTGCCGGCGTTCCGCAAGCCGAAGAGCAAGAACGCGGCGACCACGCTGGCGCTGCTGGCGACGATCTCGGTGAGCATGATGATCGGGGTCGTCGTGCTGGCCAACCTGACCAACCTGCGGCTGGTCGACGAACCGTTCAGTCATTTCACCCTGAACGGCCGGATCGTCCACTTCGACGCCGACACCGCGATCGGTCAGCTGGCCAAGGTGGTGTTCGACTTCTTCCCGCCGGCGTTCTACTTCGTGCTGGCCGCCACCATGTTGATCTTGTTCCTGGCCGCCAACACGGCGTTCAACGGATTCCCGGTGCTGGGCTCGATCCTCGGCCGGGACGGCTATCTGCCGCGACAGTTGCACACCCGCGGCGACCGGCTCGCCTTCAGCAACGGAATCCTGTTGCTGGCAGTCGGTGCGATCGTGTTGATCTTGGCCTTCGACGCCAGCGTCACGGCCCTGATCCAGCTGTACGTGGTGGGCGTGTTCGTGTCGTTCACCACCAGCCAGAGCGGCATGATCATCCACTGGACCCGGCTGCTGAAGACCGAGACCGACCAGGCCCGCCGGCGGCGGATGTATCGCGCCAGGGTGATCAACACCATCGGCGCCATCTGCACCGGCGCGGTGCTGGTGATCGTGCTGATCTCCAAATTCACCCATGGCGCCTACATCGCGATCATCGCGATGGCCGTGCTGTTCGTGATGATGAAGGGCATTCGCCGGCACTACGACCGAGTGGCCGAGGAGACCGCGATCGATCCGGACGAGGACCGGTTGCTGCCCAGCCGGGTGCGGGCCGTCGTGCTGGTCTCCAAGCTGCACAAGCCGACGCTGCGGGCCTTGGCCTTCGCCAAGGCATCCCGGCCGAGTGTGCTGGAGGCGATCACCGTCGACGTCGACCCGGAGGACACCGAGAAGCTGGTCCAGCAGTGGGAGGACGCCGGTATCCCGGTGCCGCTGAAGGTGATCGCCTCGCCGTACCGTGAGATCACCACGCCGGCGCTCGAGTTCGTCAAGAACATCCGCCGGGAGAGCCCGCGAGATGTGGTCACGGTCTACATCCCGGAGTACGTGGTCGGGCGTTGGTGGGAGCAGATCCTGCACAACCAGAGCGCGATGCGGTTGAAGGTGCGTCTGCTCTTCACCCCCGGCGTGATGGTGACCTCGGTCCCGTACCTGTTGCAGTCCTCGAGCGCCGCCCGGCAACGGATGGAGCGCTCGGCGGCTCGGCAACGCAGCTCCCGCCGATGAGTCCGATGCACGAGGACCCGGCCGATTCCGAGCCCGCGCCGGACGCCGTCTCCGAGCCGATCGAACCAGCGGGGTCCCCATCAGCGCAGGGAAGTACGGTCGGCCCGGTCACCGTCGGCCCGATCGCGCACGGCGGTCACTGCGTGGCCCGGCACGAGGGTCGAGTGATCTTCGTCCGGCATGCGCTGCCCGGCGAGCAGGTGATGATCACGATCACCGACGACAGCAAGGAAAGCTTCTGGCGCGGCGACGCGACCGAGATCCTGCAGCCCAGCCCGGATCGCGTTCCGGCACCGTGTCCGATCAGTGGTCCGGGTGGTTGCGGCGGTTGCGACTTCCAACATGTTGATCTTGCCGCTCAACGCAGGCTGAAGGGCGCCGTGCTGGCCGAGCAGTTGCGACGGTTGGCCGGGCTCGACCTGGAGGTGCCGGTC
>DATCVL010000005.1:0-3287 GCA_036566865.1 Microlunatus sp.
TCGTCCTCGGCCGGGGTCTGTGCCGATCCGTTGCTGCCGTTCGACGCTGCGCCCGCCGGTGCAGCGGCGTCGGCGGCGGTCGGATCAGCTCCAGCCGGCGCCGACGAGTCCTCGCCGTCCGACTGGTGGGTGAATTCCTCCAGATCGTCGGACAGGTCGGCCAACGGCTGCATGTCCGGGACGTCGGCAGCACTCTGTGAGGCCAGCGCCGACAGGCTCTGCAGCTGATTCAGGACGGCCTGCTTGCGCTGCACCAGGTTCTGGGTCTCGCGCTTGAGCTGCTCCTTGCGCCACTCGAACTCCTGCTGAGTGCGCTGAGCGATCCGCTCGGCCTGCTTCTTGGCCGCGCTGACCACCCGGTCGGCCTCTTCCTTGGCGTCCAGCCGCAGCTTCTCTGCCTCGGCCTGGGCATCGGTACGCAGCTTGGTGGCGGTGGCGATGTCGGCGGCCATCCGCTCCCCGGCCTGCTGATGGTGCTGGGTCGCCTCGCTCAGCAGCTTGCCGGTCGCATTCGTCGACTCCTGGTGCATCCGCTTGAGCTCGGCAGTCGCCGCCTCCCGCTCGCTGACGATCTGCTGGCGGATCTTGTCGGCCTCGGATTCGGCGGTGCGCTTGATGCCTTCGCCGTCGAGGTAGCCGGACTGCCGAACCGAGTCGGCCTTCTGCTGCGCCTCACGTCGTACCGCTTCGGATTCGCGCTGGGCCGCAGCGGTGATCGCTGCCGCCTCGGTGCGGGCCCGTTCGACCTCCTGCAGGACGTCGTGCTTGGCCTTCTCGCGCAGCTGATCGAGCTCGGCTCGGCCGGTGGTGCGGATCTGCTCCCCGTCGGCGGCAGCCTGCTGCCGCAGCCGATCGGCGTCCCGGCGGCCGGTCTCCCGCAGCCGGTTTGCGTCGGCGTTGGCCGAGTCCAGCATCTCCTTGGCCTGTTCCTCGGCCATCCGCAGGATGCTGCTGGCACGCGCGCCGAGCTTGGAGTAGTCGACGTCGGGGTCCTCCAACTGCTTGCGGGCCGCCGCGAGTTGATCTTGCACCTCGCTGATCCGCTTGTTCAGATCGTTGATCTGATGGTTGGACTGAACGACCCTGCTCTCCAAGGTCCGGACATAGTCGTCCACGGCCGTCCGGTCATAACCGCGGATCGCCCACGGGAAGTTTCCTACCGCACTGGCGGTTTCGTCGAAGAGGTTCAGGCCGTTTGATTCATCCGATGTCGCCATCTGTCCCCAGCTGTTCGATACAGGCGCCTCACGACGCGGTGGTGGATCTCGTAAGTATCCCTACGGTAACGCCCCGGTCCACGGTTTCCTGACTTGTGGTACCGCGTGTACGCATGCCGAAACAGGTCGGGCAGGTCGGCCGCGCCGTCGGTTCAGGACTCCGGTGCCTGAACCAGCTCGAGCAACACCCCGCCGGCGTCCTTGGGATGGACGAAGTTGATCATGGAACCGGCCGTGCCGATGCGCGGCTCGGGGTAGAGCAATCGCAGTCCCTGTGACCGGAATCGTTCGCTGCTGGCGGCGATGTCGCCGACCCGCAGGGCGAGGTGCTGAAGGCCGGGACCGGAACGGTCCAGGAACTTCCCGACCGCCGATTGGGCGGACAGCGGAGCCAGCAACTGCAGTTGTGCGGTTCGCCGCGCTGCTGCCCCCGCACGATCGGTGGTGTCGGCTGATCCCGGTGCGGCCAGCATCACCTCGATCACCTGTTGGTCCTCGTTCGTCTCCCGGTGCACCTCGACCAGTCCGATCAGGCCGGCATAGAAGGCGAGCGAATCGTCGAGGTCTGCACTGGCCACGCCGACGTGGTCGATCGCCAGCACGCCGGCGTCGTCGAGCGGGCTGGTAGCGGTTGGCTCGGATCCCATGGCGACAGCCTGCCTCACCCACGAGGGACCGGGTCGGGCGCGTCGATCGCCGTCGTCCTGGGCGGCTCCGGAAACGCCTCCGGGCGTCATAGGGTGCAGGGGAGAACGGCGATTGATCTGACGGTGCAGCACCCTGACTGCCAGCGACGTGACCGGGCAGGACGGGCTCGACGAGGAGGCGGACGCGATGGGATCGGTGATTGTCGGCGGGGCTCGTACGCCGATCGGCAAGCTGCTGGGTGGGCTGGAGTCGTTGACCGCGGTCGATCTGGGCGCAATCGCGATCGGTGCTGCGTTGGAGCGTTCCGGGGTCCGGCCCGACCAGGTCGAATACGTGATCATGGGGCAGGTGCTGCAGGCCGGTTGTGGACAGATGCCGGCGCGACAAGCGGCGGTCAAGGCCGGTATTGCGATGACGGTGCCGTCGATGACCATCAACAAGGTCTGCCTGTCCGGACTGAATGCGATCGCGTTGGCGGATCAGCTGATCCGCGCCGGCGAGTGCGAGATCGTGGTGGCCGGCGGGATGGAGTCGATGACCAACGCGCCGCACCTGCTGCCCAAGTCCCGCAAGGGCTTCAAGTACGGCGACGTGACGATGGCCGACCACATGGCGTTGGACGGGCTGTGGGACGCCTTCTCCGATCAGGCGATGGGTGCGCTCACCGATCAGCACAACGTCGGCTCGACGGCGGTCAGCCGCGAGCAGCAGGACGCCTTCGCGGCCCGTTCGCATCAGCGTGCTGCCGCGGCGATCGCCAACGGGACGCTGGCCGACGAAGTCGTCGAGGTACGGATCCCGCGGCGGCGTGGGGACGACCTGGTCGTCTCCGCGGACGAAGGCGTACGGCCGGACTCGACGGTGCAGACGTTGGGCAAGCTCAAGCCGGCATTCGGCCAGGACGGCACCATCACGGCCGGTACGTCCAGCCCGATCTCCGACGGCGCCGCCGCGGTGGTGGTGACGAGTCCGGAGCTGGCCGAGCGGCTGGGGCTGACCGTGCTGGCGGAGATCGGCGCGCACGGGATGGTCGCCGGACCCGACTCCTCGCTGCAACTGCAACCGGCGAACGCGATCGAGGCCGCCTGCAAGAAGGCGGGGCTCAGCGTTGCCGACCTGGACCTGATCGAGATCAACGAGGCCTTCGCCACGGTCGGTGTGGCCAGCGCCCGGGCTCTCGGGCTGAGCGACTCCGAGACGGACGAGAAGGTGAACGTGGACGGTGGTGCGATCGCCGTCGGACACCCGATCGGGATGTCCGGCGCCCGGCTGGTGCTGCATCTGGCTCATGCTCTGCGTCAGCGGGGTGGCGGCACCGGGGTGGCGGCACTGTGTGGTGGCGGCGGACAGGGTGACGCGCTGATCATCAGCAGTCCCACCCGATGACGGCGGGTCGGCCCGAGCCGGACCGTTCTCGACTCG
>DATCVL010000006.1:0-8227 GCA_036566865.1 Microlunatus sp.
GGCACCGACGGCGGCCGGTCGGTGTTGCTGGTCCTGCAGGGCATGGACACCGCGGGCAAGGGCGGCGTGATCGATCATGTCGTCGGCCTGGTCGGACCGAGCTCTGCACACATCAGGGCGTTCAAGAAGCCGAGTCCGGAGGAGCTGTCGCACGACTTCCTCTGGCGGATCCGCAAGGCGCTGCCGGGTCCCGGCATGATCGGCGTCTTCGATCGGTCCCACTACGAGGATGTCCTGGTCCCGGTCGTTCATGATCAGATCGACGATGCCGAGCGGGCCGAACGCTACAAGTTGATCAACGACTTCGAGGCCGGGCTCGACGAGAACGGGACCACGGTGATCAAATGCTTCCTGCATCTGTCCTACGATCGTCAGCGCGAACGCCTGTTGGCGCGGCTGGATGATCCGACCAAGCACTGGAAGTTCAACGAGGCCGACATCACCGAACGCCGTCTGTGGCCCGACTATCAGCGGGCCTACGCCGACGCTCTGGCGGCGACCTCGACCGAGAACGCACCTTGGTATGCGGTCCCCAGTGATCACAAGTGGTACCGCAACTGGGCGGTCGCGACCATCCTGTTGAGCACTCTGCGCGACCTCGATCCGCAGTACCCCAGCACCGACCTGGACCTGCCCCGACTGCGCGCGCGTCTCGCCCCGCCGAACTGATCAGCTGATCAGCTTCATGATCAGTCCCTGCAGGAAGTAGATCAAGAACGCGATGGCGATGCCGTAGAGCAACGGGTGGATCTCACGGGCCTTCCCGCGGGCCAGCTTCAGCACCACCATCATCAAGAAGCCGGCACCGATGCCGGTGGTGATCGAGTACGTGAACGGCATCAGGATGATCGTCAGGAAGGCCGGCAGGCCGATCTCCACATCACCCCAGTTGATCTTGGTCACCTGCGACATCATCAGGAAGCCGACGAAGACCAGTACCGGCGCAGCCGCCTCGGACGGCACGATGGTGGCCAGTGGCGCAAAGAACATCGCCAACAGGAATCCGACTCCGGTGACCACCGAGGCCAGGCCGGTCCGGGCACCCTCGCCGACGCCGGCAGCTGACTCGATGTAGGCGGTGTTGGAGGAAACCGAGCCGATACCGCCGGCCGTCGCCGACAGCGCATCGACCATCAGCACCGGACCGAGATGCGGCGGATTGCCCTTTTCGTCCAACAGATTGCCCTCTGCGCCGACGCCGACCACGGTGCCCATGGTGTCGAAGAAGTCGGACAGGATCAGCGCGAAGATCAACATCACCAGCGGCAGGAAGCGGTGGATGCCCTCGGCGAATGCGCCGAAGACGCTGACCTGGCCGACCAGGCTGAGATCGGGCACCGACACCAGCTGGCCGACGGTCGGTACGTTCAACGCCCAGCCGGTCGGATTTTGATCACTCTGCGCCGGCAGCTGCGCGGCCGCCTGGATGATCACGGCGATCACGGTGGCGATCACGATCGACAGCAGCAGCGCGCCCTTCACCTTGCGGACGTGCAGAATCGCCACCACGAACAGGCCGATCGCGAAGACCAGCATCGGCCAGCCGCTGAGCGATCCGTCGATCCCCAGCTGCACCGGCACCGAGCCCTCCGGCTTGCGGATCACGCCCGAGTCGACCAGCCCGGCGAACGCGATGAAGAGGCCCAGTCCGACTGAGATCGCCGCCCGCATCGACGGCGGTACGGCGCGAAAGACCGCAGTACGGAAACCGGTCAGCACCAGCAGCGCGATCACCACACCCTCGATGACCACCAAGCCCATCGCCTGCGGCCAGGTCATCTGCGGGGCAATGGTGAAGGCCAGCAAGGCGTTCAGACCGAGGCCGGTCGCGATCCCCAGCGGGTAACGGCCGATCACGCCCATCGCGATCGTGGCCAGACCGGCGATCAACGCGGTTGCGCCGGCGACCAGGGTGATCGCGTGGCTGACGTTGGCGCCGATCACCTGCCCGGCCGCGTCCTTGTACGGGAGTCCGCCGAGCAGATTGCCGGCACCGTCCGGTGCGGTGCCGATGATCAACGGATTCAACGCGACGATGTAGGCCATCGCGAAGAAGGTGACCAGACCGCCGCGCACCTCGCGACCGAAGGTGGAACCACGCTGTGTGATCTCGAACCAGCGATCGATCGCCCCCAACCGCGAGCTGGGTGGGGTTGGTTTCGACGCGGTCTTTTCTGCCTCGGTCGCCATGGTTCCCAGATCGTAGTGCCCCGGACCGTCGGCATCATCCCGCCGACGTTACGGACCTGTTTCCACCCGGTCCGAACCGCATCCGTCCGGACAGACCACGGATCCGCGCCCGATCGGACGCGGATCCGTGCTGCTGGTCCAGCTGGTCAGACGTCGAGTTCGTCGGCCACCGCGCGCAGCACGCTGGCGACCTGCTTGCCGACCTTGTTGTCGGGGTGGCGGCCACGGCGGTAGCCGTTGCTGATCGAGTCCAGCATCTTGATCAGGTCCTCGGTGATCACGGCCATCTGCTCGGCCGACTTGCGGTGCTGCTTGGCCAGCGACACCGGCTGCTCGAGCAACCGCACCGACAGTGCCTGCTCCCCCTTGCGACCTTCGACCACACCGAACTCGACCCGCTGACCGGGCTTGAGACTGGTCACCCCGGGCGGGAGCGCGGTCGAACGCACGTACACGTCACCGCCGTCTTCCTTGCTCAGGAATCCGAACCCCTTGGCGGAGTCGTAGAACCTGACCTTCCCTGTTGGCACCTCTACCTCACTTGCTCGATCGAACGATGTTGGCCATCGTGGTCAACGCCGAATACGCCTCGGTCCATTCCGGGCGCCGCCCAGCGTAACGACTGATCTGTGAAATGGCGCCGACAATTCAATACCGTCCTGCATGGACCGTCCGACCGACGCCTTCCTCGGGGAGGAACTCGGCCGGCTCGGTGAGCCCGATCGGTTGCTGCCGCTACCCGCGACACCAACGCCGCGGCGCCATCAGGGACGCAGGGGCGCCAGCGGCAGGTTGTGGATGGCACGGGCCAGCGCCTCGACCGGCTCCCGGGGCGCGAGCGGGTTGTCGACCAGGGCCATCTCCACGTCCGGCAGCGTCGGCAGGTCGAACCGGCCGGACAGCGAGCGCAGGTCGCCGGGGATCCGGCTCTGTGCCAGCACGCAGATGCCCAGGCCGGCTCGGGTCGCGGCCAGGATGGCGTTGATCTCGCGGGTGTTGCAGGTGATCCGCCAGGTCCGGCCGGCCGACTCCAACGCGCTGATGGCGGCGCTGCGGCTGTAGCTCGGTGCGTGATAGGTGATCAGCGGCACCGGCTGGGTGGGATCGAGCTCGGTCTTGTTCAGCCCGACCCAGACCAGCCGGTCCCGGCGGACGAGCCGACCCCGGTCGGTGTCCGGCTCCTGATTGATGAAGATCAGGTCCAGATGGTTGGCCACCAGCCGGCGCTGCAGGATGCCGGACTGGGTCACGGTGAGCTCCAAGTTGATCTTGGGGTAGAGCTGACGGAAGTCCCGCAGGATGTGCGGCAACTCGCTCAGCGCGAGTTCGTCGGCGGCGCCGAACCGCAACCGACCGGCCATCGCCGAGCCACGGAAGTACGCGACCGCTTCGTCGTTGGCGGCCAGGATCGTCCGGGCGAAGCCGGCCATCGCCTCGCCGTTGTCGGTCAGCCGCACGCTCCGGGTATCCCGGGCGACCAGCTGACGACCGGCTGCATCCTCCAGCCGGCGGATGTGCTGGGACACCGTCGGCTGGCTCAGTCCGAGCTGTTCGGCCGCGCGAGTGAAGCTGAGTCCCTCGACCACCGCGAGGTAGGTACGCAACAGCACCGGGTCCAAGGTCTGCTGGTCGGCCATGGTCAACCTCTCATCGGCGCCCACCGGTCATGGACGTCCCTGCAACATTCTTGTCCGGTACGCCGCCGAACGGCCGCAACCGGGCCACCAGCAGGAGGCGTACGAGGATTTGTTTCGGATTCGGATCCACGCCGGACAGCGCCATTACGAATCGCAATGGTAGATATAGTGCCAATGATGCTGGCAAATATTCCTGCCGGCCTTAGGCTTGCCGCACAAGCCTCGCATCCGAGCCCTCTCCACCGCCGATCGTCGTGACCACGTGATGGATCACGAGTCCAACCCGCCTGCCGCCAGAAGCGACCGGGTTGCCCGCATCCGCCGGCGCCTGATGCTCGACACGTCGGAGTGTTTTGCGCGTGCTTCCGCCTGCCCAGTGGTTCCTTGATCAGAGTTTGGTGATTGCCCCGTGTCCGCGGTGCCTGCAGAACGCCGTGCGCCCTCCCCCGACGATCTGGATCTCGACGCGAGTCGAGGTGACCTCGATGTGATGCGAGGTGACCTCGATGCGAGTCGAGGCGAGTTGGTTGCGACCGCCCCCACTTCGGAGTCGATGGCCGCGGCTCGCTTCCGCTGGCCGCGCGCGTTCGCCGCGCTCCAGGTCCGTAACTACCGGATCTACGTCTGCAGCCAACTGGTCGCCAACACCGGCCTGTGGATGCAGCGGATCGCCCAGGACTGGCTGATCCGCGAACTGACCGGCAGCGCCACCGCCGTCGGCATCACCGTGGCCTGTCAGTTCCTGCCGGTGTTGTTGTTCGGCATGTTCGGCGGTGTGATCGCCGACCGCTTCCCCAAGCGCAAGGTGCTGATGATCACCCAGTCGGTCGCCGCCGCGCTGGCCATCGTGCTCGGACTGCTCGCCGTGACGGGTGCCGTACAGGCGTGGCACGTGTTCGTGATCGCGATCATGCTCGGCTTCGTCACCGTGGTCGACAACCCGACCCGGCAGGCGTTCGTCTCCGAACTGGTCGGCCATCAGCACATCCGCAATGCGATCAGCCTGAATTCATCGGTCTTCCAACTCGGCGGGCTGATCGGCCCGGCGATCTCCGGCATCCTGATCCACGCCGTCGGACAGGGACCGTCGTTCATGATCAACGGCGCCGCCTGTCTGCTGGTGGTGACCCTGCTCGGCATCATGACGATGCCGGACGGAATCGGCGCCAAAGTGGCGGCCGATAGCCCGTCCATCAAGCAGCAGTTCGCCGAGGGACTGGGTTACATCCGGCGGACGCCGGAGATCATGTGGACGATCGTGCTGGTCGCCGCACTGGCACTGTTCGGCTTGAACATGCCGGTGATCCTGACTGCCTTCGCCACCACCGAATTCACCAGCGGAGTCGGCGGCTACAGCCTGTTCAACACGTTGGTCGCGGTCGGCTCGCTGACCGGGGCGCTGCTCTCGGCTCGACGCACCGGCGGTCCGCGACTGCGGTTCCTGGTCAGCTGCCTGGTCGGCCTCGGTGCCGCCCTGATGATCGCCTCGGTCTGGCACGTCGAACTGCTCTTCTGCGCCACCCTGATCGGCATCGGGATGGTCACCATGTTGTTCATGACCAGCGCCAATTCGCTGGTGCAGATGACCGCGCCCGCCGCCGTACGGGGCCGGGTGATGAGCGTCTACCTGCTGGTGTTGCTCGGCTGCCAGGCGATCGGCGGCCCGATCGTCGGCGCCGCGATCGATCACGTCGGAGTCCGGCTGACCATGGTGACCTGCGGCGCGATCGTTGCCGTGGTGGCGATGCTGGCCGGCATGGGCATGGCCCGCCAGTCGCAGCTGCGGTTGGCCGTCGGCCGGGGTACCGGCCGGTTGGCTCCGGTGCACATCGTCCACCGCTGAGGCCGACAGCTCAGTTGCGGGTCCGGTGGCCAGCCGCACGACCGCAGGCGACTTGATCACAGGCCGCCGAGGACCCGATCCAATTCGCGGCCCTCGCGGTCGAAGTCGAAGCTGAAGCCGGAGTGGAAGGCCTTCTTGCTCCAGCCGTGTTCGGGATGATCGATGTCCGGCCGGCTGTCGATCATGTGTACGGAGTTTCCGAGCACCGAGCTGATCAGGTACTCGTTCACCGAGGTGTACGAACGGGGACGGAGGATGATCACGGTCGCCGGCTTCGTGCGGAACATCAGGTTGAACATGCCGCTGCCACCGAAGCCGGCCACCACCGAGGCACCGCGGAACAGCTGCACCTGCTCGGCCATCGGCAGCAGCTCCGGCCTGACGATCTCGAAGCCCTCTCGACGGAACCGTTCCTCGACCTGCTCGCGGTTGTGACACTCCCGCAGGTGGTTTTCCGGTGGACGGGTGACGAAGATCTTGTCCGCGCAGACCCGGTCCGGTGCCCCTTCCACGAGCCGGTCGCCGATCCGCTGCCAGAGTTGCTCGATCTCCGGATGGATGTAGTTGGGCAGCGACGACATCGGGGTGACACCGATCAGTTCGTCGACCACCGTCGGGCCGAAGATCGGCACCACGTCCTCAGAAGAGACTCCGGCTGCGGCGAGGATGTCGAGCTGCCACGGCTTCGGCCGTTTGTGTCCGCGCTGCAGGGACAACACCACCTGCAGATCCGGCATCCCGGCCTTCAGCTGGGGCCAGGCCCACAACCGGGGCAGCTGCTCGGTGGTGAAATGGCCGAAGTGCTCCCGCCATTCGATGTCCAGGAAGAGATATCGACCGGCCAGATGATCAACGGGACGGGAGTCGGGGACGGTCGCGAAGAGGTTGCTGAAGTCGATCAGTCGGCGGTGTTTGAGCCGGGGGAACTGGTTGTGCCGGAAGGTCTCGGGCAAGATCAGATTCCCCTGCAACGCGACCTGCGCCGGTAGCAGCGTTGCGTCCCGATAGCGACGCACCGAAAGCTCGGGGACCTGATAATGGCGGACGAAGCGGCGATCGGAGTCGTACAGCGCGTCCGGCTCGAGGGTTGCCCTGGACTCGAAACTGAGCGCGGGCTTCGTCATGATCAACTCGGCTCGGGCGTCGTCCCGCTTGATGATCACCGCGTTCATCTCATGGTCACGCAGCTTGGCGTAGCCGGCGACGCGGTTCTCCATGATCAGATGCTCGGTGCCCAGGATCACCCGGCCGAGCGACTGCGCCCGGCGACGTTCGTCCCGGACCCGCCAGGTCGCCCCTTCGGGCGGCGGTTCGGTTCGGCGCTTGATCAGCCGCACCAGATAGGGCCAGATCACCTTGTCGTAGGGACGCTGATCCTCCGGCCACGGGTTCTTCCGGAAGTCACGCACCACATAGACGCCACCGGCCTTGAGCTGATACCAACTCCTGCGGAAGACGTCCCGCCGACGTCGTACCCGGCGAGTGTCGTCGATGATCATGTCGAACGGACCGGCCGCAGCAAGATCAACATGGAGCTCGGCGGGTGCAGACAGGAAGCCGAATCGGTGCAATTCTGCCTGTGGAAAGGCTTCGGCGATGGTCGGTCCGAGCGGACTGGCCCGGTTGCCGATCAAGAGCGCGATCCGCGCTCGCGGTCGCCGGCTGAGCTCGCGCTCGACGTCGGCGAGCATCTCCCATTCCGGTTCGCGCACCGCCCAGTCGGAACGACGGGCCGCCTCCAGCAGCGGATGCTGCAATGCGCGCCGGTCCTGTTCAGCTTGTTGCCTGCGTCGACGTAGCCAACGCACAGGTCACCTCCCCGACGTGCTCCCGTGATCACATGTGCCCCGACATTAACTCACGACCGGCCACCTAGGCTGACTGACATGCCCCGACCCCGGAGCATGACCGCGGCCGTAGCGATCATGATCATCGCGACGGTGAGCGCCTGCTCGGGCACGGCCGAGGACGGTTCACCGACAACTCGGGCCAGCACGTCGGCACCAGCGACGTCGGCAGCACCGTCGAAGCCGACCCCGTCCAGCTCTGCCCCGAAGACCAGGGTCTCGTCAGCCAGCGCGACAGCGAACCGAACGGCGGCCGGCGGCAGCCCCACGTCCGCATCGGCATCCGCCGAGCAGACCGCCGGATCGGCCCGCGGATCCGTCCGCGTCGACCGACAGATCGCCGACGACATCAACGTGCCCTGGGGATTGGCACTGTTGCCGGGCGGCGATCTGCTGGTCACCTCCCGCGACACCCGGCAGATCTGGCGAATCAACCTCGAGAGCGGCCACCGGACCCGACTGGGAAAGATCACCGAGGCCTCGTCGAACGGCAGCGCCGGCGGCGAGGGCGGGCTGCTGGGGATCGCAGTCTCACCCGACTTCAGCCAAGATCATCGGCTGTTCATCTACTACTCCACCGCCGACGACAACCGGATCGCCGGGCTGACCTACCACCCGACTCGTGCCGCCGGTCGCCAACTGTCCCGGCCGACGGTGATCCTGAACGACATCCCGCACGGTCTGCATCACAACGGCGGCCGGATCGCCTT
>DATCVL010000007.1:0-3087 GCA_036566865.1 Microlunatus sp.
GCGTCGTCGTTGCCCGGGATCGGGAAGTCGACCTCGTCGGGGTCGCAGTTGGTGTCCAGGATCGCGATCACCGGGATGCGCAGCTTGCGCGCCTCGTCGACGCCCAGGTGCTCCTTCTTGGTGTCGACGATCCAGACCGCCTGCGGGGTCTTGGCCATGTCCCGGATGCCGCCGAGGGTCTTCTCCAGCTTGTCCTTCTCGCGGCGCAGACCGAGCAGTTCCTTCTTGGTCAGGCCGGAGGCGGCGACATCGTCGTAGTCGATGCCCTCGAGCTCCTTGAGCCGCTGCACCCGCTTGATCACGGTCTGGAAGTTGGTGAGCATGCCACCAAGCCAGCGCTGGTTCACGTACGGCATGCCGACCCGGGTGGCCTGCTCGGCGATGGCTTCCTGGGCCTGCTTCTTGGTGCCGACGAAGAGGATCTGGCCGCCGCGGGCGACGGTCTCCTTGACGAAGGCGTAGGCGCGATCGATGTAGGTCAGCGACTGCTGCAGATCGATGATGTAGATGCCGTTGCGCTCGGTGAAGATGAATCGCTTCATCTTCGGGTTCCAACGGCGGGTCTGGTGACCGAAGTGGACGCCGCTCTCGAGGAGCTGGCGGGTGGTTACGACCGGCATGCGGTCTGCCTCCTGCATTTCAGCCGGACGCGGTGCTCAGACCGGTCCGGACGACGGTTGTCGGCGCCGCGGTACGACGCCCCTGACGCACACGCGCCGCCGAACCCTGCCTGCCCCGGGGATCGTGTGATCCGTTGGATGCAACAGAGACCGTCGTTGCCGCCCGGTCCGATGGACCGAAAAGTGTGCATGCGAAGTCAGCCCGCGAAGGGCTGCTGGCCGATACTTTACGCCGTCCGGCGGGGACCGGGAAATCGCTGAGCCCGACCACACCGAGGCACCGATCTCGGCTGCCGGTTGCCGGTCTGGACCGGCGGGCCGCGGCGAAGATGAGAGCCTTTTCATCCGCGACTCCCGCCCATCTCATCCGGATCAACCAGGATGGCTGTCATGGCCGGTAAGTCGAAATGGGTTGTGGTCGGCGGTGCGGCGGCGTTCGCGCTGGCGCCGGTGGCGGCGATCGGCAGTTCATCCTTCGCTGACCCAGACATCCCGGGAACCGGGATCGTCGTCAACACCGCCCAGCTGGCGCCGCGCCCGTCCGGCGCAGCCACGAACCGATCGGATCCGGCGGGCAGTGCCGGCGGCCGCGCTTCGGTGGACCCGACTCCGACGAACACCTCGGTATCGCCGGCGACCCCGCCGACCTCCGCCGGGACCCGTACCGTCTCACCGGCCAGCCCGGACGACTACGACGACGATTCGGGGCAGGACAAGTCCTCGAGCGGGTCGAACGGCAGCGGTCACCAGCAGGCCGCTTCACCGGTCACGTCGATCACCCCGCAGACCCCGGTGACGCCGGCCAGCCCCGACTCCCCCGATTCCGACGGCTGATCGGCTCCTGGTTTGTGGACCCGTCGGGATCCAGCGCAGCCGCGGCCTAGCGCAGCCGGTAGCCCGCGCCGCGCACCGTCAGGATCCGTTCCGCGCCGACCTTGTGGCGCAGATACCTCACATAGACGTCGACCACATTGGACCCCGGATCGAATTCGTAACCCCACACCTGGGACAGCAGCTGTTCCCGGCTGAGCACCTGACCCGGATGCCGCATGAAGGTCTCCAGCAGCGCGAATTCACGCGCCGACAACTCCACTGATCGACCGTCGACCTCGACGAACCGGGTCCGCAGGTCGAGCGTCAGGTCGCCGGCGGTGAGCACCACGGCTCCGGTCTGGCTCTGGTCCCGCAGCCGGATCCGTACCCTGGCCAGCAGCTCCTCGAACCGGAACGGCTTGGCCATGTAGTCATCGGCGCCGCCTTCCAGACCGGCCACCGTGTCGGTGACGGAATCGCGGGCGGTGAGGATGATCACCGGCAGCCGGGATCCCTGGCCGCGGATCGTCTCCAGAACCGAGAAACCGTCCAACCGGGGCAGGCCGATGTCCAAGATCATCAGGTCGAAGTTGCCGCTGCTGGCATGGCCGAGCGCCTCCGGACCGGTACGGGCGATGGTCGAGGTGTAGCCGGCCGACCGCAGGCCCTTCTCGACGAAGGCAGCGATCCGCGGCTCGTCCTCGGCGATCAAGATCGCGGCCATCACAGCACCTCTTCCTCGGCTCGTTCGGCGTCCAGCCTGGTGGTCTCGTACGGGATGATCAAGCTGAAGGTGGAGCCGCGGCCCGGCGCGCTGTCCAGCTCGACCCGCCCGCCGTGCGCCTCGGCGATCACCTCCACGATGGCCAGCCCCAACCCTGCGCCGTGCGGATGATCATCGGTACCCAGCGCCGCCCGCCGGTAGCGTTCGAAGATCATCTGCTGATCCTCGGCGGTGATCCCGCTGCCCTCGTCGCGAACCCAGATCTGCAGCGTGCCGCCGGGACCGACCTCGGTCTGATCCGCGGCACTCACCCGGGCACCGAGAGCGATCACCGCACCCGGCTCGGTGAACCGCAGCGCATTGGACACCAATTGCAACAGCGCTTGGGAAATCCGCTGATGATCAAGAAGGACGATCGAATCGGTGTTCGCGTCGATCCCCCACTCCCGGTCCCGCAATGGAGTCACCTTGTCCAGCACCGATGTCAACACATCGGAGACCGCCGTCGGAGCCAGCCGGAGGAAGTCCGGCCGACGTGACTTCGCCAACAACATCAGATCGTCGACCAGCCGCTGCATCCGGTCCAACTCGTCCATCGCCAGGGTGCGGGTCTCCTCGACATCGCCGGGATCGTGCGGATCCATCAGCTCCAGGTGACCGCGGACGATGGTCACCGGGGTCCGCAGCTCGTGACCGACGTCGTCCAGGAATCGTCGTTGGCTGTCGAAGGACCGGTCCAGTCGGTCCAACATCGCATTCATGGTCCGGCCGAGATCGGCGACCTCGTCCCGGCTGGACAGTTGATCTTCCGGGATCCGTTCGCTCAGATCGGTATCGGTGATGCGTTGGGCGGTCCGGCGCAGGCTGCGCAGCGGTGCGAGCAGCTGACCGGCGACCGCATAGCCGACCGCTCCGATCAGGATCAGGCTG
>DATCVL010000008.1:0-2930 GCA_036566865.1 Microlunatus sp.
ATGGATCTTCAGCTGAACGATCGGGTCTTCGTCGTCACCGCAGCCAGCGCCGGCCTCGGCCGTGCGACCGCCGCCGGACTGGTCGCCGAGGGTGCCAAGGTCGTGCTGGTCGCCCGTCGCGGTGAGGTGCTGGACGAGGCCGTCGCCGAATTCGGTCCCTCGTCGGCAGTCGCGCTGGTTGCCGACCTGGCCGACCCCGAGACTCCACAGCGAGCCTGTCGCGCCGCGCTGGACACCTTCGGCCGGTTGGACGGTGCGCTGATCAGCGTCGGTGGTCCGCCGGCCGGTCCGGTCGCCTCGATCACCGACGAGCAGTGGCGCGACGGCTTCGAGTCGGTCTTCCTGGCCGCCGTCCGGACGGTCGCGGCGGTGATCGAGCACGGCACCGCCGCCGATCTGGCGATCGCCTGCGTGCTGTCCACCTCGGCCCTGTCGCCCATCCCGGGGCTCAGCGTGTCCAACGGGCTCCGACCGGGACTGGCCATGGTGATCAAGCAGCTGGCCGATGAGCACGGCCCGAACGGGTTGCGGATCAACGGCCTGCTGCCGGGCCGGATCGCCACCGAGCGGGTGAATTACCTGGACTCGCTGGCCGATGATCCGCAGGCCGCCAAGATCGAGGGTGCTGCCCGGATCCCATTGCGACGTTACGGCGAACCGGAGGAATTCGGTCGGGTCGCGACCTTCCTGCTCTCCCCTGCGGCCTCGTACATCAGCGGCAGTCTGATCGCCGTCGACGGCGGTGCGCTGCGCGCCCTCTAGCTCCGATCAGCTGGTAGACCGATGAGCCTTGAGGGGATCACCGACCTGTTGCGTTGCCCGCATTGCCGGCAGACGCTGCTGATCATGGACCGTACGCTGCACTGCCCCGCCGGGCACAGTTTCGACATCGCCCGTCAGGGTTATGTCAACCTCCTGACGAAGGCGGCGCCGGCCAATGCCGACAGCATGGCCATGATCACTGCCAGGGAACGCTTCCTGGCCGGCGATCACTACCGGCCGATCGCCGACCGGTTGGCGGCGCTGGCGCTGGACGCGTTTCCGGCCGACAGCGAGCCGGTGATCATCGAGCCAGGTGCCGGCACCGGCTACTACCTTGATCACGTTGTCGATCGAGTGCCGTCGGCGCGAGGCCTCGCCCTCGATCTCTCGGCCGCGGCCTGTCGCCGTTCCGCCCGGGTCAATGATCGGATCGGCGCCGTGGTTGCCGACACCTGGGCGGGCCTGCCGATCCAGGACGAGTCGGTGGATCTGATCATGGTCGTCTTCGCGCCCCGGAACGCCGCCGACTTCGCCCGGATGCTCCGCCCCGGTGGGAGTTTGCTGGTGGTCGCCGCCGGCGTTGATCATCTGGCCGAGATCCGGCAACCACTCGGACTGCTCGACGTACAGCCGGACAAGCAACATCGGCTGGATGACTCCCTGGCCGAGCACTTCGTCCGCGAGCACACCGAGCGGCTCTCGGACTTGATGATCTTGAACACCGACGACCTGAACGACCTGGTCCGGATGGGACCGAATGCCCATCACCAGCAGGAAGATCTGCGGATCAGAATCGATGCGCTGTCGCCGCCGATCGAGGTCACCCGGCAGATCCACTGCTCGACCTATCGACGCCGTCAGCGGCGCCGACAAGCGCACACCGTGCCAGACTGACCGGGTGGCGTTGATCATGAACGATGCGTACGAGCGCACAGCCGACGCCCGCGAACGTGGCCGACAACACCGCAAGGACGTCCCGCGCCGGCGACTGGGCGAATTCCAACAGTCGGCGCGCGACGGCGTCGACATCCTGATCGAGCAGAACAGCAGCCGGTTGCCGGACTTGGTGCCGCTGCGGTTCGCCCGGATGCTCACCGATCCGTTCGGCTTCTATCGCGGTACCGCCGCGTTGATGGCAGCCGACCTGGCCGCCTCCCCGAGCAGCGGGCTGGACGTCATCTCCTGTGGCGACGCGCACCTGTCCAACTTCGGTGTCTACGCCTCTCCGGAGCGTGAGCTGGTCTTCGATCTGAACGACTTCGACGAAGCATCCACCGCACCCTGGGAGTGGGATGTCAAACGACTGATCACCAGCGTGGTGATCGGCGCCCGTCAGGCCGGCCATGATCAACAAGCGGTGCGCGGAGCCGCCCGGGAGGCCGCCGACCGCTACGTCGATGGCCTGGGGGTGGTGATGGGGCTGAGCGTGATCGAACGGCACTACCTGCACGCCCAGCCGGAGTTGGTCGCCGATCGGCTCCCGGTGGGCATGCAGCAGGTGATCGAGAGGACTGCGCAGCGGGCCCGTCGGCGGACCTCCCGGCGGGCCGCGAAACGACTGACCGAGCTGGACGCCGACGGGCAGCCTCGCTTCCTGGACGACCCGCCGGTGTTGACCCACGTCTCCGATCAGGTCATCCAGCAGGTCAGGGCGGCGTACCAGGAATACCTGCACAGCGTCGAACCGGACATCGCGCTGCTGCTGCGGCACTTCCGCATCTGCGACATCGCTCGTCGGGTGGTCGGCGTCGGCAGCGTCGGGACCCGATGTTTCCTGGTGCTGCTGAAGGGTCCCAGCGACGAGCCGCTGGTACTGCAGATCAAACAGGCTCAGACCTCGGTGCTGCAGAACTACGGCCGGCAGCATTCGCCCAAGACCACGTCCTGGGTGCTGTCCGAGCTCGGCGAGGGTGCTCGAGTGGTTGCACTGCAGAAGATGCTGCAGGCGACCTCCGATCCGTTCCTGGGTTACCTTCGCGCTGTCGACCAGCACTACTACGTCCGACAATTCCACGACATGAAGGGCTCGATCGAGGTCGAGGGGATGGACCGGGAGACCTTCACCAGCTACGCCGGATCCTGCGCCACCCTGCTGGCGCGTGCCCACGCGCAGAGTCCGAATGCGGCCGCCGTGCTCGGCTACATCGGCAGCGGAGACAGGGTGAACC
>DATCVL010000009.1:0-12261 GCA_036566865.1 Microlunatus sp.
GCGATGCGCTGGGTACGCAGTTCGGTGATCTCCGGGCGGTCCAGCTTCGGCAACTCCGTCTTCAGGGCGACCTCGAGTACGTGATCGGCCAGGGCGGGGTTGCGGGCCAGGGCGGGGCCGTGCGGGTAGATCGCGATCACGTTGCCCTGCTGGGCGCCGTCGGTGCCGTCGGCGCAGTTGCCGATGCCGACCTCTACCCGGGTGACCGGCCGGGCATCCGGGCCGAGCCGGGTGTAGCCGCCGTGATTCTCGAAGCCGGTCAGCCACTGCTCCTCGCCGTTGTGCCCGATCCAGCGGCCCAGCAGTTCACCGACGGCACGCTTCGGGCCGCGAGTGGTGGTCACATCGAGCAGACCGAGCCCCGCGGTCACGGTGTCGTTGTCGCCGACGGTGAAGGAGTTGCCGAGGATCTGATACCCGGCGCAGACCGCGAAGACAGCGGCGCCGCGTTCCACCGCACGATAGATGGTGCCGTCGGCCTTCAGCGCCTTGACAGCGGAGATCTGGGCCGCGTCCTCACCGCCGCCGAGCAGGTAGACGTCGCCGTCGGTGGGCAGCGGATCGCCGGGCTCGATCACCGTCAGCACCGGGTCGTACCCGCGCCAGGCCAGCCTCTTGATCAACACCGTCGCATTGCCGCGATCACCGTAGATTCCCAACAGGGATTGGTAAAGCAGGACGACATGCACCCGCTTGCCACCGCCGAACGAGCTCGCGCTCACGCCAGTCCTCCCATCTTCCGCAACCGCTGAAACGGGGTGTACGTGGCGACGATGTCCACCCGCTCGCGATGCCCGAGCACCGCCTCACCAAGATCAGGTACGCATTCGTGCTCGACGTCCGCGTACGCCAGCCGGACCGCCAGATCCTGCGCTCGCGGCCCGGTCGCGATCACTCGCCGACCCGCGAGTTGCTCGTACTCCACATCCCACAGCCAGGACACGTCCCGTCCGTCGGCGGCGGCCGAATCGATGGCCAGGATCACGGTGTCGGTCTGCACCAGCGGCAACGCCTCGGCCCAACCCGCGGGATTCTTGGCCAGCAACAGCCGAGCCGTGGTGGAGCCGAAATGTGCGGTGCCGAAACGACCTGCCGGAGAGGTGACCGTCTGCATGCCGCCGATCGCGGTCTGCGGGTCGATACCGAACAGACCGGCCGCGGCCAGCGCGCAGGCCGCGTTGCTGACGTTGAACTTGCCCGGCACCTGCAGTTGCGGATCCCAGGGCTGTCCGTCCGGTGTGCAGATCTTGTCGCCGACCACCCGGTAGTCGGCGTCCGGCTCGGCCAGTGGACAGTCGCGGCAGCTCCAGGTGTTGCCGTTCTCGGTCTCGGTGCGGAGCAGGGTGCCGCCACATTCGGGACACAGCGCCGCGTCCTGCACCCAGGTGCTCGCGGTGTCGACCCAGATCGTTCGCCGGGCTTGCTGTGCTGCCCACACCACCAGCGGTTCGTCCGCATTCGCGACCACGATCGGTCCCTCGTCGCCGGCCTCGATCAGCGCATTGCGCCAGGCCCGGGCGAGTGCCTTGATCTCGTGATGCCGATCCATCTGGTCGCGGCTGAAGTTCAACAGCACCAGCACCTCCGGCTTGCCCAGCCGGACCACATCGGCGACCACCCGTTCGTCGGTCTCCAGGACGGCGATGTCGGCCTGCGGCTTGCCGGACAGGGCGGCGGTGATGCCGCTGTGCAGATTGGCGCCATCGGCATTGTGCACGAGCCGGTCATCGGAGCCGATCGCGTTGCGTACCGAGGCGGCGAGCAGATGCGTCGTGGTGGTCTTGCCGTTGGTGCCGGACACCATCGCGATCCGCCGCCCGGCCAGCAGCTTGGCCATCGCCTGCGGGTCGACCTTGAGCATCACCTGCCCGCGGATCGCGGTGCCGGTGCCCCGCCCGGCCAGCCGGGAAGCCCGCGCAGCCAGGTTGCCGGCCACGGTCGCGGCGGCCAGTCGGAGTCGCGGTACCGGGCTCAGCCGGGTGCGTCGGCCCAGCGGGCGCTGCCCGTTTCCGTCGGCGGCCGGGAGCAGTCCGGCAGTGGTCTCGGGTAACGGCATGGCGCCCATTCTCACCCATCCCCGGCGCCGCACCGAGTCGGCCCGGTTCGGTGGCGACCGGCGTCTAATAGGCTCGCGGGGTAGAGGCGCCGAACATCGAAGTTCGCGGCCGGCAACGCGGAATGTGCTGCCTGCTCTCCTCGCGACAAACGAACGGCTCACGGAGGACCATGATCGACAGCAGGTTGACCGCCGATTCCCGAAGCGCTGCGCTGCAGCGGATGCGGGAGAGCGTCCGGCCAGGGCAACAGCTCGACTTCCTGGTGATCGGCGGCGGCGTGACCGGGGCCGGGATCGCGTTGGATGCCGCCACCCGTGGGCTGAACACTGCCGTGGTCGAGGCCCAGGACTGGGCTTCCGGTACGTCGAGCAAGGCCAGCAAGCTGATCCACGGTGGGCTGCGCTACCTGCAGATGTTCGACTTCAAGCTGGTGCACGAGGCGCTGGTCGAACGCGGCCTGCTGCTCAGTCAATTGGCGCCGCATCTGGTCAAGCCGGTGCCGTTCCTCTATCCCCTGCACGGCCGATTCATCGAACGCGGCTATGTCGAAGCCGGGATCAGCCTGTACGACGCGCTGGCCAGCATCAGCCGCGGCACCAAGGTCCGCGGCCAGCGCCGGCGCTCGGTTCCGTGGCACTCCTACATCAACCGCCGCAAGCTGATGCAGCGCTTCCCCGGGCTCAAGCCGGACGCGGCCCAGGGAGCGATCCAGTACTGGGACGCCTCGGTCGACGATGCTCGCTTCGTCGCCGACCTGGTCCGCACCTCGCAGGCCTACGGTGCTCACCCGGCCAGCCGGACCCAGGTGACGAAGTTGATCAAGAACCCGGGCGGCCGGGTGATCGGCGCCGAACTCGTCGATCTTGAAACCGGTGATCAGTTCGAGGCTCATGCGCGGACGGTGATCAACGCCACCGGGGTGTGGACGGACAAGACCGAACGGCTCACCGGAGGCAAGGGAAGCCTGCATGTGTTGGCATCCAAGGGTGTCCACATCGTGGTGCCGCGGGATCGGATCGACGGCAAGGCCGGTTTGATCTTGCAGACGGCGACCAGTGTGCTGTTCATCATCCCGTGGTCGCGGTACTGGATCATCGGCACCACCGACACTCCGTGGAAAGAGGATGTGGCCAAGCCGGTGGCGACCGCCGCCGACATCGACTACGTGCTGGATCAGGCCAACTCCGTACTGGAGCGGAAGATCAGCCGGGATGACATCGTCGGTCATTACGCCGGCCTGCGACCGCTGCTGCAGCCCGGCACCAACACCGAGGGCACCTCGGCCAAGATCTCTCGCGAGCACACCGTTGCCTCGCCGGTGCCCGGTGTGGTGTCGGTTGCCGGCGGCAAGTTCACCACCTACCGGGTGATGGCCAAGGATGCGATCGACTTCGCGCTGGGGGAGCGGGCCGAGCGGCTACCGTCGGTGACCGCGAACGTTCCCCTGGTCGGTGCGGTCGGCTACCCCGGCGCCCGCGAACACACCCGGACGCTGGCCATGCAGTACGGCTGGGACGAGTGGCGGATCTCGCACCTGCTGCACCGCTACGGCGCGGAGATCATCCAGATCGCTCAGCTCTGTGCCGCGGACCCGTCGATGGCGCACCCGCTGCAGCACGCGCCGGCCTACATCCGGGCCGAGATCGCGTTCGCGATCACCCACGAGGGTGCCCTGCACCTGGACGACATCCTGGCCCGGCGCACCCGGATCGTCTACGAGGTCCCGGAGCAGGGACTCGGCGCGGTGGAGGAGGTCGCCGACATCGTGGCGCCGATGCTCGACTGGACCGCCGAGCAGCGGGAGGCCGAGATCACCGCGTATCGGACCTGGACCGAAGCCGAATTGGCGGCGATCCGGGAGCCGGACGATCGGGCGGCGATGCAGGTACGCGAGTCGGTCGACGATCTGGTGCCGATGCTGAAGGCCTGACCGGTATCCGTCGCGGTGCCGGCGCCCCGAGTCCGACCGGCTCCATGATCGGTAATTGGGCGGTGTCCGCGGCGGTCGACGCGTCGAGCCGGCGGGCGCGGGACAGCAGGTAGTGGCGTTCGGTCAGTGATGGCGTACGCCGTGATGCCTGCCGGTAGACCTCGGCGGCAGCCGGGTCGCCGCACCGTTCCAGCAGGTGGGCGCGGACCGCGAGCACCCGATGATGATCATCGGGAAGCGTGGTCGCGATCGGCTCCACCGCTCTCAGGCCGGCCTCGGGCCCGTACACCATCGACTCGGCCACCGCGCGGTTCAGGGCGACCATCGGATTGCCGGTGAGATCCTCGAGAATCCTGTACAGGGCAAGGATTTCCTGCCAGTCGGTGGTGTCGGTGCCGGTGGCTTCGGCGTGCACGGCGGCGATCGCCGCCTGGATCAGGTACGGCGTCGGCGACCGACCCGGCAGGGTGTCGCGGAGCAGCTGCACTCCGGTGTTGATCTTGTCCCGGTCCCAGAGCGAACGATCCTGCTCGTCCAGCGGAACGATCCGACCATGATCATCGACTCGAGCCGCTCGGCGGGCGTCGGTCAGCAGCATCAACGCCAACAGGCCGGCCGTCTCACCATGATCAGGAAGACGGTGGTGCACCTGCCGGGTCAGCCGAATCGCCTCGGTCGCAAGATCGACGTCGTACAACTGATCGCCGCTGGTGCTGGTGTGTGCCTCGTTGAACATCAGGTAGAGGACCGCGAGCACCGGGTCGAGCCGTTCGTCCGGGCCGTCCAGCGCAGGAAACCGGGAGCCGACGTCCTTGATCTTGGACTTCGCCCGGCTGATCCGCTGCGCGATGGTCGCTTCGGGCAGCAGGTAGGCGTGTGCGATCTGGGCCGTGGTCAGGCCGCCGACCGCGCGCAGGGTGAGCGCGATCTGGGCGGACCGACTGAGCTCGGGATGGCAGCACAACATCAACAACTGCAGGCTGTCGTCGGCTTCCGGGACCGGGCTCTCGGCCAGCGGATGAGCGAGCCGGGCTTGGGATTCCTCGCGTTCGCGCCGTCGCGCGTCACTGCGCATCCGATCGATCATCCGACGACGAGCGCTGGTCACCAGCCAGCCGGCCGGGCTGTCCGGTACGCCCTGCTCCGGCCACTGTGCGTACGCCTCCAGCGTGGCTTCCTGGACCGCGTCCTCGCAGAGGTCGAACTGATCGGTGCCGTACCGCCGCAACAGCACGCCGAGGACCTGCGGAGCGGTCTCCCGCAGCAGGTCCTCGAACTCGTGCGTCTCCATGATCAGATCGGCAACCTGGTGATCATGATCAGACCGGCTCGCCGTCGCTGAACATCACCGGACGGACCTCGAGCGCCAGCCCGTCGATGCTGGCGTCCGGGATCTTCTGCGCGAGCTCGACCGCTCGTTCCTTGGACTCCACATCGATCAAGTAGTAGCCGCCCATGAATTCCTTGGTCTCGGCGAACGGCCCGTCCAGCACCTCCGGCTTGCCGCCGCGGGAGCGGATCGTCGTGGTCTGGCTGGGGTCGCCGAGCGCGTTGGTGCTGAGCATCTCACCGGACGCCTTGATCTCGGTCATGAACGCCTCATGCCCGTCCATGATCGTCTTCTGCTGCTCGTCGGTCAGCCCCTCCAGCACTGCCGGGTCGACCTGCATCAAGATCAGATACTTCATCGGACACTCCTCCTCGGTGACCGCTGGTGTGCGGTCTGTGCCTTGTGGTCGACACCGAAACGACATTCTCGACAGAATCGATCAGGAATTTCCAGTGATCGACGTGTGCCCCCAGACAATGCGGCGCAGCCGATCCTCGCCAGTGGGCTAGCCTCAGTCCGTGTTCAAGATCCTCCTCGCCCTGCACCTGATCACCGCTATCGGCGTCGTCGGCCCGCTGATCTACGGCGCGACCACCGCCGTCCGCGGCATTCGTACCCAGGACGCGTCCGCGACGCAGTCGTCGGCACGGCTGGTCAAGACCTACTCGATCGTCTCGATCGCCGTGGTGATCTTCGGCTTCGGGCTGATGTCGGCCACGTCCCCGTACACGCATCAGAACGCGGCGAGCTTCGGCGAAACCTGGATCTGGCTTTCGCTGCTGCTCTGGGCTGTCGCCGTCGCGCTCGGCCTGGCCGTCCTGGCGCCGGCCCTGCAGCGGATCACCGGCGAGCTCACTGCCGGCGGCGACGTCAGCTCGGCACTCCGCGGCCGGGTGGCCGCGGTGGGCGGGATCGTCGGCCTGATCTTCCTGGTGATCATCGTGCTGATGGTCTACCAGCCCGGCGGCAACTGACCGTCGGCTTCAGGATTGCCGTGCGGCCTTCGGCCGGCACGGTTGCCCTTTTCGGCCCTCGATCCTCCCGCTGTTCACGGCGTACGTGATCACCCGCCGGCCGAGTTCGCACCATTCCGTCCCAATCCGCGACATCGATCGGGCCGAGCCCGCACGGGCGGGCGCGAGCGGCGATAGCGTCGTCAACCATGTTCTCTGATCTCAGCATGGGCGCTCTGGGCCTCTCGGCCGACCTGCCGACCGCAATTGATCTTGCTTCCAAACACGGCTTCGGCGGGCTCGATCCCGACCTCGGTTACCTGCGGCAGTTGGGCAGCGAGGCTGCCGTCACCGAATTCGCCGCCGGAGTTGCCGAACGCGGCCTGCGCTGGGGGATGGCTGGGCTGCCGATCAATCTGACCGCGCCGGCCGCGGAGTTTGCCGCCGCGCTCGCCGAATTGCCCGCGGCGTTGTCGATCTTGACCGCCGCCGGCGTCGACCGGGTCGGCACCTGGATCCGTCCGATGCACAACGATCTCCCGTACCGGCGCAACTGGGTGCTGCATGTCAGCCGGCTCTCTCTGGTTTCGGAGATGCTCGCCGATGCGGGCATCCGGATCGGGTTGGAGTACATCGGGCCGAAGACCTTCTGGTCGACCGAGCGATTCCCGTTCGTCCATTCGTTGGGGGAGGCCCGCGAACTGATCGCGGACACCGGTGCCGGCAATATCGGGCTGATCCTGGACAGCTACCACTGGTACACCGCCGGCGAGACCGCCGAGGATCTGGTCGGACTGACCGATGCTGACATCGTCTCCGCCGACATCAACGATGCTCGGGACGATCGCGAGCGGGACGAACAGCAGGACCTGGATCGCAGGCTGCCGGCCGCCACCGGCGTGATCGACCTGGACGGCTTCATGTCCGCGCTGGACAACGCCGGCTACACCGGCCCGGTCAAGGTCGAGCCGTTCATGAAGTCGCTCGCCGAGCAACCCGTCGACGAGGTTCTCGCCGATGTCTCGGCCCGGCTGAGCCGGGGAATCGGCGCCTGACCCGGCGCCACTGCCGGATGGGGTTTGCGTCCTCGCCTGCACAACTGGCAGGGTGGAATCAGTGGCCGGGTTGTTATCTCCCCCGAGTAGCTCCCGGCCACGCACATACTCTCGGCGATGTCTCCGGTGACGCGCGGAGTGCGGCGACAATGCAACCCTGCAACGACAATGCGGATGCAGCCGCGTTCTGAATGCTCCCTGAGTGGCGCCGGCTTCGCCACCGTCGGCGATGATCAACATCGACTCCGCGATCGCCGCCGCCGATGTTGATCATGCCGTTGCGCGAGCCTTCGGAGCAGCGGGACCAGTGCCCAGGAGCGCTCTCGAGGATGCGACGCCCTGCGGTGATCGGGCCGCCCTCTGGACCTCACACCCCTGGCAGACCACTGAGGAAACGTCGGTTGGCCGCGGCGCAGGGTTCGGCTGTTGTTGTGAGATCAGCTGGTGCTTGTCGGGATCAGCTGATCAGTCGAATCAGCTGTCGCCTCGACGACGCGATGGGGTGAGTGACGAGATTCGAACTCGCGACATCCTGGACCACAACCAGGTGCTCTACCAACTGAGCTACACCCACCATCAGGTGACTTTGCGTCACCCGCCGGACGGCCGGTTCGTACCACCCGCCGTCGGCAGCCGTTGAATCTTAGCGTTACCGAACCGCTGAGTCGAAATCGGATCTCCCCGTCAGGCGGAGGCCGAGGCGTTCGGCTGCTGATCGGACGAAGTCGCCCCGTCGGTCTCGGCCGGCGCGGCCTCGGACCGCGGACTCAGGCTGCCCCGATGCTTGGCCGCGATCTCCTTTGCGGTAGCCGAATCCGGCCCGGGTCGCTCCACGAACAGCGCCTCGCGGTAGTAGCGCAGCTCCTCGATCGACTCGCGGATGTCGGCGAGGGCCCGATGGTTACCCGACTTCTCCGGCGACTGGTAGTACACCCGCGGATACCAGCGGCGGGCCAGCTCCTTGATCGAGGAGACGTCCACGTTGCGGTAGTGGACGTACGACTCCAGCGTCGGCATGTCCCGGGCCAGGAATGCCCGATCGGTGCCGATGGTGTTGCCGGCCAGCGGCGCCTTCCCCGCTTCGGGTGCGTACTGACGGATGTAGTCCAGCACCTGCTCCTCGGCCTCGGGCATGGTCAGGCCGGTGTCGAGCTCGTTGATCAGTCCGGAGTGCTCGTGCATGTTGCGGACGAAGTCGCCCATCTGATCCAGCGCCCGCTGCGGCGGCTTGATGATCACATCCACGCCGTCGCCGAGGACCTGCAACTCCGAATCCGTCACCAACGCGGCCACTTCGATCAGGGCGTCGTTGATGAGGTCGAGTCCGGTCATCTCGCAGTCGATCCAGACCATTACCTGCTCACTCACGCGGGTCACTCTAGACCGGGGCCCAATTTCCGGGCCGAACCGTCCCGAACCAGACCTCCGCCGTGCCGACCCTGCGCACCGGACGGGCGCACCGGATGGTCGCACCGGACGGGCGCATCCTCTGACGGCGTGGCGTCGGGTAACCGTTAGAGTGAGACCTCGGCCCAGACACGCTCGTGTCCAGCGTCAGCCCCGGTGGCCAAACGGATAAGGCAGCGAGCTTCTACCTCGCCGATTGGGGGTTCGACTCCCTCCCGGGGCGCAGGTCGGTCAAGCTTCCGGCCGTATCCGGTCGCCATCCGTCTCAGTTGAGCGGGTACGACCTCGGCGCGCCGGAGCAGTCGTCGCGGCGATCTTCGCGAACCGGTGCAGCATCGATGCACCTGTGAGCGCGGACCCGACCACTAGGTACGCTGGCGCCGTGTCGGTAGCCCAGAACAGCGGTCCCGGGGAAACCTCGCCCGCTCCCACGACGACCGCCGACGCGGTCGGGGAGCAGACGCCGTACCGGAAACTCCGCGGGATCTTCGGCCGCCGACCGGCGAGCGAGGGCACCGACCCGGGACGCAGTCGTCGCCTCAAGGCGGCCAGGTCCGGTCTGCCGAGAGCCGTCGACCTGTCCGAGCCACTGCCGAAACGGCTGATCAAGACGCGGTTGTTCTGGATCACCGTGTTCATGCTTTTCGTGTACGCGGCCTGCCTGGTGCTGCTCTACCGCCAGGTCGTCCCCGATCAGGACGTGCCCGGCGGCCGACTGATCGGGCTGGGCCACGAGGCGGTCCCGGTCTCTGCGAAGTACGCGGCACTCACGGCCATCCCGCTCTCCCTCCTCTTCCTCTGGCTGGACCGATACAAGCCGCAACGGTTCTGGGTCTGGTTCATGACCTTCGCCTGGGGTGCCTGTGTGGCGACCTTCTTCGCCGCGCAGATCAACACCTGGGCCTCGGCGCATCTGTCGATTGCCGGCGACGGTGATCCGGCCACCGGCTCTCGGGCGGCGATCTACGTCGCACCGTTCGTGGAGGAGTTCGCCAAGGCCACCGTGCTCTTCTGGCTGGCCATCCTGATGCGCTATCGCTGGGTCAGTCGATTGAGCGGGATTGCGCTGGCCGGCCTGGCCGGCGCCGGTTTCGCCTTCGTCGAGAACATCCTCTACTACGGCCGCGTCTACCGATATGCGGCAAACACCTTCGGTGAGGTCCAGCCGGAGCAGGCACTGCAGCAGTTGTTCGTGATGCGTGGTGTGCTGACCTTCTTCGGTCACCCCCTCTTCACCTCGATGACCGGCATCGGTCTGGCGATCGCGTTGCGGTCCAAGAGCAAGATCGTCCGGGTGGTCGCGCCGCTTGCCGGCTTCTGCGCCGCGGCCTTCCTGCACATGAGCTTCAACACGGTGTCCACCCTCGTCCAGGGCACCCAGCTGCTGCTGATGTACATCTTCGTCGCCATCCCGGCGGTGCTCGCGATGGTCGTCTTCATCGTCCGTCAGGAATTCCGTGAGGGCCGACTGATCCGCGAACGGCTGACCGATTACGCGCGAGTCGGCTGGCTGCCGGCCGAAGACGCTCTGCCGATGTCCCGGCTGCGGACCCGCCTCCGTGCCCTGTGGCAATCCGTCTTCCGAGGCTGGCACGCCTTCCTCGCAACGATCAGAACGCAACGCGCCGAGACGGAGCTGGCCTATCTCCGCGATGCCATGGCCCGCGGGATCGTCGACGACGCCGGACTGCAGCGGGAGAAGTATCTGCTCGGCCGGGTCCGTGCCGAACGCGGCAACGCGGTGATCGCGCCGGCGGCCCGTGCCGACTACGCCCGGGTCAAGGAACTCTTCGGCCGCCGCCGGACCTCGCCCTCCTACGCTCCTGCGAACTATCCCGGTCCGGCCGGGATCGGTGGCAATCTGCCCGCGCCGGGCACCGCACCGATCGGACCGGCTGCAACCCAGTACTCCAAGGTCGACCCGAACTGGAAGCCGCCCGGCGAGTAGCCGTCGCCTACACGGCAACCTCCTCGGCGAGCCGATCGGCATCGACCACGTCGACCTCCGTTCGCCCCGGCTGCTCGACCGCATCATCCTCGACCTGGTCGTCCTGCTCGGGCTCGGCCCGCGGTGCTCGGCGGAAGTTGGAGACGCCTCGACTCAGATCGTGGCCGACCTGGGTCGCCTCCAGCACCATCCGCTGGTGGTGCCCGCCGTCGTCGTCCCAGACCTGGGTGCGCAGCCGCCCGGTGACGATCACCGGATCGCCCTTGTTGAGGCTGCTCGCGACGTGCTCGGCGAGCTGGCGCCAGCAGGTCACGGTGATCCAGGTGGTGTAGTCATCGGTCCAGGCACCCTGGCGGAAGATCCGCGGCGTACAGGCAAGTCGGAAGGTCGCCCTCGCTGCGCCCGTCTGCGGCGTCCGGCCGAAATCCACCGCGCTGCCGACATTGCCATTCATGGTGAGGGTCGCGTCCATTGCCCTGCTCCTTGTGATCTGCGGAGCCGCCTCGGCACGGCTCTCATCGTCACATTGCCGCCGGAGCACGGAAGTCGGCCGCCCGATTCAGAATCTGTGGACAGTGCTTCGAAGTGCTGTCCGACTTGTGGATAGCCCGATCTGACCCGGTCGAGGCCTACGGGTTCGCTGAGCTGGTCGGTGTCGACAACGCCCGCTAGCTCGGCGGGGCCGCTGTCGACTCACCCGGCATGAACTCCCCGGTCCGCAGTTGGGGAGGCAGCGGTTCACCACCGGACAGTCGCCGCAGCAGCGCGCGAACGGCCAGCCGACCGAGCTCGACACCGGGGGACGTCAGCGTGGTCAGCGGCGGATCGGTCGTGTAGGCAATGTCTGCTGCCGCCAGTGCCAAGACGACCGACACGTCGTCCGGCACCCGCCGGCCGAGCGTACGCAAACCGGCCAGCAGTCCCGTCACCGTCGGCTCGCCGAAGATCACCACTCCGGTCACGTCGGGATGCTGCCTGGTCAACTTCTGCGCGGTCTCTCGGCCGTACTTGGCGCCCGAACGCGTACTCAGGACGACCGGCTCGAAGTCCCGTTCGGCGGCGATTCGGCGAAACGCATCGTCCATCCGGACGTAGGGCCCGTAGCGCTCGAAGCTCGGCACCCGTTGATCACCGGAGATCAGCGCGAGGTCGCGATGTCCCAGGTCCCAGAGATGGTCGACACACAGCCGGATGCTCGCGTCGAAATCGATGTCGACATAGTCCAGGTCGGTCGGATCGGCGGTACGGCCGATCAGCACGAAGGGGGAGTCCAGCGACTGCAGCACCTCCACCCGTGGATCCTTCAACTGCACCTCCATCAGCAGCACTCCGTCGACGAGCCGTTGGCCCACCAGATCGGCGAGCTCGGCGGCATCGTTGCTGACCGGCCAGACGACCAGGTGGTAGTCGTTGGCGCTCGCCTCACGTGCCGCGCTGGTGATGAACTCGATCCCCGAGGTGCTCAGGTGGTGTTCGAGCGCCGGATACACCAGAGCCAGGATCCGCGTCTGCCGGCTGGCCAGCGCACGGGCCACGGAATTGCGGCGGAAGCCGAGCTCCTCCATCGCCGCTTCGATTCGT
>DATCVL010000010.1:0-4044 GCA_036566865.1 Microlunatus sp.
TCGATCGAGCCGAACTTGGCCGAGTGGATCATCACCGGCTGCTGCCGGGTGCCGTCGGCCGCCTGATACTCCAATCCGAACCGGGCCGGCTGATTGAAGTCGTACTGGATGGTCGACATCTGCCAGGTACGGCCGATCGCGTCCCGGGTCTGTACCGAGATCTTCGGGCCGTAGAACGCCGCCCCACCCGGATCCGGGACGAGGTCGAGTCCGGACTCGCGGCCGACCTGCTCCAGGATCTCGGTCGCGGTCGCCCATTGCTCTTCCGAGCCGATGAACTTGTCCGACTCCGGATCCCGGGTCGACAGCTCCAGGTAGTAGTCGTCCAGACCGAAGTCGCGGAGCAGCCCGAGGATGAAACCGAGCAGGTGCTTGATCTCGCCGGGTGCCTGCTCCGGGGTGACATAGGAGTGGGAGTCGTCCTGGGTCATCCCACGGACCCGGGTCAGACCGTGCACGACACCGGACTTCTCGTACCGATAGACCGAGCCGAATTCGAAGAAGCGCAGCGGCAACTCGCGATAGGAGCGGCCGCGGGACTTGTAGATCAGGTTGTGCATCGGGCAGTTCATCGGCTTGACCAGGTAGTGGCTGCCTTCGAACTCCATCGGCGGGAACATCGTGTCGGCGTAGTACGGGTAGTGCCCGGAGGTCTCGAACAGCCCCGACTTGGTCAGGTGCGGGGTGCCGACATAGGAGAAGCCCTCCTCCAGATGACGGCGACGGACGTAGTCCTCCATCTCCCGCTTGACCACGCCGCCCTTGGGGTGGAAGACCGCCAGGCCGGAACCGAGCTCGTCCGGGAAGCTGAAGAGATCGAGCTCGACACCGAGCTTGCGGTGGTCGCGCTTGGCGGCCTCCTCCATCCGGTGCTGATAGTCCTTCAGCTCCTGCTTGCTCGGCCAGGCCGTGCCGTACACCCGCTGCAGCTGCTCGTTGCTCTGATCACCGAGCCAGTACGCGGCCGAGCTACGAGTGATCGCGTAGGCCGGGATGTAGCCGGTGTGCGGAAGGTGCGGACCGCGGCAAAGATCCTTCCAGGCAACGGATCCGTCCCGACGCACGTTGTCGTAGATGGTCAGCTGGCCGGCGCCGACCTCGACGGCCATCCCTTGATCATCCGAACCGCTCTCGTCATCGGCCGAACCCTTCTTGCCGATCAATTCGATCTTGAACGGCTCGGCGGCCAATTCCTTCCTGCCGTCGTCGTCGCTGATCTCCCGACGGACGAACCGCTGCCGCTCCTTGATGATCTTGGACATCTGCTTGTCGATGGCCCTCAGATCCTCAGGGGTGAAGGGCTCGGAGACCTCGAAGTCGTAGTAGAACCCATCGGTGATGGGCGGGCCGATGCCGAGCTTGGCCTCGGCGTACAGGGCCTGCACGGCCTGGGCCGCGACATGGGCGGTCGAGTGCCGGAGCACGTTCAGTCCGTCCTGGCTCTCGATCGACACGGCCTCGACGGTGACCTCGTCGGCTTCGACCTCGTCCAACAGCGGCCGGGCAAGATCACGCAGCTCACCGTTGATCTTGGTCGCAACGATGCTGCGGTCCTCGCCGAAGAGGTCGATGCCCGTCGTCGTCGGATCGATCACCTGCTCAGCTGCGGTGTTGTCGCGAACCACGGTGATCTTGGTCGACGCCACGATCGGTCCTCCCTCTTCGGCCGACAGATACAAGGTGCCGGCCGAGCTCGATGTCTGCCCGGTAAATCCGAGCCGCAAGCCTACGCCGAACGGGCCCGAGCAGCTGTGTCGGCCCACAAGCAGTGTCGGTGCCTGCTGCTACCTCTGGGGGTTCTCGTCGCGCATCGGTGCGCGACCGCGGAGAGGACCGGACGTGGAGCGACCCCGAGTGGTGGTGAGTGTCGGCGCAAGTGCGGACGGCAAGGTGGCGTTGACGCGAAGAGACATCCTGATGCTCGAGCCCAGCCGCACCCTGTGGAATGCGATCACCTCACCGGCCGACCAACCGGTCGACGTGATCGAGACCGTGCGCCGGCAGTACGACTGCAACGCGATCCTGGAGGGCAGCGGCAGCCTGGTGCGCGAGGGTGAGGAGCCGCCGGCGTTGCCGGTCACCACCGGCGAGGTCGAGCAGCTGTACACCGATTTTCTGCCGCCGCACATCGTCGAGCAGCCGTCTCCCCCGCACATGTGGTTCACCGCGGTGGACAGCCGCGGCCGGGTCCGCTGGACCGAGGACCACGGCGACTGGGACTGTCTCGTCCTGGTCACCCGCAGCACGCCCGCCGACTACCTGGCCTACCTCCGCAGGCAGCAGGTCTGCTACCTGGTCGCCGGCGAGGACCGGGTCGACCTGGCGGCCGCCTTGGCCAAGATGTCAACGCTGATGGGCATCCGCTGCGTGCTGTCCACCGCTGGCGGCGGATTGAACGGAGCCCTGCTCCGGGCCGGACTGATCGACGAGCTGTACCTGTCGATCAGCCCCGCGCTGGTCGGCGGTGCCGATACGCCGTCGGTTCTGGACGGCCCACCGCTCGAGGTCGGGGCCTCACCGACCCCGCTACGGCTGTTGTCCTGTCGCGTCGATGCCGGCGGAATCCTGTTCCTGCATTACGAAGTCCCGGCGCAGTGACGGTGCAGGGTCCATGGCTCAGCCGGCCGCGGCCTGCTCCAGTGCGGCCACATCGAGCTTCTTCATCTGCATCAGCGCCTGGCCGACCCGAGCGGCGGCATCGGGGTCGGATCCGGTCATCAGTTGGCTGAGCCGGTCGGGGACCACCTGCCAGGACACGCCGTACTTGTCCTTCAACCAACCGCACTGCCCCTCCTCCCCGCCGTCGGCGGTCAAGGCGCTCCAGTAGTGGTCGACTGCGGCCTGGTCGTTGCACGCGATCAGGAACGAGACCGCCTCGCTGAAGCGGATCTCCGGGGCACCGTTGAGGCCGACAAAGGCCTGACCGTCCAGCTCGAACTGCACGGTCAGCACCCGGCCGGACTCCCGCGGTCCGCCGTCGCCGTAGTAGCTGATGTTGGTGATGTTGGAGTTCGGGAAGATGTCGCAGTAGTAGCGAGCGGCCTCCTCCGCCTGAGTGTCGAACCACAGGTTGGGGGTGATGTTCGGCATGTCTGCCCCTTTGTCCCGCCCCGCGGTCCGGGGCGCTCAGCCAAGCGTCGAACGACCGGCAGCCGAATCGACCACCTTTGCCGATCTTGCCAACAGCAGCAGCCCGCCGCAGCCGATCGCGGACAACAGGGCCGGCGGGAAGAACACGTGCGGCAGTCCGAGGGTCGCCGCTCCGATGCCGCCGACCAGACCGCCGATGGCCCCGGCGATCGGAACCGAGCTCATGAACACGCCCGAGGCGGTGCCGACCCGGGACGGGTAGAGGCTCTGGGCGATCACCACCCCGAGCCCGGCCACACAAGCCCACTGGCCGGCGACCAGGACCTGCCCGACGATGACGCCGGTCAGCGAATGGCTGGTCGCGTACGCGATGTCGGCGACGGCGCCCAGGGCGATGCCGACGGCGTACACCCGGATCGGTGAGAAGCGGTCGGCGAATCGGGCCGCCACCGGCATCAGGCAGAACTCCAGGAGCGGTTGCAGGCCGATCACGGCACCCCGCAACGAGTCCGGCAACCCCAGTTGCTCATCCATGTAGATCGGCAGGTAACCGAATTTGATGGTGTCGCCGGCCATGGCGATCACCGACAGACCGGTGAAGGCGGCCAGCGCGAACGGACCAGCCTCGGCGACGGCCGGGCGACCCGAGGTGCCCTCCTCCGACCGCCGGAAGCGCGGCACCCGCTGACGCCCCAACGGCACCATCTGCATCAGCAGGCAGCCCGCGGTCGCGAGCAGCACCGGCCGCAGGCCGACCAGGCTGCCGAACCATGCGCCCAGCACCGGGCCGATCACGAACCCGGCGGTGTACGCCATCCGGATCACCGACAGCACCCGGGTGTCGGCGGCGGTCGGGTGGCGGCTCAACTCGTCCCGGCAGGCGGCGAACAGTTGACCCATCGCGGCGCCGCCGATGCTCAACGCAACGATGCTCATCAGGAACGGCACCCAGAC
>DATCVL010000011.1:0-1935 GCA_036566865.1 Microlunatus sp.
CGTCGATCTCATGCGCCTGCTCGACGGTCAGGCCCTCCCAGCTGCCGACGTGGATCTCCCGCAGCCGTTGGTCGAAACTCACCTCGAGGCCGGTCTCCCGGGCCAGTGCGGCGGCGGTATCGGCAGCCCGGGACAGATCGCTGGCGATGATCGCCGTCGGTTTCAGTTCCTTGATCATCTTTGCCGCGGCATCGGCCTGCCGGCGACCAAGATCATCAAGCCCGATGTCGGCCTGCCCCTGATAGCGGCCGGTTGCATTCCACGGGGTCCGGCCGTGCCGCCAGATGATCAACCGCTGCGCGCTCATCGCTGCCCCTGCACGATGTCCAGCTCGATCTGCGGGCAGTCGTGCCAGATCCGCTCCAGTGCGTAGAAGGTGCGTTCCTCGCTGTGCTGCACATGGACGACCAGGTCGAGGTAGTCCAGCAGCACCCAGCGGAGCTCTCGGTCACCCTCGCGTCGTACCGGCTTGGCATCAAGATCACGGAGTCGTTCCTCGATACCGTCGACGACGGCGCCGACCTGGCGTTCGTTGCTCGCGCTGACCACCAGGAACACGTCGGTGATGGCCAACTGCTCGGACACGTCGTAGGCGACGATATCCGTGCCCAGCTTGTCCGAGGCCGCGGCAGCGGCCGCCTGGGTCAATTCGATGGCGCGTTCGGTGGCGGTCAGAATGTTCACTTCTCTCTGTTACTCGGTGATGGAGACGAACCTACAGCGTCGTACGGACCCTGCGCGGGTCGTCAGTCGTACAGGTCATCTTCGGTGAACTTGTCGATGTCGGGAAGGCGATTCGCCGGCAGCGGACTGGCCTCCCCGGACCGGTAGTCGTCGGATTCCTCGTCGCCGTACAGCCCGCGCTTGGCGATGTACTGGACGATCCCGTCCGGCACCAGATACCAGATCGGGTCGCCGGCCGAGACCCGATCGCGGCAGCCGGTGGACGAGATCGACAGCGCCGGCACCTCCATCAGCGTCAGGCTGCCCTCCGGCAGCTGACCGATCGGTGGCTCGTTCAGGTCATGGCCGGGCCGGGTCACACCGACGAAGTGGGCCAACTCGAAGAGCTCTCCGAAACCACGCCAGGTGAGGATCTGGGAGAGCGCGTCGGCGCCGGTGATGAAGAAGAAGTCCACGTCCTCGCCGCGTTCGCTGCGCAGATCCCGCAGCGTGTCCACGGTGTACGTCGGGCCCGGCCGGTCGATGTCCACCCGGCTGACCGTGAATCGCGGATTGGACGCGGTCGCGATCACCGTCATCAGGTAACGGTCCTCCGGTGCGGAGACCTCGCGATGGTCCTTCTGCCAGGGCCGACCGGTGGGTACGAACACCACCTCGTCCAGTTCGAACCGGCGGGCCACCTCGCTGGCGGCCACCAGGTGCCCGTGGTGGATGGGGTCGAAGGTGCCGCCCATGACTCCGAGGCGATACCTGCGCCGTTGCCGCCGGCGCGGGTCTCGCGCCAGCCCGGCGCTGCGTTCGGTCACGTCGATTCGTGCATTCCTACTCAGAACACCGTCGCCAGATGGGCGACGACGGGCTCAGCTGTGTGGCCGGCCCTTGCCGATCGAAAGCACGATGCCCATCATCGCCAGCAGGAGGACGAAGGCGATGATCCCGAACACGATCGGAGGAACGGGCAATTCGGTCTCCATGACCGCGATCTGTTGCGCGATGGGAGTCACCAGGGCCGAGCCGAGCATCATGGCGGCAGCCTACCGGACCGTTGCCGGTCAGCGGATCTGACCGGACCCGGTGACCACGTACTTGGTGCTGGTCATCTCGGGCAACGCCATCGGGCCACGCGCGTGCAGCTTCTGGGTGGAGATGCCGATCTCCGCGCCGAAGCCGAACTCTCCCCCGTCGACGAAGCGACTGGACGCGTTCACCAGCACCGCTGCTGCGTCGATCTCGGCCACGAACCGCTGCGCC
>DATCVL010000012.1:0-4979 GCA_036566865.1 Microlunatus sp.
CGAACCACGCATCGGCGCGGCCGTCTTCGGCGGTGTCCTGGTCTACGACTCACTGGTCGATGCGGCCAGCACGATCACTATCCCGATCCAGTACCTGCTTCCTTGGCAGGATCCGGAGTTGGATCGGCAGGCCGAGCTCGACCTCTTCGATGCCTTCGGGTCGGCGGACAAGACCCTCCACGCCACGGTCGGAAGTCATTTCCAGGTGCCGTGGTTCGAGACCGAGGACTCGGCCAGGTTCTATGCCCGCCAGCTGGCTCGACCGGAAGAACCTCAGAGCACCGACCGGCCCGGCTTGCGCGTGTAAATCCCGAGAGGCGCGCTGGGTATCGGGTACAAGTACCAGGGTGCAGTCGACGACGTCTGACCTGGCCGTGATCGGCCTCGGCGCGATGGGTGGCCGGGCAGCGGCTGCGTTGGCGACGAGCCGGCGGGTGCACGGATTCGATCCGGCACCGGCCGCTCGGGCGACCGCGGAGGCGGCCGGCGTGCAGGCCGCGGACTCTGTGCTCGACGCCGTTTCCCAAGCCCAGTTGATCTTCCTGTCGTTGCCGACACCGGCGGTCGTCCGGTCGGTGATCGATGATCTTGAACCGGTGCTGCAGGACAAGATCATCTTCGATCTGTCGACGATCGACCCCGGCACCGCCCGGGATCTGGCGTCCGGACTCGCCCATCGCAACGTCGGCTATGTGGATGCGCCGATCCTCGGACGACCGGACCGCTGCGGCCACTGGACGTTGCCCTGCGGTGGTTCGTCCGATCAGGTCAGCATCCTGCGCGAGGTCGCGGTCGGCACCATCGCTCGAGCGGTCGAGCATGTCGGCCCCGCCGGAGCCGGCGCGACGGTGAAGATCTGCAACAACCTGATGTTCGGGGCGATCAACACCGTGACCGCCGAGGTGGTGGCGCTGGCAGAGCAGGCCGGGGTCGACGCCGAGCGATTCAGCAAGATCATTTCCGATTCCGGTGCGGCCACCGTGTCACCGCTGTTCCGGGAGATCGCACCACGGATGGCCGAGCACCGTTATCAGGATCCGACCTTCTCGATCACTCTGCTGGCCAAGGACATCCGGCTGGGCGTCGAACTCGCCGAAGGGCTTGACCGGCCGCATCCGGTGGCCGAAACCGTACGCAGGATCATCGACCGGGCGCTGGAGGACGAGCTCGGCGTACTCGACACATCAGCGGTGGTGGAGGTCTACCGGACACAGCCGCCCAAGGACACAGGAAGCTGACATGACGACCAGTCCGAGCGCAGCAATTATCGTCCGCACCCCACGCGACATCATCGACTACGTCAATGATCATCCGACCGGGACCAGCCGGACCCGGCTGTTGGCGCTGATCGCGCTCGGCGGCATCTTCGTCGACGCGTACGACTTCACCAGTCTGGGACTGGGCATCGGAAGTCTGACCAAGCAGTGGGAGCTGTCCGCGGTCCAGGTCGGGCTGCTGACCTCGGTGATGGCCTTCGGTGCCCTGGTCGGTGCGTTGATCGGTGGCCCGTTGGTGGATCGGGTCGGTCGCTACAAGATCTTCGTGATCGACTTGATCTTGTTCGTGGTGGCCGCGATCGCCGCCGCGCTGTCACCGAACTACGGGTTCCTGGTGGTCTGCCGATTCTTCCTCGGCATGGGCGTCGGCATCGACATGCCCGCATCGTTCAGCTTCGTGGCCGAATTCACCGACCGGCGACGCAAGGGCGGCTACGTCAACTTCTGGCAGGCGATGTGGTACTTCGCCGTCGTCTCCGCAGCGATCATCGCGCTACCGATCTTCCTGGCCGGTGCCGGCGACAACCTGTGGCGGTGGATGGTCGGCCTGGGCGCCGTACCGGCGCTGATCGTGCTGCTGCTGCGGTTGAAGTACACCGACGAGAGTCCGATGTGGGCGGCCCAGAACCTCGGCCTGCACGAGGCCGCCAAGATCCTCCAGAACAGCTACCAGGTCACCGTCACGGTGGACGAAACGGCGCCCGCGGTGACCACCGCCGCGGAGTCACCGCTGAGCCGACTGCGGGAGCTGTTCACGCCGAAGTATCGGGTCCGGACCGCGTTGGCTTCGATCATCTCCGGCACCCAGGCAGCGCAGTACTTCGCGGTCGGGTTCTACATCCCGACGATCGCCGCGGTGCTGTTCGGAGAAGATCTCGTCGCCAGCATCCTGGCCACTCTGGTGATCAACATCTTCGGCATCATCGGCGGCATCCTGCAGTCCCTGGTCACCGCCCGATTGGGGATGCGCCGGCTGGCCGCGATCGGGTACGTGTTGATCATCATCTGCACCCTGGGCCTGGCCATCGGCAGCGACTCGATCAGCGTCTGGCTGTCCACCGGGCTGGTGGCGCTGTTCGTGTTCGGCCAGTCCTTCGGCCCGGGCCCGCAGGGCAAGACCATGGCTGCCCTCTCCTACCCCACTCGACTGCGCGGCACCGGCACCGGCTGGGCAGAGAGCATGTCCCGGGTGGGTAGCATCCTCGGCTTCTACATCTTCCCGCTGCTGCTGGCCTCCCTCGGCTTGGCCGGCACCATGGGCTGGCTGACCGTGATCCCCGCGGTCGGACTGATCGCGGTGTTGTTGATCAAGTGGGATCCACTGCGGGCCGACGTGGAGGAGAACGCCGTCGAGCAGACCGCGACCGACCAAGATCAACGGAAGGGCGATCGATGACCCGGCTCGGTCTGGATTACGGCGACGACGGAATGACCGTCGAGCTTCCCGACACCGCCATCGTGCTCCGATCAGGATCCGCGCACCGCGAGCCGGATCCGCTGGCCGACCCGGTCGGCGCGACCCGGGATGCGATCCGCGCGCCGCTGGGGATGCCGCCGCTTGATCAACTCGCCCGACCCGGTGACAAGATCACCATCGCCTTTCCCGACCGGGTCAAGGGCGGCGTACAGCAGACCGCGCATCGGCGGGTGGCGATTCCGTTGATCCTGGACGAACTGGAACGTGCCGGCGTGCACAGTCGCGACGTCACCCTGGTGTGCGCGATCGGCCTGCATCGCAAGAACAGCCAGGATGAGTTCGCCGCGCTGCTCGGCGAGCAGACCCTGTCCCGCGTCGATCCGGACAAGATCATCAATCACGACGCCGAGGATCCGGACGGCATCGTCGATCTCGGCCGGTCCCGGCACGGCGACCCGGTGCAGGTCAACCGCCGGCTGGCCGAGGCCGACCTGGCGATCATGCTCGGCCACACCGCGGGCAATCCGTACGGGGGTTTCAGCGGCGGCTACAAGATGCCGGCCACCGGGCTGACCACCTGGCGCTCGATCCGGGCTCACCATTCCCCCGGCACCATGCAGCGGCACGACTTCGTACCGGCTTCGACGCACAGCCACTTCCGTGATCAACTGACCGCGATCGGCCGGACCATGGAGTCCGCGCTGCCCAAGCCGTTCTTCACCGTCGACGCCGTCCTGGACGGCCAATCCCGGCAGCTGCAGGTGGCGGCCGGTGCGATCAGTGACGTGGAGCAGGCGACCTGGCCGCTGGCCCGGCAGCGGACCGAGGTGGCTCTGGACGGTCCGCCGGCCGACGTGTTGATCATCGGGATGCCGCGGAACTTCCACTACGGCAAGGGCATGGGGTCCAATCCGATCCTGATGATGCAGGCCATCGGTGCCTCGATCACCCGGGCCAAGCCCGCACTCCGGACCGACCCTGTGGTCATCGCGGCGTCGGTCTGCGACGGCTGGTTCAACGAGGCGGAATTCCCTGCCACGGTTGCGGTCTACGACGCTCTGCAGCAGGTCGGCTCGGCCCAGGAACTGACCCGGTTCGAGGACGAGTATTCGACCCGTGCCGATTGGATCGAAGCCTATCGCGACCGCGGCGCCTACCACCCCTTCCATGCCTTCTCGATGGCATACATGGGTGGTCTGGCCAAGATCAACAGCTCGATGATCTTCATCGCCGGTGCTCGGGATCCGGACTACGCGCACGGAATGGGCGCCGTTGCGATCGACAGTGTCGAGGCCGCCCTGGTCGCAGCCACTGGGCGGGTCGGCGGCGATCCGAGGATCCTGGTCGTCCCGGAACTCTCCAAGCCTGCCTACCATCTGGTCGGCCCACATTGATCGGGGCGACATCAATCGGGGCGACATCGATGGCACACCCATCGATGGCAGGGTTGGTGGCGTGACGACACCTTCAACGACGACAGCATCCACCCTGGCCAACCTGCGCGAGGTCGGCGGCGCCTCGTTCCAGGACGGCCGGCGACGCAGGATCCATCGGTCCAACACCGAAGCGGTCGACCCGTCGGCGTACCCGGTTGATCTTGCTGCGGTGCTCGACCTGCGGCGCGATGACGAGGTCGAGCGAGTACCGCATCCGTTGGCCGATCTGCCGCAATATCGACGGGTGCCGCTGTTCGACCCGTCCTCGGCGATCGAGTCCGCCGACGAGGCGATCCAGCTCGAGGAGCAGTACATCGACTGGTTGGAACGGCACCGGGCCGGCATCGTGATCGTCTTCCGAACCCTTGCCGAGGTCGATGGCGATGCGCTCGTCTGCTGCTCGGCGGGCAAGGACCGGACCGGTGTCGTCAGTGCCCTGCTGGCCCGGCTGTGGGGTGCTGAACTTGATCTGATCGGCGCCGACTACGCGGCCACCCGAGAGGCGCTGGCCGAGCAGTTCGCGGCGTCGCTTGCTGCCAGCGAGGATCCGGAGGCAACGCGGATCGCGCAGCGGGTGGTGCCCGAGGTGATGACGACGGTGATCGAGCACGTCGAATCGCAGTACGGCGGAGTCGAGCAGTACCTGCTTTCCATCGGACTCACCGCGGACGAGGTCGCCGCACTCTGACTCGTCGCTCGGCGACTCGGGGAGGCGTTCTGTCAGGATGAAGAGCGTGCCCGACGTCCTTCGCTCACCGCTCGAACGTGCCTACACCTGGCGGCTGCGGCGCACAATCCAGCGTCGGTCCGGACTGCCGCACCATCTCGGTTTGATCATGGACGGCAACC
>DATCVL010000013.1:0-7413 GCA_036566865.1 Microlunatus sp.
GGCCAGCATCGCCGCCCGCGAACGCGTCACCCGGCATGACGTGAAGGCGCGGATCGAGGAATTCAACGCGCTGGCCGGGTTCGAGCACATCCACAAGGGGATGACCAGCCGCGACCTGACCGAGAATGTCGAGCAGTTGCAGATCGTCTCCGGGCTGCGGATCATCCGCGACAGGATCGTGGCCGCGCTGGTCCGGCTGACCGGGCTGGCCGCCGAGCACGGGTCGCTGGCGATGGCCGGTCGCTCGCACAACGTGGCCGCCCAGGTCACCACTCTGGGCAAGCGATTCGCCACCGCCGCGGACGAGCTGCTGGTCAGCTACGCCCGGGTCGCCGAGTTGATCAACCGCTACCCGTTGCGCGGCATCAAGGGTCCGGTCGGCACCAGCCAGGACATGCTCGACCTGCTGAACGGCGACGAGGCCAAGGTGGCCGAGTTGGAACGGCGGATCGCCGAGCACCTCGGCTTCAGCGAGGTCTTCACCTCGACCGGGCAGGTCTACCCGCGCTCGCTGGACTATGACGTGGTCAGCGCGCTGGCCCAGGTCGCCGCCGCGCCGTCCAACGTCGCCACCAGCATCCGGCTGATGGCCGGCAACGAGCTGGTCACCGAGGGCTTTCGTCCCGGTCAGGTCGGCTCCTCGGCGATGCCACACAAGATGAACACCCGCTCCTGCGAACGGGTGAACGGACTGTCGGTGGTGATCCGCGGTTACGTCTCGATGATCGGCGAGCTGGCCGGTGATCAGTGGAACGAGGGCGACGTGTCCGACTCGGTGGTCCGTCGGGTTGCGCTGCCGGACTCCTTCTTCGCCCTGGACGGGTTGTTCGAGACCTTCCTGTCCGTGCTCGGCGACTTCGGCCCGTTCCCGGCCGTGATCGAGACCGAGCTGGAGCGCTATCTGCCGTTCCTGACCACCACCAAGGTGCTGATGGCCGCCGTCCGCAACGGCATCGGCCGGGAGACCGCGCACGAGGCGATCAAGGAACACGCGGTCGCCGTCGCGCTGGAAATGCGGGAGACCGGCAAGCGGGAGAACGACCTGCTCGACCGCTTCGCCGCCGATCCTCGGCTCGGCCTGAATCGTCAGGAACTTGACACCGTGCTGGCGTACCCGCTGGAGCTCGCGGGCACCGCGCTCAGCCAGATCCGTACCTTGGTCGCCGAGGTCGAGACCATCGCCAACGCGCATCCCCAGGCCGCCGGCTACAGCCCGGGCGAGATCCTCTGACCGCCAGGGTCGTACGGTCTGCCAGGCTGTGCTGGTGCATTCGCCCCGAGCGTTGAGCCGGCTGGAGACGGATCGGCTGATCCTGCGCAACCGTGACGTCGCGGAAGCAGCGATCTATCGGCAGTTGTGGTCCGAGCGCGACCCACGAGTGCCGCCCCATCGGCGCATCGATTCGGCCGGTCGGCCGACCGTCGATGACATCGCCGCGTCCATCCGGGCCGAGGAAGAGGCGTGCACGCCGGGGTACGTCGCCGTCCAGCGCCGAGCAGAAGCCGACGTGATCGGCTATTGCGGGTTGATCGAACGAGGGAAGTACGCCGAAGATGATCTTGAACTCGTCTACGAGCTGCTGCAGCATGCCCACGGAGTGGGGTACGCGACGGAGGCAACCCGGGCTCTGCTGACCTGGGCGGCAGCCAGTGGCTACCCGAGCGTGTGGGCGAGCGTCCGGGACTGGAACCACGCATCCCGCCGGGTCCTGCAGAAACTGGGTTTCGTCAGAACCGAGGTCGACCCCGATCCGGTCTACGGCGACAGCCTGATCTTCGCCCGCAAGTTGTCGGCGCGCCAACCGGGTGACAGCGCGCTGTGACGGCTGCGTGGGCCCGACATCGAGATCCGACCCACACCCCCGGAAAGATCCAGGCACGCCCGGAAGATCGGGACACGCCCGGAAAGATCACGACACGCCTAAACCCGTTGACGGGCCGTGGCGCGCGTCGTAAGTTCCTGCGTTTGTGCGCCGCTACCTCCTTCTTGCTTCGGCAGAGTTCAGGCGGCAGAGCACCTACCGGCTGGCTCTGGCCGCAGGGATCTTCACCAACAGCATCTTCGGCTTCATCCGATTCGGCGTCTTCTACGCAGCGCTGATCGGAGCCGGCGGCAGCATCGCCGGTTACGACCCAGCCGAGGCATCCACCTACGTCTGGCTCGGTCAAGGGCTGCTGGCCGGGATCGGCCTGATGAGTCAGCACGAGGTGTCCGAGCGGGTCCGTACGGGCGAGATCGCAATCGATCTCTGCCGACCGTTGGACCTGCAGATTTCCTACTGGGCAAGGGATTTCGGCCGGGCGGCGTTGATGCTGCCGGCGCGCGGCCTGCTCCCGCTGATCATCGGTGCGCTGACCACCGGGCTCGCCCTGCCGGACTCCTGGACGGCGGCTCCGCTCGGGCTCTTCAGTCTCGCCTGCGCGGTGTCGATCAGCTTCCTGCTCCGCTACGGGGTCAACTTGATCAGCTTCTGGACGCTGGATGTCCAGGGCTACGCCAACCTCTATCTGCTGCTGATGTCGCTGCTCAGCGGCTTCTACGTACCCGTGCACATCTTCCCCGGATGGCTGCAGTCGATCGCGCACGCGTCGCCGTTTCCGTCCATGTTCCAGAGCCCGATCGACGTGATCTCGGGCCGGGTGATCGGCACCGAGGCGCTGCTGGTGATCGGGGTGCAGCTGATCTGGGTGGCCGTGCTGGTGGTGATCACGCGACTGATGTTGTGGCGTGCCTCGTCCCGATTGGTGGTGCAGGGTGGCTGAGTTGCGATCGGTTCCCACGTCGGCGAAGCTCTCCACCCGTCAGGCGTACGGGACGGTGCTCCGCTCCCGGATCCGCGCCCAGATGAGCTACCGCTCCAGCTTCTGGATCAACGCGGTGAACTCCTTCTTCACCGGCGGGCTGGAGTTCGTCGAGATCTACGTCCTGCTGACCAACACGCCGACGTTGGGCGGCATGACCTTCGGCCAGGCCGCCTTGGTCTTCGGGCTGGCGAACCTCGGCTTCAGCATCGCGGATCTGATCTTCGGCCAGACCGACCAGATCCCGCGCTACATCAGGGAAGGCAAGCTGGAGGCGTTCCTGGTCCGGCCGATGCCGGTGCTGGCGCAGATGATCACCTCGGACTTCCAACTCCGCCGAGTCGGACGGGCGCTGCTCGGACTGCTGGTCGCGGTCGCGATGGTGTTCTGGTTGGACCTGGATCTCGACCCGCAGACGATGTACCTGTTGATCACGACCCCGATCTACGGTGCCGCGATCTACGGTGCCTTGTTCGTTCTCGCCGGTGGCATCCAGTTCTGGATCATCGACGGCTCGGAGTTCACCAATTCCTTTGTGTACGGGGGTTCCTACGCCGGTCATCTACCGGGCAGCGTGTTGCTGGCACCGTTGCGGGTGCTGTTCACATTCGTCTTCCCGGCCACCGTGACCGCGTACCTGCCCTGCTTGTTGATCTTGGGACTGGACGGTCCGCCGCTGCTGCCCGCCTGGCTGGGGTGGCTGGCTCCACTGTTCGCGGTCTGGAGCTGGTTGCTGGCCTATCTGATCTGGCGGCTGGGCGTTCGTCACTACACCGGAGCCGGAGGTTGATCATGGACCGAACCGAATTGCGACAGACCGAGCCGATCATCCAGCTGGAGGAGCTGCGGCGTTCCTTCGTGGTACGCGGCAAGGCCGGGCGGGTGCTGCGGGAGAAGCGGATCGTGCATGCCGTCGACGGCATCACCGCTTCGATCAACGTCGGCGAGGCCTGCGGCTACATCGGCGCCAACGGTGCCGGGAAGTCGACCACGATCAAGATGCTCACCGGCATCCTGGTGCCGAGCTCCGGCCGGGTGCGGACGTGCGGCTTCGACCCGGTGCCGCAGCGCCGGATCCTGGCCCGGGAGATCGGCGTCGTCTTCGGCCAGCGCAGCCAGCTGTGGTGGGACCTGCCGCTGGGTGAGTCGTTCACGATCCTGGCTGCCGTGCACCGGATCGGTGCGGAGGCGGCGAAGCCCCGGATCGACGAGCTGATCGAGGGACTGGAGCTGGCGCCGTTCCTCAACACCCCGGTACGGCAGCTTTCCCTGGGGGAGCGGATGCGTGGTGAGGTGGCGGCCTCCCTGGTGCACCGGCCGCGGTTGTTGATCTTGGATGAGCCGACCATCGGTCTGGACATGATCAGCAAGGAGAGGCTGCGGCAGTTCCTGATTGCCGAACGGGCCGAGCGTGGCACAACGCTGCTGCTGACCACCCATGACATGAGCGACATCGAACGGCTCTGTGAGCGGGTGTTGGTTGTTGATCATGGACGGCTCGCCTACGACGGCACGCTGGACGGGCTGGCCCGCCGGGTCGCGATGCAACGTGTGCTGGTGGTCGACCTGGCCGAGCCACAGGCGCCGATCGAGGTGCCGAGCGCGGTCAACGTCGGCAGTGAGCTCAACGGTGCCCGACAGCAATTCTCCTTTGCCCCGGACGAGACCACCGCCGCCAAGGTGCTGGCCGAGGTGACCTCGACCGCCGAGGTCGTCGACCTGACTCTTTCCGAGCCGGCGATCGAGGACATCGTCCGCACCCTCTATCACCGCTGAATGCCGAGTCCCGGGCCGAGCCGCACACCAGCTGACCCCGGACCGTCGGTCGCGTCCGTGCGCACGGAAACGCTCCCGCACCTGTGGGGTGCGGGAGCGTTCGGGGGTGGCGGGGGAGTCTGTCGGTCAGCGCTCGTTCGGGATGAGGGCCCAGCCGAGGATGTAGATCAGGAACTGGGGACCGGGCAACAGGCAGCTGATCACGAAGATCAGTCGGACGACATTGGCGGAGATCCCGAACCGTCGGCCCAAAGCTGAGCAGACACCGGCGATCATGCGGTCGTTCCGAGGGCGGGCGAGGGTGGACATGGGATTCCTTACTCCTGGTTTGGTGAGGTTTGGCTGCCGAAAGTGCATCGGCGACGTCCACCACTCTGCCCCATCCGACGGGTCGTGGCGACCGGTTCCACGGTGCCGCCGGGGGCGTCTCAGGGATGGGATCGGGCAGACCCGGAGGCCGGGGCGGAGGCCGGCGCCCGCGGCTTGTTGCCTAGGGTGACCTCTGCAATGTCTTAAGTTCTACCGAGCATGTCTCCCATCGTCGAGGAATCCGATGACTGAATCAGAGCCCGCGGCCGCCGCGCGACCGCGGCGGGCCGGCGGAGTTTCCGACCGTCCCGAAGGACCACGCTCACCGGGGCGGCGTGGGCTGGACGCCGACGCCGATCAGCGCAACCGGTCGGCGCGTTCATCGTCCTCGCCCGGTGGTCGTCGGGCGGCCGGAGTTGCGGCCGGTTCGCGGGCCGACTCCCGGCCACCTACGACGGCCGCCGGCGGCGGCTCTGCAGCCGTGGCGCCGATCATGATCGACGGCTTGGTCAAGGTGTTCGGCCGAGTGCAGGCCGTGGACCGACTCGCGTTCACCGTCGAGCCCGGGCGGATCACCGGCTTCCTCGGTCCGAATGGTGCCGGCAAGTCGACCACGCTGCGGATCCTGCTCGGACTGGTCTCCCCGACCGCCGGATCGGCGACCTTCGGTGGACTCGGGTACGCCGAACTGGCCCAGCCGCAGCGAACGGTCGGGGCGGTGCTCGAACCGGCCTTTCATCCGGGGCGCAGCGGCCGCGATCACCTGAGGGTGCTGGCGCCGACGGCAGGGGCCAGCAGCGAGCGGATCGACCAGCTGCTCGATCTGGTCGCGCTCACCGACGCGGCCGATCGACGCGTCGGCGGCTACTCACTCGGCATGCGGCAACGGCTCGCGCTGGCCGGGGCTCTGCTCGGTGATCCGGACTATTTGATCTTGGACGAGCCGGCCAACGGGCTGGACCCGGAGGGCATCCGGTGGCTGCGCGGTTTCCTGCGCGCGTTTGCCGCGCCGGGCCGGGTGGTGTTGATGTCCTCGCACATCCTGAACGAGGTCGAGGCGACGGTCGACGACGTGGTGGTGATCAACAACGGCAAGCTGATCCGGCAGGCGCCGATGCGTGAACTGTCCACCGAACGGGCAGCGATCCGGCTGCGAGTGCCCGACCTGGCCGTCGCCGGCCCGGTGCTGGACGGGCTCGGGTTGACCTGGCGGTCCGCCGAGGACCGGTCGGGCACCTACCTGCGGGTCGAGGGAGCTGATCTTGCCGGCCTGGGTCAGGCCCTGTTCACGGCCGGTGTGCCGGTGCTCGAACTGGCCGACCTGCAGGTCGACCTGGAGGCGGAATTCTTTGCCCTGCTGGGAGGAGAGGCATGAGCACCACGACGGCGACCCCTCGGATCGGCACCGGTGCGAGACTCGGCTTCGGGTCCGTCCTGGCCGGTGAGCTCCGTAAGCTGCTGACGACCAGGATGTGGATCATCCTGGTGATCATCAGTGCTGCCGCCGGCGCGGCCGGGGCGGCCCTGTTCGGTGCGATCGTGATGACCGGCGCCGAGACCGGCGGTGACGCGTTCCGCCAGACCGATGCGGTCACCATGATCTACACCGGCGGCAACCAGTTCACCCGGATCATCGCGATCATCGCCGGCGCGATGGCGATGGGGGCCGAGTACCGACACAAGACCCTGGCCACCAGCTATCTGGCGGTGCCCCGGCGTACCGATGTCGCGCTCGGCAAGGGCGTGATCACGTTGGCGTTCGGGCTGGCGCTGGGACTGGCATCGACGGTATTGGGTTTCTTGATCACGATCATCTTCGTGCTGGCCAACGACGGATCGCTGCTGCTCGGCAGCGCGGCGACCTGGCGGGCCCTGCTGATGAACATCGTCACAGTCGGACTGTGGGCCATGATCGGCTACGGACTGGGCATCTTGATCAAGAACATGATCGTTTCGATCGTGGTCGCGGTCTCCTTCGCCTACATCGTGGAGCCGATCCTGGCCATGGTGTTCAGCCTTCAGGAGTGGACCGCACTCAGCAACCTGATGCCGACCAACGCAACCAATGCACTGATCGGCACCAACGCCGGCAACCTGATCGGGGGGATGACCACGGCCGACGGCTGGCCGGCGCTCAGCGCATTCGCCGTCCTGGTCGGCTGGGCGGTGGTGCCGGCTGTGATCGGCTATCTGCTCGTGCTGCGCCGAGACATCGACTAGCAGCGCCCTGCGAGATCCGGATCGGGAGCGCATCCAATAGGGTGCGACGTGATGTATGAGACCGATCTCGATCTGCCGCTGATCCACGCCGGCAAGATCCGTGAGCTGTACGCGATGGGTGACGACCGGCTGTTGATGGTCGCCAGCGACAAGATCTCCGCCTTCGACTTCGTGCTGGAGCCGGCGATCCCGGACAAGGGCGAGATCCTGACCCGGATGTCGCTGTGGTGGTTCGACCTGCTGGACGGGATCGAGAACCACATCGTCTCCACCGACGTGCCGCCGGCGGTTGCCGGCCGGGCCGTG
>DATCVL010000014.1:0-2554 GCA_036566865.1 Microlunatus sp.
GTGGGCGTTGCCGGACTTCGTGTTGTGGGTGCGGCCGCCGCCCAGTTCCTCGAAGCCGACGTCCTCGCCGGTGACCGTCTTGATGACGTCCGGGCCGGTGATGAACATATGGCTGGTCTGGTCGACCATGATCGTGAAGTCGGTGATCGCGGGGGAGTAGACCGCGCCACCGGCACAGGGGCCCATGATCAACGAGATCTGCGGGATCACTCCGGAGGCGTGGGTGTTGCGGCGGAAGATCTCGCCGTACAAGCCGAGGGAGACCACACCCTCCTGGATCCGCGCGCCACCGGAGTCGTTGATGCCGATCAGCGGACATCCGGTCTTCAGCGCGAAGTCCATCACCTTGGCGATCTTCTCGCCGAAGACCTGGCCGAGGGAGCCGCCGAAGACGGTGAAGTCCTGGGAGAACACACACACCTGGCGACCCTCGATGGTGCCGAAGCCGGTGATCACGCCGTCGCCGTACGGTCGCCGCTGCTCCATCCCGAACGAGGTGGAGCGATGCCGGGCGAATTCGTCCAATTCGATGAAGGAGCCCTCGTCCAGCAGCATCGCGATCCGCTCCCGCGCGGTCTGCTTGCCGCGCGCGTGCTGCTTCTCCACGGCGGCCGTGGTCCCGGCATGCACGGCCTCGTCGAGTCGCCGGGAGAGGTCGGCGAGTTTGCCTGCTGTGCTGTGCCTGTCGGCGGAGTCCGGAGCGTACGGCATGGGTTTGACCCTAATGGCTTCGTCGTCGCCCCGATGCGGCCACCGGCGCTCCGGCCGCGGTCGACTAGGGTCGTGCATCTGATGTATGACACCGATCCGATCGATGAGCACCGGCTCCGCGAACTGTTGATCTTGCCCGGCGGGCTGTGGCGCCGGATCGAGGTGGTGGACGAGACCGGATCCACCAATGCCGACCTGGCCGACTGGGCTCGTTCGGGTGCCGCGGGCGACGGTACGGCGTTGTTGACCGGCTACCAATCGCGTGGCCGCGGCCGGCTGGACCGGACCTGGGTCGCACCGCGCGGGAGCAGCCTGGCGACCTCGATGCTGGTGCTCCCCGGAGTCGACGACGCACATCGCTGGACCTGGCTGCCACTGATCTGCGGGATGGCCACGGCCGAGGCACTGCGCCGGGCGACCGGAGTCGCAGCGAGCTTGAAATGGCCCAACGACGTGATGGTCGGCGACCGCAAGCTCTGCGGCATCCTGGCCGAGCGGGTGGAGACGCCGGACGGCCCGGGCTGCGTGATCGGCGTCGGCATCAACACCGATCTGACCGAGGAGCAGTTGCCGGTGCCCTGGGCGACCTCACTGGCCCTGCTCGGTGCCAGCACGCGGAACAAGACGACCATCGCGACCACGCTGTTGCGGGCCTTCGAGCTGCTCTATCGGCAGTGGCAGGGCGACTTCGACGCGGCGGCCCTGGCGACCTCGTACGTCGCTCGGTGCACGACCATCGGCCGCCAGGTCAAGGTGGTGCTCGGTGACCGCGACGTGGTTGGCCGGGCGGAGGCGATCGACGACGACGGGCGGCTGGTGGTGCTGACCGCGACCGGGCGTCAGACCTTCGGCGCCGGCGACATCGTACATCTTCGCTGATCCGGATCTTCGGTGGTCCCGATCTTCGGTGATCCTGACGCTCCGGTCGGGCGGTACGTTGGCTGCCATGGGCCTGCCACGGAGACTGCTCGGCGAGGGCGAGCGGGTCGAGATCCAAGTCCGGACCCACGCCAAGGCGATGGTGTTGCCGGCGATTCTGCTGATCGCGCTCGGCGCCGGCGTCGGGATGGGCACTGCGGTGATTCCCGAGCAGGTGTCCCCGGTCGGTCAGTACGTGGTGGTCGTGCTCGGTGTGGTGCTGGCGATCTGGTGGTGTCTGCTGCCCTTCCTGCGCTGGCGGACGACGACCTACACGGTGACCAATCGGCGCCTGATCACCCGATCGGGGATCCTCAGCAAGACCGGCAAGGACCTGCCGCTGATCCGGGTGAACGACGTCAGCTACGACCGCAGCCTGTCCGACCGGGTCTTCGGTTGCGGGACGCTGAACATCCAGACCGCTGCCGAGGACGGGCTGATCGTGCTTCACGACATCCCCGAGGTCGAACAGGTCCACCGGATCATGAGTGAGTTGTTGTTCGAGGAGATCCATGGGCGCCCCTCCCCGTGAGCCGGAAACGATCATGATCGAGCGGCCGGCCGATCATGTCGCCGAGATCGTGATGAACCGGCCGGATGTCTTGAACGCGGTCGACACCCGCCAGGCGGCGGCGATCGCGAGCGCCTGTGCCGAGCTCGCCGAGGATGATCGCGTCCGGGTGGTGATCTTGTCCTCCGCCCTGGCCAAGGCCTTCAGTGTCGGTGCCGATCTGAAGGAACGGAGCCGGCTGAACAATGATGATCTTGCCGCGCAGCGGCCGAGCTCTCGCCGGGCCTACAACGCGGTGTTGGAGCTGCCGATGCCGACGATCGCTGCAGTGGAAGGGTTTGCGCTCGGCGGCGGCTGCGAGCTGGCACTCTCCTGCGACCTGATCATCGCCTCGGACTCGGCGGTGTTCGCGCT
>DATCVL010000015.1:0-4168 GCA_036566865.1 Microlunatus sp.
CGTGCACCGCGATCCGGTCTCCCAGATCCGCTCCGGCCTCTACAAGCGGGCGGCCCGGGACAAGATCATTTCGACCCGGGATGTCGGCTCGGAGAGCTTCACCGAGCATGCCGAGTACACCATGACCTCGGGGCTGACGAACATGCTGGCGCGGATGATCATCACCACCCATCCCGAGATCGCACCGCTCTACCGGCAGCGCTACCGGACCTCGGCCGCGTACACCATGATCAGTTACGAGGAGGACATGTACTTCCTGCAGGCGACCCGTCAGTTCAGCGAGGAGCGGCTGCTGCGGCTGGCCCGGGAGACTCTTGATCAGAACTTCTCGGTCGTCGCCACGATGGCCCATCTGGCGGCAGGTCATCTGGCCTGTACGGCGGCGGTCGGCGTCCCGGTCGCGCATGCCATCTCGCATCGGGGCCGTTCCGGCCAGCCCGGCGACCCCGATGCCGGTTCGGTGGAGAGTCGGCTGAGGGAGGCGAACGGCGTCGATCAGTTGCTGTACGACGAGTACACCGCACGCTTCGAAGCGGACTACCCCGAGCTGATTCAGGCGGTTGAGGGCACCGAGGACGACACGAAGGTTGCTGCCGGTGCCGGCCCGGCCTGAGCCGGCCGGCTGCCGTTCAGAAGGTTTGCAGCAGGTGCCCGGCCACGGTGTCCGGGCCGGCCTGCTCGGGCTCGTACTTGTAGGTCAGCTTGTGCACGAACGACCCGGCCAGCATCCGCTCGAAGTCCTGCTCGCGGTACGGCTCGAGCAGATTCCAGCGGAGTTGGAAGGGCGGGTCGAAGCGCAACCGTGGCGTCCTCGCCCAGGCGTCCGCAAACGGTTCGTCGAGCTCGGTCAACGCCTCGAACAAGTAGTGCAACACGTAGTAGTGGCTGAGTTGATCATGGTTGCGCCAGTAGCAGTGCAGGGCTTCCCGCAGCATCCGCACCAGGTAATGATCCGGGCTGCTGGACATCAGCCAGCTGGCCACCGTCGATCGCCTCTTGGCGAAGGCGAAGTAGCCGGACGGTTGTCGCAGCGTCCGCAGCGCGAGGGCCGGGTCCTCGACCACCAGGCAGGTGGCGTCCAGCCAGGTGCCGCCGTGCCGGGCCAACAGTTCCAGCCGCAGCAGGTCGGTCCGATGGGTCGGTGCGATGCCACGCGCCTCGATGTCGTCGGGCAGTTCGATCATGGACGACATCGCCGGCTCGTCCAGCACCAGCACCGGGATGCTCGCGTGCCGCATCAATTGTCGATGGCACAGCCGGACCATCGGCGGTGCCGCCCCGATCCCCTGCGCCCAGTAGTAATAGATCTTCTCGGTACGGTCCTCGCCCAGCTCCAGCGGTTGACCGGCTCCGGCCCGCAACTCGTCCAGGTGGGCGGCCACGAACCGCAACAGGGTACGGCGGCCGGGGAATTCACGGGCCTCACGCTCCAGCATCCGCCACTCGGCTGCACCGGCGTTCGGATCGAGTGCCAGACCGCGTCGATAGCTGGCCAGCGCATCGTCCCAGCGGCCCAGTTTCTCGTACGCCAGCCCGAGCCGGTAACACCATCCGGGGGTGAGTCGGCTACCGCGGCCCTTGATCGCTGTCTCGTAGGCGACCGCCGCTTCCTGCCAGTGCTGCAGCCGCGCCTGCACCACCGCAAGCTTGAAATGCCACCAGGCCGGCACGTTGCGTCGGCGTCGGATCGCTTCGCTGTAAGCGATCTCGGCGCCGGGCAGGTCCTGAAGTTGATCAAGGGCATGGCCGAGGCCGTAGTGCCAACGTGGTGCGGCGTCAGGATCAAGCCGCAACCCGGCCACATACGCATCGGCCGCTGCGGACCAGGAATCCGCGGCGGCCGCTGCCCGTGCGCGTTCGAAGTACTCCGCAGCGGTGCTCATGATGCTCGGATCGTAACGACGGCTGTGACCGATCGGAGACAGCCAGATGAACAACAGGGAAAGGAACTCCGGCGCAGATGTCGATCATGAGGCCCGATTGGCAACAAGGCTACGGGCAGGGTAAGGGCCGCGGTGCACACTTCCGCGGCGAGCTCGGTCCGATCGGCGCCCGGGACACCACTTCCCGGGACCGACTACGGATGCTGCTGTCCGAGGTCCTGGTCGCTTCCGCACTGGGAAAGCCGGCCGGCACCGCGACCGCGTTGGAACTGCGCCGGCTGGCCGTGCAGAACGCGGAGGGAGACTGGGACGCTTCGGCCCTGGCGGCCGTGGCATACCTGGCCGAGCATGATGATGATCTTGCTGCCCGGTCCTGGCTGCAGGTGATGCTGGCGGGAGCCGGTCGCTACGCCGAGGCCGTCGCGCTACCGATGAGCTTTCCGTCCGGACGCCCGCCGGCACCGGCATACTCGGTCGTGATCAGTGCCTTGTACGAGCTCGGGCGGGTGGACGAGGCGCGGACACTGATGACCTCACTGGCCGAACGCTTCCCCGGCCTGCGGGACGAATTCGTGACGATCTGGGACAGCACCGCCGAGGGCGCGGCGTTCTCCCGACTGGTCGGGCCATCGGCCCAAGACCAGGGGTTGCCGACCTTCTTCCACCTGCCCTTCTGCGGCGGCACCAGCACCATCGTCGCGCTGAAGCGGGCGGTGCCGTGGGCCGCCCGGATCGAGATCGGCAGACGGTACGGACTGTTCCAGATCGAACGCGCGCTGGCGATGCCGGCCGAGGACGCGGCCAAGATCAAACTGGTGCATCTGCACCACCCGTACGCTCTGCAGATCGCGGGTCGGAAGTTGAGCTACTTCACCGTCCTGCGGGACCCGGTCTCGCAGTTGGCGTCCGGCTACTACAAGCGTCGCGAATCGACCAAGATCGTACCCACCCGGGACACCAAGGAGCATCGGTCAGCCACCTTCGAGGCACACGCCGACTACACCATCTCCGAGGGACTGACCAACATGCTGGCCCGGCAGTTGATCACCACCCATCCGGCGCTGGCGGAGGCGTACGAACGGCAGTTCCGCGGTTCGGGGGCCTTCCACACGACGGGCATCGAGGAAGACATGTTCTGGTTCGCGGCGACCGCGCAGTTCCCGCCGGAGACGTTGCTGCGGATGGCGAGGGAGACCTTGTCCGAACGGTTCCATCTGGTCGGCACGATGCGGCATCTGGCCGCGAGTCACCTGGCCGGAGCGGCCAGCATCGGGCTGCCGGTGGCGGAGCGGATCGGGCACCGGGGCAAGTCGAGCCAGCCCAAGTCCGGCATCTCTCCGGCCCTGGAGGAACGGCTGCGAGAAGCGAATTCCGTTGATCAGCTTCTCTACGACGAATACACCGAACGCTTCGAACGTGACCATGCCGAATTGATCACTGCTGTCGAAGGCGGCCGGCCGTCGGTGCCAGCCCGAGCGCCTGCCACTCACCGAAATCGGGCGATGTCAGCCCCGGAAGATCCGGCAATCCTCGGAGGGTGACCCAACTCATCCCTGCGTCCTCGGCTGTCTGATGCTGGGCTGTCTGATGCTGGGCTGTCTGATGCTGGGCCCCGGCACGGTGCCGCGTCTCGGAGCGGTCCGTGATGGAGTTGAGGAAGTCTCCAGCGCGATCCTGATCGAACTGGATGCCGGACGGCGTCCGGTCCACTACCGTCGCAGTGAGCTGACCCGCGGGAACGACGAGCGTCCCCGCCTCGGGCAGCCGCTGACGAACCCCGGGACGAGGCGGTCCGAGTGACGGCGAGCAGGGAGCATGCACCACGCGAGCGGGGCAAACGCTCGCGTCCGTTGAGTGTGCTGCTGCTGTTCCTGATCGCCATCGTCGGCGGCGGACTGGCCGGCGTGATCGGCGCCGCCTTCATCTGGCTGATCGACACGCTGTACGAGCTGGTCTGGAGCGATCTGCCGAAGGCGATCGGCGTCGATGCCTACCACTCGTGGTGGTTGTTCGCGATCCCGATCGTCGGCGGACTGCTGGTCGGCCTCGGTCAGCTCTTCCTCGGCAATCATCCGGACTCGATCGAACACAATCTCGCGTTGTGGCGATCCGGTGGCCGGGTGCCGCCGCGGACGCTGCCCGCCACGACCTTCAATTCGCTGTCCTCCTTGGTCGCCGGCGCCCCGGTCGGCTTCGAAGCAGCGTTGACCGGACTGCTGGGCGGCGTTGCCACCCTGATCGCGGAACGGCTCGGTGCCGCTCGGCACCTGGTCCGTGAGGCATGG
>DATCVL010000016.1:0-35770 GCA_036566865.1 Microlunatus sp.
GCCGGAGGAGAAGGCCGAGATGTTCGGCCTGAAGGACAAGCTGTTGGCGCTCTGGGATGCCGAACGCGGCACCACCGTGCACAGCCCGTCCGGTACGGCCCCGGCCGGGTCGGACCAAACCCGTACCGATCCGGCTGGTTGATTATGACAAGTCAGGACTGGTTCCAACTCGGCATCGCGCTGATCTTGGTGATCATTGCCGGTCTGCTGGCGGCCGCGGAGTCCGCCCTGCACTCCTTCTCCCGGTCCCGTGCCGAGCGGCTGGTCGAGGAGGGCCGGCCGGGTGCCGCCCGAGTGCAGCAGATCATGGACGATCCGCCGCGGTATCTGAACACGGCGCTGCTCGTCCGTACGGTCGTCGAGATCTGTTCCATCGTGCTGGTCGCGCTGGTCGTATTCGGCGAGTTCTCCTCCACCTGGTCCCGGATGCTGTTGGCCGCCGGCAGCATGATCGTGATCAGTTTCATCTGCTGGGGCGTGGCACCGCGGACGATCGGTCGGCAGCATGCCGACCGGATCGCCGGCGCAGTGGCCGGACCGCTGGTCAAGATCACCGCGGTACTCGGCCCGCTGCCGAAGTTGTTGATCTTGATCGGCAACGCCCTCACCCCGGGCAAGGGATTCCGCGAAGGCCCGTTCTCCACCGAGGCGGAGCTGCGGGAGATGGTGGATCTGGCCGAGGCCAGCCAGCTGATCGAAAAGGGCGAGCGGGAGATGATCCACTCGGTCTTCGAACTCGGTGACACCATCGTCAAGGAGGTCATGGTCCCGCGGACCGACATGGTCTACATCGAAGATCACAAAACCCTGCGGCAGGCGATGTCGCTGTGTCTGAGGTCGGGCTTCAGCCGGATCCCGGTGATCGGCGACGGTCTGGATGACGTGGTCGGTGTGCTGTACCTGAAGGACGTGATCCGCCGGGTGTACGACTACCCGAAGTCGGAGAGCACCGAGAAGGTCAGCCAACTGATGCGTAAGCCGGAGTGGTGCCCGGACTCCAAGCCGATCGACGAATTGTTGCGGGAGATGCAGCTCAAGCGCACCCACCTGGTGATCGTGGTGGACGAATTCGGCGGCACCGCGGGGATGGCGACGATCGAGGACATCCTGGAGGAGATCGTCGGCGAGATCACCGACGAGTACGACCAGGAGAACACCGACATCACCGAGCTCGGCGAGGGACGTTATCGGGTCTCCAGCCGACTGCCGATCGACGAACTCGGTGAGCTCTTCGGGCTCGAGCTGGACGACGAAGACGTGGACACGGTCGGCGGCCTGATGGCCAAGCAGCTGAACAAGGTCCCGATCGCCGGCGCGGTGGTCAAGTACGCCGGCTTGGAACTGGTTGCCGAACGCTCGTCCGGTCGGCGGAACAAGATCGGCACCGTGGTCGTGGGCCAGGTCGACTCGGCCGAGGACGACGATTCCGAGGACGGTGATGCACGCCGTACGATGGCTGCCGCCCGGATCGCCGCCGACACAGCAAAGGCATCATGACCGATCAACCCAATCCGAGTGCTGTCCAAGCACCGGAGGATCCCGAGGATCTCAAGATCATCACGCTGGCTCGATCGTCGTTGGCCAGGACCCAGTCCGGCCAGGGTGCCTGTCTGCGGGACACCGACGGCCGTACCTACGCCGGGGCCCGGGTGGATCTTGATCATCTGAAGCTCTCTGCGGTCCAGGTCGTCGTCGCCATGGCGGTCTCCTCCGGCGCTGTCGGTGTGGAGGCTGTTGCCGTTGCCGGCCGGACGCCGGACGAAGATGATCTTGCAGCGATCGCCGACCTGCCCGGAAAGCAGGTTGCCGTCTGGGTGACGAATCCGAGCGGTGCGGTGCAGGATCGGATCGCAATCGATGACTGACTTCCGTTCCGGATTCGCCTGCTTCGTCGGCCGGCCGAATGCCGGCAAGTCGACGCTGACCAACGCCCTGGTCGGGACCAAGATCGCCATTGCGTCGTCCAAGCCGCAGACCACCCGCCATGCAGTACGCGGAATCGTGAACCGCGAGGACGCGCAACTGGTGCTGATCGACACCCCTGGGCTGCACAAGCCGCGGACCCTGCTGGGGGAGCGGCTGAACGACCTGGTGCGTGACACCTGGTCCGAGGTCGACGTGATCGGTGTCTGCCTACCGGCGAACCAGAAGATCGGCCCCGGCGACAGCTACCTGGTGGCCGAGATCGCCAAGCTGCCCAACCGGCCGCGGCTGGTCGCGATCGCGACCAAGTCCGATCTGGTGAATTCGGATCGGATGGCCGAGCACCTGGTCAGGATCCAGGCGCTGGAGTCCGAGCTGGATATCGAGTGGGCCCACATCGTCCCGGTTTCCGCGGTCGGCGGTGAGCAACTCGACGTGCTCTGCAACTTGCTGGTCGAGCAACTGCCGGTCGGGCCGCAGCTCTACCCGGACGGGGAGATCTCCGACGAGCCGGAGGAGCAGTTGGTCGCCGAACTGATCCGTGAGGCCGCGCTGGAAGGCGTACGGGATGAGCTTCCGCACTCGATCGCGGTCGAGATCGACGAAATGGGACTGCGCCCGGACCGCCCCGAGGACAAGCCGCTGCTGGACGTGTACGCGTCGATGATCGTCGAGCGCGAGTCCCAGAAGGGCATCGTGATCGGCCACAAGGGCAGCCGACTGAAGGAGGTCGGCCAAACGGCTCGCCGGCAGATCCAGGCGATCCTCGGCACCCCGGTCTACCTGAATCTCAAGGTCAAGGTGCTCAAGGACTGGCAGCGCGACGCCAAGCACCTGAACCGCCTCGGATTCTGAGCCTCCGTCACCGGTCGCCCCGATGCAGGCGGCTGCGCGGATCGCGCAGTGCAATCTCGGCGGTCCACGGTTTCGAGGTGCCCGGGTGGCACTCGCACCGTCCCGAGTGACATGCTGACAACAGCCACTCCTGGCGTCATGCCGCGATGGGGAACGTGCCGGTGCTGCCGGCCCGAACCCTGATCGGGTCTCGGGGCGCAGGGCGTGTACGAGCGGCCGGGAAATCACGACACCGACAGGAAGGCGTGGTTCATGTTCGGGCCGGAGAACGTCCGTCGGCGTTGGCGCGTCGACCAGATCACCATCACCAAACCCGATGTGATCAAGCGGGCCATCGGTGCCGCCGCGATCGGCAACATCACCGAGTGGTACGACTTCGGCGTCTACGGCTATTTGGCCACCACCATCGACCAGGTGTTCTTCCCGAACCAGAGTGGCGCGGTTGCGGCGGTGCTGACCGCGGCCCTGTTCGCGGTCGCCTTCCTGGTGCGCCCGTTCGGTGGCTTGTTCTTCGGTCCGTTGTCGGATCGGATCGGACGTAACAAGGTGCTGGCCATCACCATGATCATGATGGCCCTGGGCACCTTCTGCATCGGCCTGGTGCCTTCGTACGCGGCCATCGGGATCGCGGCACCGTTCCTGCTGCTGGCCTGCCGGCTGGTGCAGGGCTTCTCCACCGGCGGTGAGTACGGCAACGCGATGACCTTCATCGCCGAATACGCTCCCGATCGGCGGCGCGGATTCCTGGGCAGCCTGCTGGAGGTCGGCACCTTCACCGGCTACCTGCTGGGCGCGACGGTCTCCACCCTGATGGGCGCCCTGTTGACCGAGGACCAGATGCTCTCCTGGGGCTGGCGGTTGCCGTTCTTCGTCGCGCTGCCGCTCGGCCTGATCGGTGTCTACCTGCGGAGCAGGCTGGCCGACACTCCCGCCTACCTCCAACTGGAGAAGGAATCCGAGCAACGGGAGAAGGAGCACAAGCAGCAGCCCGGCGAGTTCAAGCAGATCTTCAAGCTCTGGCCGAACATGCTGGCCTGCATCGGCCTGGTGCTGGCCTGGAATGTGACCAACTACATGCTGACCGCGTACATGCCGACCTACTTCCCTGAAATGGCAGCGATCCAGGGCTCCGGTGGGGTCAGTGAGCTGACCTCCGAAGTGCTCCAGATCATCGTGATGGCGGTCTGTCTGGCGATCATTCCGTTGATCGGCAGACTGTCCGATCGGGTCGGTCGCAAGATCATCGTCCGGGCCGGCTCGGCGGCTCTGATCGTGCTGGCGATCCCGTCGTTGTTATTGATCAGATCGGACACCATCGGCAGCATTCTCGGCGGGTTGTTGATCATGGGGTTGAGCCTGATCTGCTTCAGCGCCACGATGCCGTCCACGCTGCCGTCGCTGTTCCCGACCGCGGTACGCGCCGGTGCGCTGTCGATCGCGTTCAACATCTCGGTGTCGCTCTTCGGCGGCACCACCTCGACGGTGATGAGTGCGCTGGTCGGCGCGACCGGCAATCTGATGTGGCCGGCCTACTACCTGATGGCCGCCGGAGTGATCGGCTTCATCGCCATCCAGCGGGTGCCGGAATCCAACGGCCGTCCGCTCTGGGGCTCCACGCCCGCCGCCTCATCCAAGGAGGAAGCGCGGGACATGGTCGAACAGATGGAGGCCGCCTAGCCCTCGCCTCAGAGGACGCGTTGGTAGGTGTCGAAGATCCGGGACAGCCGAAAGCCGATCGCCTCGTTGACGTTGATCATGTAGCGGTTGTCGGCGTTGTTCCAGGTCTCGACCCGCTCGATCTGCGGCTCGGTCTCCGCCAGCCAGCGCATCATCTCGATCTTGACCAGCGTGCCCAGCCTCCGGCCGCGGTGATCACGATGCACGGCGGTGTCGTACTGATTGCCGTACGTCGGCAGCTTGGGCTGCACCATCATCACCGTGTGGCCGCCGACCGCTCCGGTGTCGCGATGGCGGGCGAAGACGCGGTAGAGCCGCTCGCGCTGCTGCTGGGAGGCGTACTCGAAGTCCTTCAATCGCTGAAGGTCGAACAGCTCGGGTTCGAAGTCGAGCTCGCCCATCGGCGCATCGTTGATCGCGGCCGTGACCTCCACCAACTCCGCCAGCAAGTGATCATCGGTCGGCGCCATGGCCCGCACCAGGTCGTAATCTGCGGCCGCCTCTCGGGCCATCGCATAGAGCTCGTCGAGCTGATTGCGATCGAGGTCGGCCGGACGCTGGTAGCGGCGGGCATCATGGCTGGCGTAACCGAAGCCGTGCTGTTTCAGGAAGTCCGCGGCACCTTGATCATCTTCGGCGCAGCCGGCCCAGACGGTTGTCCGTCCGAGTTCGCGGGCCTGGCGGAGGAGCTCCCGCATCATCGCGGAGCCGTGACCGCGCCGGCGGTGGTCGGGATGGACCACGATCTCGCCGGTGATCAGGCGCAGATTGTCCCGCTTCGGTGCGCCGACGCTGATGAATCCGACCGGCTCGCCGTCCTCATCGGGGCGGTACAAGTAGCGCTGGTCGGGCTCGAGATCCCAGCCGTACTTCAGACGACCCGCCATCAGCTCCGGCGTGACGGGGATCGATTCCGGATCGTCGACCGCGCCGGCCGTATTGCCGAGGTCGGTGAGTACGGCGACGGCGGCCGCGTCGTCGGGGCGTACCAGCTGGAATCCCATGTCACAAGGGTGCATCGCGGGTGCCCTCCGGTCCACGGGTTTAGCGAAACCGGGTCGTTCGTCCTGCGAGCCGGGGCGTGGCGGGGTGCCGGCCGGATCCGGCCCAGCAGCTTCACGGATCGCCAGCTAGCGTGTGGTCGTGGCACAGGCGATCGCGACGGACGGTACGAAGATCAGCTACCAGGTCGAGGGCACCGGCGAGACGGTTCTGCTGCTGCTGGCCGGGCAGGCGAACAATCACCGTTGGTGGGATCGGGTGCGGCCGGACTTCAACGCCGACTTCCGTACGGTGACCTTGGACTATCGCGGTACCGGCGACAGCGATCGGCCGGACACCGACAGCTACAGCACCCGCGGGTTCGCGGCCGACGCGATCGCCGTCCTGGATGACATCGGAGCGCGGCGGGTGCAGATCTACGGCACGTCGATGGGCGGTCGGGTGGCTCAGTGGCTGGCAGTCGATTACGCCGATCGGGTGGACCGCCTGGTACTCGGCTGTACCTCACCAGGCGGCAGTCACGGCATCGAACATGATCAAGGAATCCGCCGATCGCTGGCTGTCGCGGACTCCGCCAAGGCTCGCCGGCTCCTGCTGGAGTTGATGTACACGCCCGGATGGATCGCGGCGAACCCCGGTCCCTACTTCACCCTCGGCGACTCGTCGATGCCGTCCTACGCGCGCCGCCGGCATCGGATCGCCAGCAGCCGGCATGATGCCTGGGACGTGCTCGGGTCGATCACCGCGCCGACCTTGATCATCCACGGCACCGACGATCGATTCAATCCGACCGCGAACGCACCACTGCTGGCCGAACGGGTTCCCGGCGCTCGACTGGAGCTGATCAAGGACGCCCGGCACGCCTACTTCGAGGAGGCCCGGGAGCAGGCGACCTCCGTGGTGCTGGAGTTCCTCGCTCCATGATCAACTCCGGTGTCAGGCCGCCCAGGTCCCGCTGGGATCAGGACTGCCGCAGCCAGGCGGTGGCGTACGGGGGCAGGTCGCGATCGGTGCGCTCGGTGATGATCAACAACTCACCGTCCGGCATCGGAACCGGGGTAGCACCGAAGTTGGTGATCGAGACCCATCCACCCGGGCGGCGGAAGGCCAGAACCTGATCATCGGAATCCAACCACGCCAACTCCTCAGCGCCCTGCAGCCGGCGTCGCAACTCCATCGCCCGGCGGTAGAGCTCGAGGGTTGAGCCCGGCCTGTCGGACTGGGCCTCGACCGCGTACTGGGCGAACCAACCGGGCTGGGGAAGATGCGACGGTCCGGGTCCGAATCCGAGGGACGGGCCGTCGACCGTCCACGGCAGCGGCACCCGGCAGCCGTCCCGGCCGATTTCCTCGCCCTCGGTCCGGAAGAAGGTCGGATCCTGCCGCTGATCGTCGGGGATCTCGCCGACCTCCGGCAGCCCGAGCTCCTCGCCCTGGTAGAGATAGGCGCTGCCCGGCAGGGCAAGAGACAGCAGGGTCGCGGCACGGGCTCGAGCAAGCCCGACCGGACGATCTTCGCGGTCGGCGGGGCCGCCGTCCTTCAGCCATTGCCGGCCCAGCGACGGCAGCAGCGTTTCCTCGGCGTCCGTCTCCTCGGTGAGTCCGAATCGGGTGGCATGGCGGATCACGTCATGGTTGGAGAACACCCAGGTGGTGGAGGCGCCGGACTGCCGAGCAAGATCGAGATTCTCGGTGACGATGGTCCGGAACCGCGCCGCCTCCCACGGTGCCTGCAGCAGGTCGAAGTTGAAAGCTTGCCCGAGACCCTCCGCACCGGCGTAGCGGACGCGACGATGCGCGGGCACCCAGGCTTCGGCCACCGCGGCCAGCGGCGGGGTGTAGGTGTTGAACAGCTGACGCCACTCGGCGTAGATCTCGTGCACCTCGTCCCGGTCCCAGATCGGGTGGGCGCCCTCGCCGAAGCTGGTGCCGTCATCCAGAGCAGCGCGGCTCGGCAGGTCCTCCGGCAGGTCCTTGGTCAGCGCGTGGGCGACGTCGATCCGGAAGCCATCCACCCCGCGATCGCCCCAGAACTTCAATGTATGAAGGAAATCCGCCCGAACCTCGGCGTTCTTCCAATTCCAGTCCGGCTGCTCCCGAGCGAACAGGTGCAGGTACCACTGGCCGTCCGGGACCTGGGTCCACGCCGACCCGCCGAAGATCGACTCCCAGTCCGACGGCGGCAGTTCACCGTGTTCGCCGCGGCCGTCGCGAAAGATGTAGCGGTCGCGCTCCGGCGAGCCCGGTCTGGCGGCCAGCGCCTGCTGGAACCACGCGTGCCGATCGGAACTGTGATTCGGCACGATGTCGATGATCAACTTGATGCCGACCGCGTGCAGCATGTTGATCATGGAATCGAATTCGGCCAGCGTCCCGATCCGGGGATCGACGTCGCGGTAGTCGTCCACGTCGTAACCGCCGTCGGCCAGGGCCGAGGGATAGAACGGGCTCAGCCACACCGCGTCGACGCCGAGTCGCAGCAGGTAGTCGATCCGGGACATGATCCCTTGCAGATCGCCGATGCCGTCGCCGTTCGCATCGGCGAAGCTCCGCGGATAGATCTGATAGACGACAGCCTGCCGCCACCAGTTCGGGTCGGCTGCGGTCGGCGCGGTCGGTGTGCTGTTCATCGCTGAAGCTCCGGTTTCGGTCGGCGGGCATCTCATCCTCGGACCCCTCGGATGATGAGTGTTGCCGGACCAGACTAAGCGGCTGATCGCCGTTCTGCGTGCGGCGGTCCATAGACCCTGTTGGGTTCACTTCGACCGGATTCTCGCAGTGCTCGAAACCCGTTGCTGACAGCCGGCGGCGGGTCGAAGGTAATGCATAGTCCATCGGTCATACGACCGTATGAAAGATCTCGAGAAGGGAATTCTCCATGCAGAGGCACACAACGATCGGACGCAGGGTCGCCGGGATCGCTGCCGCGGCTGCCGTGGTTGCCGGCTCACTGACCAGCATGACCGCGCCGGCCCAGGCGTACAGCCCGGATCCGACCGTGAACAAGTATCACCGAAACACCGGCGACTGTCCGTGCAGCGGTGGGGAACTGGCGGATCCCTTCGACGGCACCTACTTCGAGAAGGACCCAGGCGGAACCGCGCTCAAGATGGAGTTGACCGACAGCTCCGGTTGGTTCGTCGGGAAGGTCGAGTTCCACCCGTACGACGAAAAGTTGTGGGTCTACGACACCCGCAACGACGGTGACGGGATCTTCGTCACGCTGAGTTACTACGACGACAACGGGCGCAACCACACCCTCGGAGTCTTCGACACGCCGTCGACGCAGGCAACGGTGGACAAGCGGGTCTACGACCTCAGCCTGCCCGAGGGGAGGCTGGTCACCATCCGGGTCTGGGACAACGCGGCGCTGACCGACTGGATCGAGACCGGTCAGGGCCGAGCCTGAGGACCTGTTTGGCGATGGCGCCGGCCCGAGGCTAGTGTGTCGTTCGTGGCTTACAGCCTGCTTCTCCTTCGCTGCCGCAGCGAGGCCCACTAAGGGCCGGCGCCCTCGCTGCGGAGTTCGGTGTGCCTCCGGTCCCTGAACAACTCACAGCAGCGAGGAATCATGAGCAACACATCGCCGACCGGCGCCCGTCGTACCGGCCCGTCCATCAACACCCAGCAGCCGAGCCCGATGCCCTTCGGTCGCTACCGTGCTTTCACTCCGGTCGAGCTGCCGGACCGCACTTGGCCGAGCAAGACCATCACCCAGGCTCCGCGCTGGTTGTCCACCGATCTTCGCGACGGCAATCAGGCGCTGATCGATCCGATGACCCCGACCCGCAAGATGCGGATGTTCGAGCTCCTGGTCCGGATGGGCTACAAGGAGATCGAGGTCGGCTTCCCGTCGGCCAGCGAGACCGACTTCTCCTTCGTACGTCAGCTGATCGAGCAGGACAAGGTGCCCGAGGATGTCACCATCTCGGTGCTGACCCAGGCGCGTGAGGATCTGATCGAGCGGACCACCGAGTCACTGATCGGCATCCACCACGCCAATATCCACCTCTACAACGCGCTGGCGCCGCTGTTTCGCCGAGTGGTGTTCCGGGCCAGCAAGGACGAGATCAAGGACATCGCCGTCCGGGGCACCCAGATGGTGATGAAGTACTCCGAGGCCAACCTGTCCAAGACCGAGATCGGGTACGAGTACAGCCCGGAGATCTTCACCAACACCGAGTTGCCGTTCTCCGCCGACGTCTGCGAGGCGGTGTCCGACGTCTGGCAGCCCGCCGACGGCCGGGAGATCATCCTGAACCTGCCGGCCACGGTCGAGTCGGCGACGCCGAACGTGTACGCCGATCAGATCGAGTGGTTCATCCGGCAACTGACCCGGCGTGAGGTGACCACGGTCAGCCTGCACCCGCACAACGATCGTGGCACCGCGGTGGCCGCCACCGAGCTGGCCGTGATGGCCGGTGCTGACCGGGTCGAGGGCTGTTTGTTCGGCCACGGCGAACGAACCGGCAATGTTGATCTTGTCACGCTGGGCATGAACCTGTTCAGCCAGGGCGTCGACCCCAAGATCGACTTCTCTGATATCGACGAGATCCGTCGGACTGTGGAGTACTGCACCAACCTGCCCGTCGGCTCGCGTCATCCGTACGCCGGCGAGCTGGTCTACACCGCCTTCTCCGGGTCGCACCAGGACGCGATCAAGAAGGGGCTGGAGGACCTGGAGAAGAAGGCAGCCGAACAGGGCATCGGAATGCACGAGATCGACTGGGAGGCGCCGTACCTGCCGATCGATCCGTACGACGTCGGTCGCACCTACGAGGCCGTGATCCGGGTCAACTCGCAGTCCGGCAAGGGCGGCGTCGCCTACATCATGAAGAGCGAGCACCAGCTCGACCTGCCCCGGCGGCTGCAGATCGAATTCTCCCGGGTCGTTCAGGCACAGACCGATGAACAGGGCGGCGAGCTCAGCCCGGCACAGATTGGCCAGGCATTCACCCAGAACTATCTGGAGCAACACGAACCGCTTGACCTGGTCAGCGTCACCAACCGGACCGGCAACGACGGCCGGACCGAGCTCGAAGCGACCGTTCGTGATCATGGTCGCGAGGTGACCATCAACGGCGAGGGGAACGGCCCGGTGTCGGCCTTCGTCGATGCCATCGCCGGCCTCGGATATCGTGTCCGGGTACTCGACTATCACGAACACGCACTCAGTCAGGGTGGCGATGCACTGGCCGCGGCGTATGTCGAGTGCGAGGTCGGCGAAGGCGCGGATGCCCAGGTGGTGTGGGGCGTCGGCCGGGACGCCAACATCGTGTCCGCATCGCTCAAAGCCGTCGCAGGAGCCGTGAACAGAGCGTGAGCAACAGTCAAGATCATCGGGCCACAGCTGCTGAGCTCACCGAGGCACAGCCGGTGCGGGTCGCCCTGGCCGGCGGGTCCGGCTTCGGCAAGGTCCATCGCAGGAACCTGGAACGGCTGGCCGTTGCCGGTCGCGCCCAGTTGGTCGCGGTGGCGGACCCGGCCGGGCGGCCCGATGATCTTGATCCCGCGATTGCCTGGCACTCGACCCTGGACGAGCTGCTGGCGCAGCAGGACTGCTCGGTGGTGATCATCGCCACCCCGATCCACACCCACGCACCGCTGGCAGAACAGGCGCTGCAGGCCGGAAAACAGGTCTACCTGGAAAAGCCGCCGGTGGCGTCGATGACCGACTTCGATCGGGTGCTGGCATTGCTCACCGAGACCGGGCTGAGCTGTCAGGTCGGCTTCCAGGCTCTCGGCTCGCATGCGTTGGCCCGGGTGAGTCAGCTGATCTCCGAGGGCGCGATCGGCGAGCCGAAATTGATCACCGGGTACGGGGTGTGGTCACGTACCGCGGCCTACTTCGGCCGATCGGCCTGGAGCGGCAAGCGGCGGCTCGGTGATGCGGTCGTGTCGGACGGGGTGGCGACGAACGCGCTGGCCCATTCGGTCGCTCAGGCGCTGAGAGTGGCCGGGGTCGATGATCTTGACCGGATTCGTACCGTGCGGACCGAGCTGTACAAGGCCAACCTGGACAACGAATCCGACGACACCACCTGGATCCGGGTCGAGGCAGACGGTGCGCTGCCGATCAGCATCGCACTCACGCTGTGTGGCCCCGGCAGCGATCAACCGCCGACGGTGAGCGTGATCGGCGACAAGGGCCGGATCGACCTGCAGTACACCACCGATGTGCTGACGGTTGACCGCGGCGACGGGCCGGGGGAGCCGGAACAACTCGGCCGGACCGATCTGACCGAGAACCTGCTTGATCATCTGGCAAACGGCACCGAGTTGATCTCGCCGTTCGTCGGGCACGGGCCGTACATGTCAGTCCTGGAAGCGATTCAGTCCCACCAGCCGACACCGTTGACCGACGGCGTGACGATCGAGGGCAGCGGGCCGGACGCGCATCCGGTGATCAAGGACATCGAGCACTGGGCCCGCGAGGCCGCCGACTCCGGGATCGGCTTCGCCGCTGCCGGCGCCCCCTGGGCGACCACCTCCGCCATCGCGGACTGGACCCCCTCAGGCCGCTGACCCTGCACGCACCGGACTGGGTGAGATCTGCACCGACAACGGTGCGGAAGGCACCCATTGCCGTTTACCGGTGGGCGGTTGTCAGTGACGGCGACCGGCCAACGCCATCAGTCAGTGCGATCAGTCAACCGCGGTACGAAGTTCAGCACCGAGAGAAGTCCGACTTCGGCCGCCGAGGCGTCCAGCGTCAACACCGCCACCAGCGGCAGGGCAACCATGCCGAACTGCAGCCCGAGCAGCGAAACCGACTGGCTGGACCACAGCAACCAGAAGTTGCGGCGTGGATGGGCAACACGACTCATGACAGAGTCCTCCTGTGTCGCCCACCCGAAGACCCTGATCAATGAGGCTGTGCAGTTGTCAGCTCGACAGTAGTGCAATCGACGCGTCGGGTCGATCGTCAGTTCGGTCAGCGCAGCGCGGGTCTGAGCCGGGACCAGTTGTCGGAGAAGGGGATGAACGGTCCCGGCTCCAAGAAGACGCGCAACCGATCGTCCCCTCGCAGGTAGACGCCCTCGAAGAGCCAATGATCATGGACGCGGCCGAAGCCCCAGTTGTTCGCCGAATGATCAAGATCATCGAGGGGGAGCGGTCGTACGGCGCGGTACCCCTCGACGAAGGGCTTGCACAACACGGGATCCGTTCGGAAGGCGAGGTCCAGCGTACGGATCACTTCGTCGACCGGCCAGCGGGCCTCGGCCTTGTCCCAGTCGATCACCGCGCTGACTGCATGGTCGACGAAGAACAGGTTGGTCTCCTGGTAATCGCCGTGGATCAGCTGGACCGCGTGATCGGGCACCGGCAACCAGTCGACGGTCGGCGCGGCGTTCAGCCAGGCCGCCTTGCTGCGGAGGTGTTCGAGGGCCCACCCGTCCTGCTCGGTCGGCGCCGGTCGTTCCTCGATCCTGCTGATCAGGGAGCTGATCTTGGACGCAACCGCGTCGAGATCCGGCGATCTGTTCAGATGGGTTCCCTCCGGCACCGGGTAGTCCGCGAGGCACTCGTGCAGCTGTACCAAGGTCCGACCCATCGCCCATGCATGGTCCGGCGTCAGCTCGTCCTTGCCTACCTGATCACCGACGGCGTACTCGAACAGCGAGTAGAAGACGCCGTCCTGGTCGATGATCAGCTCACCCTCCGGTGACGGGACGGCTGCAGGAGCGGGGATGTCGTGGTCGCGGGCGAAGGCGATCACGTCGTGTTCGAATGCGACCTGCTCGCGTTCCGGTCGGCGATGCCGGCGCAGGACGACCCGACGATCATCGGTCCGGACCAGATAGGTCTCGTTCATCGTCCCGCTGGCGGCGCGCTCCATCGAGATCACCGGGCCGAGTCGCCATCGCTCGAGCGCAGACCGCGCCTCGTCGAAGATCATCTGATCGCTGCTGAGCACCCGGGCAGCCTATCGGCGGCCGCCGACGATGGCTGCCTGGTACGACGAAGGCCGGCAACCGTCACCGGTTGCCGGCCTTCGATGTTGCCCGTGATCAACGGGACAGATCGATGCCCAGCTTCAACTCTTCCAGCGTGATCGGCCGACCGCTGGCCAGGGACTCGTTGCCCATCATGCCGACCGAGATCGAGCGCAGGCCGTCCTTGTAGTCCGAGGGACGCTCCAGCGGATCCTCGCCGGGACCGGTGAAGACGTCCTTGAGCAGCAGCACGTCGCCGCCGCCGTGACCGCCGGCGCCCTCGGTGATCGGGATCTCCTGAGCGGGCTCCCAATGGCGTTGCAGGGTCAGCTTCTGACCGCCGTGTCGGCCGGCGTCCTCGGGCAGCGCGCTCGGGTCGACGATCACGTTGCCGTCGTCGTCGGTGAGCACGGCGGCGCGTTCGACCACCTCCAGCTCGGCCCGTCCCTCGGTGCCGTTGACCGCGACCCGGTAGCCCTCCCAGGGAGAGTGCGCGTTCAGTGCGTACGACAGGGTCGGGCCGCCGGCGAAGTCGACGATCACCGCGAGGTTGTCCTCGGTGGTCACGCCGGGACCGAAGACGTCCTGGTCTCGGCGGTAACCGTCGTAGGACTCGTTGTCCAGGTAGAGCGCCTTCAGCTTCTCGTCGGTACGAAGATCAAGTTCCCACGGGCTGTGCCGGCCGTCGTGGGTACCGCGCTCTGCTCGCTCGGGCAGCGCCTGCGCCGGCTCGTTCTGGTCGCCGTAGAAGCGGACGCCACCGCGGGCGTACACCTGCACCGGCACGTCGGCGATCCACCAGTTGACCAGGTCGAAGTGGTGGGATGCCTTGTGGATCAGCAATCCGCCGGAGTTGGCCTTGTCCCGATGCCAGCGGCGGAAGTAGTCCGCACCATGGGCGGTGTCCAGCACCCACTCGAAGGTGACCGACAGGACGGTGCCGATCCGTCCCGACTTGATCAACTCCTTCAGCGCGCTGTTGCGAGGGGAGTAGCGGTAGTTGTGGGTGACGACGACCTGCCGACCGGTTCGATCGACCGCCTCGACGGTCCTTCGGGCGAAGTCGGGGTTGATGGTCAGCGGCTTCTCCACCACCACATCGACACCGGCATCCAGTCCGCGGACGATGTAGTCGGCATGGGTGTAGTCGGGAGAGGTGATGATCACCCGGTCGGCCCGCTGGTCGGCGATCACTCGTTCAAGATCATCGCCGCTGCCGGTGATGACCTTCGAGGTGTCCAGTCCGGCCTCGGCCAGCCGACCGAGGTGATATTGGATCCGGCCGGGGTTGTTGTCCAGCAACCCGACCAGTTCGGCGTCGGCTGCGTGATCACCGGTGATGGCGTTCAGGTACATCTGTACCCGTCCGCCGGCACCGACCACGACATAGCGTCGCTTGCTCACAGGATTCCCTTCTCAGGTTGGCCGATCCACGATCGCTGATCAGACGATCCGGATCCGGCCGAGGATGGAGTTGTCGATCTGGCGACTGCACTCGACGTCAGGACTGGGTCACTTGATGCCGGTGGTGGAGATGCCCTTGATCAGGAACTTCTGACCGAAGAGGAAGGCCAGGAAGATGGGCACCAAGGTGAGGATGGACATCGCGAACATGCCGCCCCAGTCGCTGCCGCTGGTGGCATCCAGGAACGATCGCAGCGCGACCGGACTGGTGTACTTCTCCGGCGAGGTCAGGTAGATCAGCGCGCTGAAGAAGTCGTTCCAGGTCCAGATGAAGGTGAAGATCACGGTAGTGGCGATCGCCGGCACCATCAGCGGCAGCATGATCCGGGAGAAGATCCGCCACTGACCGCAGCCGTCGATTCGGGCGGCTTCGTCCAGCTCGCGGGGGATGCCGCGAATGAACTGCACCATCAGGAAGACGAAGAAGGCGTCGGTGGCCAGGAACTTCGGCAGGATCAACGGGATGAACGTGTTCACCCAGCCGAGGTTGTTGAAGATGATGTACTGCGGAACGATCACGACATGGATCGGCAGCATGATCGTCATCAGCATGATGGCGAACCACAGCGTCCGACCGCGGAACTTCAGCCGGGCGAAGGCGTAGGCCGCCAACGCGCAGGACATCACGTTGCCGAGGATGGCGCCGACCACCACGATGACGGAGTTGATCAAGTAGTGCCCGAACGGTGACGACAGTGAATTCCAACCGCGGATGTAGTTGTCGATCGTCGGGTGGGTCAGCCAGAGTCCCGGGGAGCGGAAGATCAGGTTGGTCGGCCGGAACGAGCTGACCACCAACCAGAGCAACGGGTAGATCATCAGCAGGCTGGCCGCGATCAGCAGGACATGCTTGATCGTCGACTTGGTCCTTGACCGGACCAGATACCGCCGGTGTGCCTCGGCGCGGGCCACCTCCGGCCGGGTCGTCGGCGCGGCCGGATTGGTGGTGATCGTCTCAGTCATCGTAGAAAACCCAATACTTGGAGGCGAAGAAGTTGATGGCGGTGAAGATCGCGATGATCACCAGCAGCACCCACGCCATCGCGGATGCGTAGCCCATCTGGAACTGGCCGAATCCCTTCTGGTACAGGTACAACGTGAAGAACATGGTCGAGTCCGAGGGCCCGCCGGTGCCGCCGGACACGACGAATGCCTGGGTGAACGACTGGAATGCGCCGATGATCTGCAGCACCAGATTGAAGAAGATGATCGGTGACAGCATCGGCAGCGTGATCCGGGCGAACCGGGACCATCGGCTCGCCCCGTCGACCGCCGCGGCCTCGTAGTACATCTCCGGGATCTGCCGCAGACCGGCGAGGAAGATCACCATCGGTGACCCGAAGGTCCACACGTGCAGCAGGATGATGGTGCCGAGCGCGTACTTCGGATCGGAGATCCAGCCGGTCGTGCTGTGGATGCCGATCACGCCGAGCGCCTGGTTGATCAGGCCGTCGGTGCCGAACATCTGCCGCCACAGCACCGCGATCGCCACCGACGATCCCAGCATCGACGGCAGATAGAAGATCGACCGGTAGAACGACAGACCCCGCATGCCCTTGTCCAGCAGGACGGCGATCGCCAGTGCCAGCGCCAACTGCAGCGGCACCCCGACGAACACGTAGATGAAGGTGACCTTCAGCGAGTTGTGCAGCCGGGTGTCGTCCAGCATCCGGGTGAAGTTCTCCAACCCGACCCAATGCGGCGCCTGGATCAGGTTGTAGTCGGTGAACGACAGATACAACGAGATCAGCATCGGGCCGATCGTGATCACGATCAACCCGACCAGCCACGGGAGCAGGAAGAGATAGCCGGCTTTGTTGTCCCGGCCCTCCTCCTTGGCCCGTGCCCGGCGTTCTTCCTTGGTTCGTAGGCGCGGGCCACGCCTGAGTGAACTCAGCTCCGAGATTGCCATGGTGTGACTGCTACCTACTCCCGCGGGGGTTGAGGACGGCCGACGATGTCGGTCAGGAGGCCTGCTGGATGTTGGAGTTGACCTCTTCGACGAACTTGTTGGCCGCGTCGTTGATGTTGATGCGCCCGAACAGCAGGTCGGTCTGGTACCGGTTCAGTACGTCGCCGAGGTTGCCGGCGCCCGGCGGCGGAGCGACCGGGGAGTCGCCCAGTTCCGGCTTGATGTCGGCGATGAACTTCGCCACGGTCCGGCCGGTTCCGGTCAGCTTCGGGGTGATCTGCTTGACGAGGTCGACGTTGGCCGGCAGACCGCGCTCGTCCAGGTTGATGTTGGCGCACTCGCTGCTGTTCACCCACCAGTCGATGAGCTTGCCGGCGGCCTCCGGATCCTTGGTCCGGCTGGAGGCCGACCACAGCATCGATGCCTTGTACCAAGCCTTGCGATCCGCGACATTGCCGGTGACGGTCGGGTAGCGCAGCATCTTGACCTCGGAGCCGACCGAATCGCTGACCGTGGTGAGCTGGTTGCTCCAGTTCAGCGCGATCCCGACCTTGCCGGTGGCGAACATGTTCTGGTCGGTGGACTTGCCTTGGTCCTCGCTGATCGCCGACGCCGACGGGATCGCCTTCGCCTTCTCGAAGTCCACCATCATCTGCAGGTAGGGGATCATGTCCTGCGCGGTGAAGCCGAGCTTGCCATCGGCGGTGTACTCGTCCTTGCCGTTCTGGCGCAGCCAGGCCTGCAGCAGGTTGTCGCTGAACAGGCTGGCGCTGCCGAAGGTCCCGGACGGAGAGTTCTTGGTGATCTTGGCGGCGATCTCCTGGTAGTCGTCCCAGGTCCAGGTCGTGTCGTCGGGCAGGTCGACACCGGCGGCCTTGAAGACCTTCGGGTTCACCATGAAGGACAGGCTGTTGATACCGGCGTTGATGCCGACCAACTTGCCGTCCACCTTGCCCGGGTCGACCGTGCCGTCGTCGAACTTGGAGGTGTCGACGTACTTGCCCAGATCCAGCAGTGCGCCCTTGGTGCCGTACTCGCTGATGTAGGCCATGTCCATCTGGATGATGTCGGGCGCGGTGTTCCCGGCGGTCTGGGTGGCCAGTTTGTCCCAGTAGCTCGACCACTCGCCGGGCTGCGCCTTGACGGTGACCTTCGGGTTGGCCTTGGTGTAGGCCTTGATGGCCTTGTTCGTGTTCTCGTTACGAACCGGGTTGCCCCACCAGGCAAAGGCAAGGGTGGCAGTTCCGTCGCTCGAGCCGCCACCGGAGTTGCTGCAGGCGGAGAGCCCGACGGTGGACGCGGCCGCGGCAACCGCCGCACCGGTGAGGAACTGCCTTCTGTTGATGGACATGTACGGTCGACCTTCCACGTTGAGTGAACCGCTTTCCGAAGCAAGGTAAGCGAGCGACCCACGCTTGGTCAACTCTCCCTTACAAGCTTTCGTCAAGCGTGGCTCAGCCGGTAGGTAAATCGCTTTCCGAGTGTCGCTCCGGGACCTGTGATGCCGCCCCGCTCGATCCGACCTGCCACGGTCGTGGGAGCGCGCCGAAAAGGCCCTCGGGCAAGGTAAATGACGGGCACCGGGAGGGTCAAACGAGCCGGACCGGGTCCGAATCCAGGTTGACCGCGAGCCGGGCCTGCCGGGGTCGTAGTCGACGAACTCGGTCCACAGCTTGGCCACCCGCTCCGGCGTCGCTGTTCGGACAGCCCGTCGCCGCCCCGTCAGGCGACTACCGAAAGCCGTTGGTCGCAGTTCGCGCGGGCACGCTGTCGGCATAGATCCAGGCCGTGAAGAACGCGTCCAGATTGACCTTGGTGTGCCGCTGCGCGGCAGCCATCCAGTCCTCCAGGCTGGACGGCTGCGTCCGCTGCACCCAGTCCCGGCCGAGCCGGAAGAAGGCGTCGTCACCCATCACATTGCGCAGCGCCTGCAGCGCCATCGGCCCGCGATAGTAGACGGCGTCGAAAAGATGATCTTTGCCCGGATCGTTCATCGGGATCCGCCAGAAGTCCTGGTTGCCTTTCAGCCGGTCGTAGTGTGCCTCGAGCTGATCATTGGCACTCGGGCCGCCGGTCCGCTCGGTGCGCAGCCACTCCGAGAAGGACGCATAGGCCTCGTTGTTGAAGATGTCGTTCCATTGCTCCAGAGTCACCGAGTCGCCGAACCACATGTGCGCGAGCTCGTGGGTGAGCAGGCCGGTAGCGCTGCCCTCGGAGATCGCACCGGCCGCGTAGACCGGTCGGGTCGCCGTCTCCAGGCCGTCGTACCAGAGCCGATGCGCGGGCACGATGCCGCCGAGTTGCCGGTACGGGTAGCTGCCCCAGTAGCCGGCCAGATCGGAGACGATCTCCGGCGTTCGGGCGAGGTTGGCGAATGCCTTCTGTCGGGTCGATGTGGGTAGCTGGGAGGACACCGCATACAGGTACGGCATCCCATCGGCGGTGCCCTTCTTGATCTCGTACTGGCCGATCGAGATGAAGGACTGGTACGTGTTCATGGTCTGGTTGGTGATCCAGTGCCAGGTGTCGTAGTCCGCGCCACGGTTGCGGTTGTCGTGGCTGACCGATACCAGTCGGCCGTTGCTGATCGCCTCCATCCCTGCCGGGACGGTGATCGTCATCTCGTAGGTCGCCGGGTCGTCCGGGATGTCGTTGGACGGATACCACCAGGCCGCGCCCTCGGGTTCGCTTGCCGCAGTCACCTCGTCGCCGGTGACGTACCAGGGGGACGCGTCGCCGATCTTGTAGTCGGCCGGATTCCCTGTGTAGGAAACCATAACCGTGAAGGGCTCGCCTCCCTTGAGTGACTGTTTCGGCGTGATCTTGACGTCGTACTCGCTCTCGCGTTCGAAGTCCGCGGCCTCGTAGTTGACGGTCACCGCACTGACCGGCAGCACCAGATCGAGATAGAACGAGTCGAGTCGCTGGTCCGCGGTGGCGATGATCATGGTGGTGCCGACAAGGGTGTTGGACCGGGGTCGCCAGCTGATGTCGATGGCGTACTTCTCGACGTCGTAGCCGCCGTTGCCGTAGTTGGGATAGTACGGATCTCCGGCACCCGAGCTGCCGTCGTTGCGACTGCCCGGGTCGATCGGCGCCCCGGGTCCGTACTCGGGCTGTTGACTCAGCCTGCGATCCAGCACCCGCGACACGGACGGGATCACGGCCACCGCGACGATCATGATCACCACCAGAGCGATGATCACGATCGCCGACGTCCAGGACCACCGGTCGTGGTGATGATCATGGTGGGTTTGATCATGGAAGGCATTGGGATTGCGTGCCGGCGGCCTCGGCGGCGGGCGGCCGAACGTCCTGGGTTCCGGCGGGTCGCCGAGGTTCAGCGGATCATCGTTCGACATGGGCCAGCGACTTCAGGTTCCGGTCCAGGTGCCAGGTGGCGTAGGCAGCGGTCAAGCCGCTGGCCTGCTTGATCGCCATCGGTTCGGCATCGCGGGTCCGCGGCCAGTCGCCCTCCAACAGTGCGCCGAGCAGCTCGAGGGTCTGCACCGACGGCCGGGCCGAACCGGCCGGCCGGCAGGACTCACACACCACGCCACCGGCGGCGGGGGAGAACGCCTGGTGCGGGCCGACGGTGCCGCAGCGAGCACAGGCGTCGAAGGACGGCGCGTAGCCGGCGATCGCCAACGACCGGAGCAGGTAGGAATCCAAGATCATCGAGGCCGGCCGGGGGCCGTCGGAGGTGGTGCCGTGCTCGAGCACCCGGAGCGCTCCGACCAGCAGACGATACTGCTGGAGCGCCGGCTCACCCTCCTCGGCGGCGAGCCGGTCGGCCATCTCCAGCATCGCCTCGCCGGCGGTGTAACGGGGATAGTCCTCGATCAGCCCCTGCCCGAAGGCGTCGATGGTGACCGCCTGGGTGACCACATCGAGGGTCCGGCCGGTGGCCAGCTGGATGTCGACGTGGCCGAACGGCTCCAGCCGGGCACCGAACTTCGACGAGGTCCGTCGGACGCCCTTGGCCACCGCTCGCAGTTTGCCGTGCTCGCGGGTGAGCATGGTGACGATCCGATCGGCTTCGCCCAGCTTGTGGGTACGCAGCACGACGGCCGCGTCACGATAGGTCGGCACTCACACATTCTTCCTCATTGCCGAGCGGCCGAGCGGCTGGCAACGCGATCGGATCGACACCGAGCAGCCGAATCAGCCGATCGCGGGCAGGATTGCTCCGATCGGGCCGCCAACAGACTTCCAACTCGGCCCGGAAGCCCGCCAGATCGGTGACCGGGAGGAGCCGAACGCCCTCGTAGTGCAGCGCTCTGGCCGCTGCCGGCACCAGCGCGAGCCCGACCTCGGCCCGGACCAGCGCCAACGCGGTGTGGATCTGGGTGACGTACTGGGCGATCGACGGCGTCACGGCGGCGCTGCGGAAAGCGGTCAGCACCAGGTCGTGGAAGTAGCGCGCTCCCGACGGGTCGAACATCACCAGCAACCGGCCGTCGAAGTCGCGTACCGAGAGCTCGGTTGCTGCGGCGAGATCCCAACCGCTCGGGACGGCGGCCAGCATCGGCTCGGACCCGACCGGAGCCGAGATCAGATCGCTGCCGCGGGCCGGTGGCCGGATCAGGCCGAGATCGAGCGAACCCTCGTGCAGCGCCTGCAGCTGATCGTCGGTGACCATCTCACGCAGCACCAGGTCAACACCGGGCAGCCGCTCGGCGGCGAGTTTGATCACCGGTGCCAGGAAGTCGTAGGTGGTCGCGGCGGTGAAGCCGACCGAGACCGTACCGACGTCGCCGCCGGGCACCCGGAGCACGTTGGCACGGGCCTCGTCGGCCAGCTTCAACATCCGTCGGGCATCGGTCAGGAACGCCTCACCCGCCGGGGTCAGCACGATCCCGCGATGGGAGCGGATGAAGAGCTCGACGCCGAGGTCTCGTTCCAGTTGCTGGATCCGGCGGCTGAGCGGCGGCTGGGTGACCAGCAGCCGTTCGGCGGCCCGGCCGAAGTTCAGCTCCTCGGCGACCACCACAAAACTCTGCACCAGCTCCAGCGACAACACGCCGTGAGCGTATCCGGGCAGCCCGAATTCGGCGGATCGGCGTCGTCGGCACCCGCCGGTGGGGAATGATCACACCATGGTGCGCCGCCGGGTCCTGATCATGCTGATGATCGGGTATGTCGCGTTCGTCTGCCTCGTCACCCTCTCGGTGCGGACGGTCGACGATCGGGTGCCCAGTCTGATCGCGGCGATCCTGGCGCTGGGCGGCAACTACTGGTCCGCGTCCTGGTTCAACTACACGACGCTGGAGCGGGCAGCCAATGTCGGCATGTTCATCCCGATCGGATTCCTGGTGGTGTTGCAGTTCGGGCGCTGGTGGGTCGGCCTGCTCGCCGGTGTTGCCTTCAGTCTGGTGATCGAGGGCGTGCAGGCGACGCTGCTGGCGACGACCCGGACGGCGTCGGTCTCGGATGTGGTGACCAACACCATCGGTGCGGCCGTCGGTGCCGTGCTGGCGGCGGTCCTGTTCGGCCGATCGGTCGTCACCAGCGCGGCTCTGTCCACTGCGGATGCACCCGGCGGATAGCGGCGGCGTCGTCCCGATCACGGATCGGCAGGTCCAGCCAGCGTTGATGCAGCCGGCGAAGTTGATCATGGTCCAGCTCGATGCCGAGTCCGGGGGTGTCGGTGACCGGGAGCCGGCCGTCGGTGAAGGTGTGCGGCTGGGTGATCACGTCCTCGGTCTGCCACGGCCGATGGGTGTCACAGGCGTACTGCAGAGTCGGGATGGTGGACGCGACCTGAGTCATCGCGGCCAGGCTGATGCCGAGATGGGTGTTGGAGTGCATCGACAGGCCGACGCCGAACGTACGGCAGATCGCGGCCAGCTCCTGGGTGGCGCGCAGCCCGCCCCAGTAGTGGTGATCGGAGAGCACCACCTGGACAGCATCGGTGGCGAAGGCGTGCGGGATCTCCTCGAACGAGGTCACGCACATGTTGGTGGCCAGCGGAAGGGTGGTGCCCTTGGCCACCGCAGCCATCTGATCGGTTCCGGTGGTCGGATCCTCGAGGTATTCCGCGATGCCCTCGAGCTCCGCGGCCACCTTCAGGCTGGTCTCGACCGACCAGGCGCCGTTGGGATCGAGTCGGACCGGATGCCCGCTGAAGGCTTCGGCCAGGGCCTTGACCGCGGCGACTTCCTGGGCGGGCTCGAACACGCCACCCTTCAGCTTGAACGAGGTGAAGCCGTAGTCGCGGACCATTCTTCGGGCCTGGGCGACGACACCGTCGGGGTCGAGGGCCGCGCCCCAGTCGTCCCGGGGTGCGTCCGGCTCCGGGTGCTCGGCCCAGCGATAGAACAGATAGGCACTGAACTCGACGCTGTCGCGGACCTTGCCACCGAGCAGGGCATGCACCGGCAATCCGGTCTGGTGCCCCAATGCGTCGTAGATCGCCACCTCGAATGCGGAGGACACGCTGCGGGCGATCTTGCTGATCGACCGGGTGCCGCGCAGTCCGTCGGCCCGCACGGTGTCGTCGACCCGCGACAGTCGGACTCGTTCGGTGCATCCCTGGACCGCGGCCGGCAGTGCGTTGACGCTCAGCGGGGACCCGATCAGTTGGGGCGCGAATTCCCTTGCCACGTTGAGATAGTCGGTGTCGCCGTACGTCTCCCCGAGACCGATCGCACCGGACGAGGTCTCCACCTCGATGATCATCCGTGGCGCGTACGGCTGGTGCACGCCCTGGATGTTGAGCAGCGGCGGATCACTGATCAGGATCGGCGTCACCCGTACGTCGGTGATCTTGGTCATCGGCGGAACTCCTTGATCTGCACGACGGGACTGCATGGACCCGCCAGGACCCTATGACTTCGAAGTCACCATCGTCCAACACTGTTCCTGCATCGACCGATGCCCGTCCGGCATCGGCGTGATGTGTGACAAGGTCGCAGCGGCCGGCCCGAGCCTCACGGAAGCGCGGGTCACCACGTGTGCAAACGAGACCCGCTCAGACCGTCGCCTGAGCCGAGCATCGGGGTAGTGTCTGCGGCGTGCCGAGACGGGAGCGAGTGTCCAAGAGCCGAGTCGGTCAGTCGCCGGCGCCGCCCAAACCGCATCCGTCCGGAGCCCGGCCGCCGTCGATCCCGGCGGACAAACTGCCGCAGCACGTGGCGATCGTGATGGACGGCAACGGCCGCTGGGCGAAGGCCCGCAATCTGCCGCGGACCGACGGACATGCCGCAGGAGAGGCGTCGCTGTTCGACGTGATCGAGGGCGCGATCGAGGTCGGCGTCAGATACCTGTCCGCGTACGCGTTCTCCACCGAGAACTGGCGCCGGTCACCGGACGAGGTGCGCTGGTTGATGGGCTTCAACCGCGACGTCATCCACCGCCGGCGGGACGAGCTCGATGCCATGGGAGTACGGATCCGCTGGGCCGGTCGACGGCCGAGGCTGTGGCGCAGTGTGATCAGCGAACTCGAGTCGGCGGAGCAGCAGTCCGACGCCAACGACGTGCTCACCCTCCAGTTCTGCGTCAACTACGGCGGCCGGGCTGAGATCGTCGACGCGGCCCGCAGAATCGCGCAGCGGGCAGCCGCCGGAGAGCTCAATCCGGAGAAGCTGACCGAGGCGACCTTCCGGCAGTACCTGGACGAGCCCGAGATCCCCGATGTCGATCTCTTCGTCCGCTCGTCGGGCGAGCAGCGGACCTCGAATTTCCTGCTCTGGCAGTCGGCGTACGCCGAGATGGTGTTCCTTGATCAACTCTGGCCGGACTTCGATCGGCGCGATCTCTGGCGAGCGATCGACCTCTACGTCAACCGCGATCGTCGCTACGGCGGAGCGATCCCGAACACCGTCGACGGCAGATCGTCAACGAGCTGAGTGCGGACGACCTCGGAGCCAGTCGACGAAACGACGGCGGGGGTAGCGGGCCTTGATCACCCCGGCGCCGACGGCTCCGTTCACCCGGACGACATGTCGGGCCGACGACGGATCGCCGCCGACCTTGTTCACCACCCGGCCGCTGGAGCTCGACACATCGTCCATCACCACGGCCCAGTCGTGAGGCACGATCATCACCACCCGGCCGGACTTCGCGGCTGCGTGCACCTGGGTCTCGCGATGGTGGGCCACCGCTCGGGTGAAGTCGAGAGTGACCGAACCCGACGCGCACTCGGCGATGATTTCGGCGGGTGCGGTCCATACGCCGGTCCGCCGCAGCGTCCCGCTCTTGGTGCGCAGCGTCAAGGGTTTGGATTCCAGTTCGGGCGACTGGAGGTCCCCGGTCGCCGCGGTCAACTCGGCCCGGGTCCTGGCCTGATAGACGACCGTCAGCCGGTCGTCCAGCTCCGACAACTCGAGCCGGCCATCGCTGACCGCGGCGCGCAACTGCTCGGCCGCAGCCTCGCGATCGTGATCACTGGCGCGGACCACTGGCGCGGGCGAACGCTCCGAGTCCTCTGACATAGACCCGAATCATAGGCGGGTTCGGCGCAGCCTCGCAGTCAGCAGTTGCCGCAGGTGCCGAAGATCTCCAGCTCATGATCAACATCGCGGAAGCCGTACTTCGCGGCGATCGCGTTGGCCCACTTCTCCACGGTCGGACCGGAGATCTCCACCGTACGACCACAACTGCGGCAGACCAGGTGGTGATGATGGCCGCCCGAGCAACGCCGGTAGCTCATCTCGCCGTCATTGTTGCGGATCGCATCCACCTCGCCGCCGTCGGCCATCAGCTGCAGGGTGCGGTAGACCGTCGTCAATCCGACGGCCGCATCGGAATGCCGCAGCTCGTCATGGATCTGTTGGGCAGTACGGAAATCCTCGGCTTCGGACAGCACCTTGTCGACCGCGGCACGTTGCCGGGTTCGCCGCTGCGGCGGGGACTTCATCTCCTGACTCATCGTTCAACACCACCCTTCTAGTGCTCGTCGTAGTGATCACGATGGGCAGCGTGCCGGTGCCCGTCGTGTACGTAGTCGACATGATCACCGTGGGTCACCGGCGGGTGATCACAATCCGGGTCGCCATGCTGGTGCGGATGCGTTCCCGCGGGAACGTGTGGCGTCGGAATCCCTGCCGGTTCGGGGGAATCCATCACCACGGCCGGTGTGCGTCGTCGTTTGCGCAGCAGCGCGGACACCGGCCAGCTGATCGCGAACACCGCGATCGCCAGCACGACGATCAACGCGCCCGGCGCCGCGTTGGCATAGTACGATCCGGCCGCCCCACCGACCGACACCAGGACGCCGATCGCCATCGCACATCCGAGCGAGGCGTAGAAGCCGGGGACCAGATTGTTCGCGGCCGCCACCGGCACCACCATCAGCGCGCTGACCAGAAGCAGGCCGACGGTCCGCATCGCCAACGACACGGTGATCGCGGCCAAGATCACCACCAGGATGTTGTAGAACCGCGTCCGCAATCCCAGCACCCGGGCGAAGTCCTCGTCCGCACTGACCGCGAACAGTTGCGGCGCCAGGCCGATGGTCAGCACCAGCACCACCACGGTGAGGATGCCGATCAAGATCAGGTCGGACGGGCTGACCGCAGTCAGCGAACCGAACAGGTACTGCGACAGCGCCCCGGTGCCGCCGCCGGCGAAGGCAGACATCAGCACACCGGCAGCAAGACCGCCGTAGAACAAGATCGCCAGACCGACATCGCCGGTGGCCTTGCCACGCTGGCGCAGGATCTCCACGGTCACCGAGCCGGCGACACAGATCAGGACGGCAACCGGGATCGGTGCCTGTCCGGTCAGCAGCGCCAGGCCGACCCCGGCGATCGCGACATGGCCGAGACCGTCACCGAGCAGACTCAGCCGACGCTGCACGATGTACGCCCCGATCGCGGGGGCGATCAGGCCGGTGAGCAGAGCGGCCAGCAGAGCCCGCTGCATGAAGGGGTAATGCAGGACCGCGATCATGACTCGCTCCTGTGATGCGAGGGCCAACCCGGATTGCGGGTGTTGGGCGGCAGTGGATCGGAGCTCGACGGGAACGCCGGGAAGGCGCCCGAGCCGGTCGAAGGAGCGGAGTCGTCGCCGACCTCGTGACCGCCGTGCCCGGCCCGTTGATGATCATGAAGCTCGGTGGCCGACCGGGGCAGCGGCCCGTCGTGAACGACCCGTCCGTCCCGCAGCACGATCGCCCGATCCACCAAGGGTGTCAGCGGTCCGATCTCGTGCAGGACGACCAGGATCGCCATCCCACGGCGTAACAACTCGGTCAGCACGTCGGCGAGGATCTGCTGGTGTTCAAGATCAACTCCGGCGGTCGGCTCGTCCAGCACCAGCAGTCGCGGCTCGGCCGCCAACGCCCGCGCGATCAACACCCGCTGTTGCTGCCCCCCGGACAGATGTTGCATCTCGGCCTGCGCCCGGTCGGCCAGGCCGACCACCTCCAGCGCCTCCCGGATGACCTGGCGGTCCTTGGCCCGCGGCGGGACGAACGGCGGCCGGTGACCGAGCCGTCCGGACCCGACGATCTCGCTCACCTTCGCCCGGGTCAGGTCGATCGTCGACCGCTGCGGTACGTAGCCGATCTTGGACCAGTCCCGGAACCGGCCGAGCTCGGTGCCGAACAGACGTACCGATCCACGCCGCAACCCGGTGAGTCCGAGCAGCGCCCGGACCAGCGTCGACTTGCCCGATCCGTTGCCGCCCAACAGGGCAACGGTTTCACCGGCGTGTACGGCCAGCGAGATGCCCCTCAGGACCGGTAAACCGCCGAGCTCGACGGAGAGGTCCGCCGCGGTCAGCACCGGCTCGCGGTGCGAGGGTGCTGCGGCGTCGCGCCGGTCGGGTTCAGTCACGGGACCTTCCTCGATGGTGGTCATCTCAGCTGCACCCGTTCGCCTTCTGCAGTGCGGTGAGATTCGCCTTCATCACCGAAAGATAGTCCGTTCCGCGGGATTGATCCGTGATGCCTTCGATCGGATCGAGTACGTCGGTCTTCAGATCAAGATCACGGGCGATCGATTCCGCGACCGCGGGCGAGGCCAGGGTCTCGTAGAAGATCGTGGTCACGTCGTACTTGCTGATCTCCTGCTGCACCTCGGCGATCCGGGCCGGTGAGGGCTCGGTGTCCGGGCTCAACCCGCTGATGCTGATCTGCTGCAGCCGGTACCGTTCGGCGAGATAGCCGAACGCGGCATGGGATGTGACGAACTCGCTACGCTGACAGGTTTTCAGGCCCTTGCGGTAGCTGACGTCGAGCTGGCGGAGCTGGCCGCTGAGTTTGCCGGCGTTCTTCCGATAGTCGGCGGCGTGGCCGGGATCGACCGCGGCCAGCTTGTCCGCGACCGCGTTGCTGATCTTGATCATGTTGTTCGGATCGAGCCAGACGTGCGGATCGAGATTGGCATCACCGGCATGATCATGATCATCGCCCTCGCCCAGCGGGCCGTGATCCTCCAGTGGTACGACGGTCGAGGTGTCCAGCACGTTCTTGTTGCCGCTCTGCTCGACCGCCTCGTCAACGGCGGCCTGGAAGTGCTGCTCGTAGAGCACCAGGTCGGCGTCGGTGATGCTGCCGACCTGCTTCGGGGTGAGCTCGAGGTCATGCGGCTCGGCTCCCGGCTTGGTCAGATTCTCCACGCTGGCATGGGACCCCGCGACGCGCTCGGCCACGAACTGGAACGGGTAGAAGCTGGCGACGATCTTCAGCTGACCGGACTGAGATCCGCCCGAACCCGTACCACTGGCGGCTCCGCAACCGGCGACGAGCAGAAGCGATCCGATGCCGAGCAGGAGGCCGAGCGCGCGCGGGAAACTTGTCATGAAAACCATTTTCAATAGCGATCGTGCGGAAGTCAAGTTCGCTGTGCGGTGTGTCAGGCTTCCCGAGTGCAGACATCGCTACGGCTGATCTCACCGGACGACGCCGGACGACTGGCCGAATTGCAGAGCGTCGATCGCGAGATCCTGTCGCGCTGGGAGCCGGAGCGCGCGCCCGGTTACTTCACGCCCACCGGTCAGCTGGAGCTGATCACCAACCTGCTGACTCAGTGCGATCAGGGTGTCTGCCGACCCTGGGTGATCGAATCCGGCGGAGAGTTGATCGGCCGACTGACCATGCGGTCGATCGCCGGGGTGCCGGTGCACAAGGCCACCATCGGCTATTGGGTCGCGTCGTCGTACGCGGGCCGGGGGCATGCATCCCGCGCGGTTGCCGAGTGCCTGCTGATCGCCCGCCGGGAGCTGCGACTGCACCGGATCGAGGCCAGTACGCAGATCGCCAACGAGGCATCCCAGCGGGTGTTGCGCCGCAACGGGTTCACCCTGATGGGTGTGGCGCACGACCACATCTTCACCGCCGGCCGGTGGCACGACGAGTTGCTCTGGGAGCGACAACTGGGAACGGCAGCGGATGAATCGACCGGGGGAGCAGACCGATGATCGCGATCAGCCGATTCCGGGTGCCGGAGGAGCGCACCGACGAGTTCGTCAGTCTGGCCCGAGCCGCCATCGATGCACTCGCGCAGGCCGACGGTTTCCTCACCGGGGACCTCGGCCGCAACTTGGACGAGCCGACTCTGTGGACCGTCAGCACCCGGTGGAAGAACGTCGGCTCCTACCGCCGAGGGCTCGGCAGTTATCAATCCAGAATGGCCGCCGTCCCGCTGCTCGCGTTGGCGATCGACGAGCCATCGGCGTACGAGGACCCGGTGAATCTCGAGCTGTAGGCGCTTCGACGAAATACCGACGCAGCAGTCGGCCGTGCGCGTTCGCAAGCTCGGCTGACGCCCGTTTCGGCCGCGACCTCTGGTGGCTGAACGCTCGCTACTGGATCCCGGTGCTCATCAGGGTGTCGAGAACGGCCCGGGGTGCCGGGTCGCCGGTGATTTCGGCCGTGCCGCCGCGGCCCCAGGCCCACCGCGCCAGGTCGACCACCGGGCCGCTGACCCGGACGGCGGGTTCGCCACCGGATGCCCGCACCGCACGCGGGAAATCCCAGGTCTCGCCGGACTTCGGCTCGGTGCCGAACCAGTGGCCGATCTCGATCAGCCAGCGCTGGTCGGTATCGGTCGCGACCAGCTCCGCCACGGTCTGCGGCTGATAGGTCGCCCACGGCTCGAGCCAGCCCCACATCACATCGACGCAATGGTCGATCGAACCGGCGGCCACGTCGGCCGCGATCGGACCGACCGGTTGCCCGGCGGCCAGCTCGGCATCGACCCGGTGCATGGTCGCCTCGTAGGTCTGCATCCGGCGGGTGAATCCGACCGTCTGGTCGGCGTTCCACCAACTCCAGCGCGGTTCGGCGTCGTCCAGCCGGGAGAGCTGATCGATCAGTTCCGCGGTTGCTCGCTCGCGCAGTGAAAGTGCCTGCGCCACCGTCTCCGGCCGCTCGGGTTTGGCCCGGTCGACGGCCTCGACGCCCTGCTCATCACGGACATCGCCGGCCAGGATGCCGGCCCAGAAGAAGTGCACCTCGGTCAGGTGCCAGAGCAGATCGGCCGCATCCCAGTCCGGGCAGGTCGGCACTCGGGCCCGCGGATCTGCCGCCGCCAGCACCTCGGCGAATCGCCGCGCCTCGTCGTCAATGACCGCGATCGGTTCCATCAGCGTCAACCTCACCAAGTCGTCTGGGCGTCCTCGGCTCATCACACCACCCAGTCCAGACAATCCGGACCGACTTTTCACTTCGCGTCGCGGCGGGACGATCAACTAGCCTGAAGCCCGACCGTGCGGGCGCCAGCCGGGTGTCCGCGCACGAGTAGTGAGAGAGTTTTCGTGGCCAAGAGCAAGCTCGACGACGTCATCAGCCTGTGCAAGCGCAGGGGATTCGTCTTCCAGTCCGGTGAGATCTACGGCGGCACCCGTTCCGCCTGGGACTACGGTCCATTCGGCGTCGAGCTGAAGGAGAACATCAAGCGGCAGTGGTGGAGGTCCATGGTCACCAGCCGGGACGATGTGGTCGGCCTCGACTCTGCGATCATCCTGCCGAAGCAGACCTGGGTTGCTTCCGGTCACGTCGGCGTGTTCACCGACCCTCTGGTCGAGTGCCTGAACTGCCATCAGCGCTTCCGGGCAGACCACCTGCAGGAGGGCTACGCGGCCAAGAAGGACATCGAAGATCCCGACACCGTCACCTTCGACCTGGTCAACTGCCCGAATTGCGGCACCAAGGGCAAGTGGACTCCGCCGCGGGACTTCAACATGATGCTGAAGACCTACCTCGGCGTGATCGAGGACGAGTCCGGCCTGCACTACCTGCGGCCGGAGACCGCGCAGGGCATCTTCCTCAACTTCAACAACGTGCTCACGGTGGCCCGCAAGAAGCCGCCGTTCGGCATTGCGCAGACCGGCAAGTCGTTCCGGAACGAGATCACCCCGGGCAACTTCATCTTCCGTACGCGTGAGTTCGAGCAGATGGAGATGGAGTTCTTCGTCGAGCCGGGCACGGATGAGGAGTGGCACCAGTACTGGATCGACACCCGCACCGATTGGTACGTCGATCTCGGCATCGCCCGGGACAACCTGCGCTTGTACGAGCATGCCCAGGAGAAGTTGTCGCACTACTCCAAGCGGACGGTGGACATCGAGTACCGCTTCGAGTTCCCGGGCAGCGAGTGGGGTGAGCTGGAAGGGATCGCGAACCGGACCGATTTTGATCTTGGTACCCACTCGAAGCACTCCGGCACCGACCTCTCCTACTTCGACCAGGCCAAGGGTGAGCGCTACGTTCCGTATGTGATCGAGCCGGCCGGCGGTGTCACCCGGTCGCTGATGGCCTTCCTGGTCGATGCCTACACCGAGGACGAGGCACCCAACACCAAGGGCGGCGTCGACAAGCGGACCGTGCTGAAGCTGGATCCGCGGCTGGCCCCGGTCAAGGCTGCCGTGCTGCCGCTGTCCCGAAACGAGCAGCTGTCGCCGAAGGCACGTGATCTTGCCGCGGAGCTGCGCAAGCACTGGAATGTCGACTTCGACGACGCCCAGGCGATCGGCCGTCGCTACCGTCGCCAGGACGAGATCGGTACGCCGTACTGTGTCACGGTCGATTTCGACACCCTGGAAGACGATGCGGTCACCGTCCGTGAGCGCGACACGATGACCCAGGAGCGGGTCAGCCTGGACAAGGTGACCGAGTATCTGGCGCCGCGACTGATCGGCTGTTGATCTTGGTCGCCCAGACGGTGGAACGTCCGGTCGCCGAGCCGCTACGGCTCGGCGACCTGGTCGTCGACACCCCGGTGGTGTTGGCCCCGATGGCCGGCATCACCAACGCCGCCTACCGGCAGCTCTGCCGGGAGCAGGGCGCGGGACTGTACGTCTGCGAGATGATCACCTCGCGCGGCATCGTCGAGCGGGACCCGAAGACGCTCGGCATGCTGCAGTTCGACCCCGGGGAGAGCCGGTCTGATCCTGCCGGAAAAGGCTCGACCCGCAGCGTTCAGCTCTACGGCACCGATCCGTACTACATGGCCGAGGCGGCCAAGATCCTGTGTGGCGAGTACGGCGTCGGCCACGTGGACATGAACTTCGGTTGTCCGGTGCCGAAGGTCACCCGCAAGGGCGGTGGCGCCGCGCTGCCGTGGAAGCGGGATCTGCTGGACGCGATCCTGCGCGCAGTGGTCAAGGCCGCCGAACCGTATCGGGTTCCGGTCACCTGCAAGACCCGCAAGGGCATCGACGATGATCATCTGACCTACCTGGATGCCGGTCGGATCGCCGAACAGGCAGGGATATCGGCTATCGCGCTGCACGGGCGTACCGCTCAGCAGTCCTACTCCGGCACGGCCGACTGGGAATCGATCGCCAACCTTGTTGATCATGTGGCGATCCCGGTGCTCGGTAACGGCGACATCTGGGAAGCGGCCGACGCGCTCCGGATGATCGACGAGACAGCGGCGGCCGGTGTGGTGATCGGTCGCGGTTGCCTGGGACGACCGTGGCTGTTCCGTGATCTTGCCGACGCGTTCGCCGGACGGCCGAGTCGGACGCTGCCGACCTCGGGTGAAGTCGCGATCATGGTCCGCCGACACGCCGAACTGTTGGCCGGTCTGATGGGGGAGCAGCGTGGGCTGACCGACCTGCGTAAGCACACGTCCTGGTATTTCAAGGGATTCCCGATCGGTGGCGACATCCGCCGCAACCTCGGAATGATCTCCAGCTTCACCGAGCTCGATGATCAACTTTCCCGTCTTGACCCTGATCTGCCCTATCCCACTGATGAATTCGGCAAGCCCCGCGGTCGGCAGGGATCGCCGCGCGGCAAGGTCGCGCTACCCGAGGGTTGGCTCACCGACACCTGCGGACTTGATCTTGAACTGTCCGGCGCGGAGATCGGCGTTTCCGGCGGTTAGCCCGGCCCGCTCGCAGGAGTTGCTGAAAGTCCGAGCGCTCGAGCACGGTTCGACTAGGTTTGCTCCGTGAACGCGGTTGCACGCAATCTGGTCGGTGCAGTCAGCGCGGCCGCGATCGGCATCGCCGCGGGATTGCTGGCCGTGTTGCCGACCATCTTTGTGTGGGTCGGATTCGCTGCGCTCGGAGCCCGGTTCGGGCTCTGGGTCGGCGACCCGAACTCCAACGATGGTGAAGAGTACTTCGCGTGGCCGATCGGACTGGTCGGCATGGTGCTGCTGGTCGCCGGGGTGGTCGCGCTATCTCTTCTGATCAAGAAGCGGGTCAGGCTCGGAGCGTGGGTGATCCCGTGCGCGCTGCTCTGGATGTTGATCATGATCCTGCTCACCGTGGCGAACATCGTTCCGCCGCTCTGGCAGTGGTGACGCGTCCGACTGTCGGGGCATTCCGAGCTGGTTGCCGTCCCGCAGCCGATACCACCTTTCTGCTCGAACGGCGCTCGCGCGCGTCGGCCGTCGCCGAACCTCGGGTTCAGCCGGCCGGTTCTTCGCCGACCTGCCCGTCGGCCTGTTCACGCAGCAGGTCGAGGTGGCCGAGGTGCCGACCGGTCTCCTCGATCAGGTGCAGCATGATCCAGCGCAGGGAGAAGTTGCGGCGGACCGACACGTCGGCCAGCGATGCGGCGGCGATGACCTCGTCACAACGAGCCGATTCCTCCGCATAGTTGTCGATCAGCTCCGCCATCGCTACGTCCGACGGAACATGCAGCTCTGCATCGGGATCCTCGTCGGTCCAGTCGTAAGCAAGATCATCCTGGCCGGCGAAGACGTCCCGGATCCAGGATCGTTCGACATTCTCCAGGTGCCGGACGATTCCGTGCAGGGTGAGCCCGGTCGGCGTACTCACCGAACGAAGCGCCTCGTCGCCGGCGTCCCGGACCTTCCAGACCACCAGGTCCCGCTGTCGTTGCAGATAACCCAGCAACGCGGTCCGCTCGTCGCCCAGATGCGCGGGCTCCGTCACCCCACGCCGCACACCATTGGTCGCTCCACTGCCGTCGTTCACCGGTTGCTCCTTGTCGTGGCTGATTCGGGTTGTCGGGCCGTTGAGTCATTCGAAAGCTGAGTGGTCAGTCTTGTGCGCGGTTCGCGGATCGGATCGGATCGCGCCGGCGGTAGCAGGACCAGTCCGCGATTCATCGGTCCGGCGAAGTCGAAGACGACGGGCTCGACCGAGCCCGTGCCTTCGGCGTGGTGGTCGCTGATCCGGTCCAGCAGAGCGTCCCGTCCCAACCGAGTCCCGGGACTCCAGAAGTTGCAGCACGGCACCACCAGGACCGGCACGGTGGCCGCGGACTCGACGACGGGTCGGAGGGCCTGATCGGGATGCAGGCCGATGATCAAGTCGTAGAAGTCCGCCAGGTCGGCGGTGTAGGGGATCGGACGGTTGGAGACTCCTCTGAGCACCCATCCCCGCGGATCCACCACCTCGGCATCCAGGTTGTAGCGCTTGGCCAGGATCCGGGAGAGCATGCCCTGGCCGCCGGCCACGTCAGCGACGAATCGGACCTCGGGAAACCGATCCGCGACGAAGGCGGCTACGACGTCGAACCGGCCGGGAGCACCGTGGAACGATCTGCTGGGCACACTCGGGGAGAGTACGGCGCCCCGGCATCCGGGCAAACCGGGTTTCGCATCCGCGACCGGTGGGGCGGCACCCGGCAGCACCACTTGATCACCCGGCCCGCGACCACGGGCCGGTGTTCGTGCAGCGAGTGGAGGCTGCCATCCTCGAACGTCCGGCCGCCGAACAAGCACATGGCTGGTGACGAGACAGGGGTGCCGAAGGATGACGACTCTCGATGAAAGCGACCGACCGCGGGTGATCACCGTGTGCAAGCAGAAGCTGCGTGGCGGTCGCGGATGTTGGCGGGCGTACGTCATTGATCATGACGCCGACGGTCTCTGGCTGTTCACACCGGCGGGATCGATCTTCCGGTCCAGTGACGGGACGAGTGATGATCACTGCGAGGTCGAGGGTGGGGCGGGGCCGGGCCTTGACTCGCTCATTCTCGTTCCGGACGCATCACAGCACTGGTTGGCGACCTGGCGGGTGCCGGAACGGATGCTGCAGGTCAGCGTCGAGATCTGCGACTGGGCCCGCCGGGACTCCGACCTCATCACCTTCCTGGATTGGGAATTGGACCCATTTCGGCTCCGGTCCGGTTTGGTCGCGGTCGAGGATCTCGACGACTTCGCCGAGGTGCGCGCCGAAGGACTCCTGTCGGACCGGTCCGCCGAACAGGCGCTTGCCGCTGCCGGCTGGGTCGAACGAGGGTTGCGACGCCAGACCTCGCCCTTCGACGGTCGCGGTGATCATCGGCTGGCCGAAGCCGGTCGGTTGGGCCTACCCGCACTGGTCGAGGTGCCGCACCCCTTCGACCTCTGACCGCAGTGCAGATCAGCGCCGCGAGCTACGGCGCGGGCGCGCTGAACAAAACCGTCCGCCCATTGTGCTGAATATGGCTTCGAGAGCCGGAAGAGCGAATCAGCGGGCGATTTTGTTCACCTTCCGGCAGCACAACCCTGCCATCGTCGGGTCAGAGGTGGGAGTGATCCGGGTCGCCGATGAACGTCCGCCAGAGCTGCGCGTAGCCGCCGTCCAGGGCCAGCAATTCCTCGTGCGAACCGTCCTCGGCCAGCCGGCCGTGTTCGATGTAGAGG
>DATCVL010000017.1:0-5650 GCA_036566865.1 Microlunatus sp.
CCGACGGTGCGCGAAGCCGACGGGCTGGCGATGTCCAGTCGCAACGTCCGACTCAGTGGCGAGGACCGGAATCGAGCACCGGCGCTGCATCGGGCGCTGAACGTGATCAAGGAAACGATCGACGCAGGAGAGACCGATGCCGCGGCAGCCGTCGCGATCGGCCGCACAGAACTGCGGGACGCGGGGATCGAGCCGGAGTATCTGGCCGTGGTGGATCCAGAGACGTTCGAGCCGAGACCGGTGCTCGACGCCGCCGGGCCGGCGTTGGTGATCATCGCGGCCCTGGTCGGTTCGGTGCGGTTGATCGACAACGAATTCGTCCAAGGAGCGGTGTAGCCGATGCGACGCATCATGTTGAAGTCGAAGATCCATCGGGCCACGATCACCGATTCCGATCTGCACTACGTCGGTTCGATCACCATCGATCCCGAGCTGTTGGAAGCCGCCGACATCTGTGAGTTCGAACAGGTTGCGGTGGTCGACGTCAACAACGGCGCCCGGTTCGAGACCTACACCATCGCCGGGGAACGCGGCGCCGGAGCGATCAAGATCAACGGCGCGGCGGCCCGGTTGGTGCACACCGGCGACGTGATCATCATCCTGTCCTACGGTCAGTACGACGCGGTCGAATTGGCGCAGTACGAGCCTCGCGTGGTGCATGTCGGAGCCGGCACCAACGCCATCCTGGCGGCCGATGCCGAGGTCGGTGTGTTGTTGACCGCTGATCCGATCTGATCTTGGAGCCTGTCATGTCCAGCCGCCCGAATCCCCAGCAGAGCAGTGATGCAGACGATCGCTACCCGGTGACACTGCCGACGCTGCGCGCCCGCAAGCAGGCCGGTGAGCCGCTGGTGATGATCACCGCGTACGACTGTCCCAGCGCCCGGGTGGCATGCCGGGCCGGCGTCGATCTCGTGCTGGTCGGGGATTCCGGCGCGATGACGGTCTTGGGGATGGACTCCACCGTGCCGGTCGCGCTGGACGAGATGTTGGTGCTGATGCGGGCGGTCCGGCGCGGTCTGGACGCGTCGTCGCCGGCCCCGCACAACGGGCCGCTGATGGTCGGTGATCTTCCGTTCGGCTCCTACGAGATCAGCGATCAGCAGGCGGTCGGCTCGGCGATGCGGTTGGTCAAGGAGGCCGGCTGTGACGCGGTCAAGCTGGAAGGCGGCGGGCCGATGGCGCTGTCGCGGGTGCGGGCGATCATCGAGGCCGGAATCCCGGTGATGGGGCACGTCGGGCTGACGCCGCAGACCGCCACCGCGCTCGGTGGATACCGGGCGCAGGGACGCGATGCGGCCGGTGCCGTGAGGATCGTCGAGGAGGCGATCTCCCTGCAGCGGTTGGGATGTTTCGCCCTCGTCCTGGAGGCGATCCCGAGCCAGCTGACCAGCCTGCTGATGCCGCGGCTGACCGAAACCGTGGTGATCGGCATCGGTGCCGGCCCGGCAACCGACGGCCAGGTGTTGGTGTTCCACGACCTGCTCGGCATCCGGGACGGCGGCGGCGGCCGGTTCGTCAAGCGCTACGCCGATCTGCAGGACGCGATGATCACCGGCGTCACGGCCTACGCCGAGGACGTCCGCGCTCACCGCTATCCCGCCGCCGAGCACGGCTACAAGATGCCCGCCGACATCCTGGCCGAGGTTCGGGCCCGGTATCCGGTCGAGAGCTGACGACCGGCTTGATCAAACAGCCGCATCCAAACCCTGCTTGAGATCTGCGGCCAGGTCGGCGACATGTTCGATCCCGACCGACATCCGGATCAGTCCCTCCGGCACGCTGGGCAGTTCGGAAGGCCAACGCCTACGGCGTTCCAGGGTGGATTCGACTCCGCCCAGGCTGGTCGCGTGCACCCACAGCTGGAGTGAGTTGATCATGGTGTCGGCAGTGTCGGCATCGGGCAACTCGATCGCCAGCATCGAGCCCCAGCCGGGGTAGCGGACCCGCTGCACCAGCGAGTGTCCGGCCAACACCTCTACCAAGGTCCGGGCCGACGCCTCGGCCTGCCGGACCCGTACCGACAGGGTGCGGATGCCGCGCAGCACCAGGTACGCCTCCAGGACGCCGGGCGTCGCCCCGTGCAACCGCCGGGCACTCTCGGCGGCTGCCCACAACTCGTCCTGTCCCTCGGCGAAGATCAACATCCCGCACAGCGCATCCGAATGCCCGGACAGGAACTTGGTTGCCGAATGCAACACGATGTCCGCGCCGGCGCTCAGCGGCCGCTGCAGGATCGGCGTGGCGAAGGTGTTGTCGACCAGCAGCAGGCAGCCGTCCGGACGGCGAGCGGAGATCGCGGCCAGGTCGGCCACCTCCATGGTCGGATTGGCCGGCGACTCCAGCCAGATCAGCCGGGCGCCGTCGGCCGCCGCCAGCACCTGCTCGGTGTCGGTGATGTCGACCGTCCGCACGGTCAGCCCGTGCCGCTGCCGGTATTCCTCGGCCAGCGACGCGACCCCCAGGTAACAGTGCTTGGGGATCACCACGATGGCATCGGCCGGGATGCTGGCCAGCACCGCCGCGGCCGCGGCCATCCCGCTGGCGAAGGCGAGTGCTGAACCACCACCCTCGAGGGTGCCGACGGCCTCCTCCAACGCGGACCAGCCGGGGTTGCCGTATCGGCCGTAACCGACCCAGTCGGTGCCGTCGCCGCCGATGTAGGTGGAGGCAGGCACGATCGGCTGGTTCAGCGGCGCATCCGGGTGTCGCGCCGGCCGGCCGGCGGAGACCGCCAGCGTCTCCGGCTGCAGGACGCGGGCAGAAGAGGTGGGGGATTCGTTGCTGCTGGCCATGGGGCCAGTCTGCTGGTTGGTTCCGCGGCGTCAAGCAGGACCTACCGCACGATCGCCCGGTTGAGCCGGCCTGGCCGCCCGTGCGCGCCATCACCGGGCCGGGCGGTGGCCAAGGTAGGGTCAGCGGCGACATGGTTTGGGAGGAGAGCATGAGCCAGCCGAGCGAACCGGGCGTCCACATCGCGTCCGAGCCCGACGGCACACCGTATGGAGCAGGTTCTGGCCGGAAGCCGCGGGTCGCCGTGGTGTTCGGTGGGACCAGCGACGAACATCCGGTGTCTTGCCTGACCGCCCGCGGCGTGGTCGGCGCGATCGACCAGGCCCGCTACGACGTGATCGGTGTCGGTATCACCCGCAGCGGACGCTGGATCGTGGTCCCGCCGGAGCAGATCGCCGCCCTCGAGGTGACCGACCGCAAGCTCCCCGAACTGACCGATCAGGCGGCCGCTGCGATGCTGCTGCCGGGCAGTTCGCCGAGCCGTGGCGGTGAGCTGGTGCAGCGCACGCCGGGCGGCGACGGGCTGGCCGAGCTCGGTCCGGTGGATGTCGCGTTCTCGCTGCTGCACGGGCCGTTCGGTGAGGACGGCACCATCCAGGGCCTGTTCGAGATGATGGGCACCCGCTACGTCGGAGCCGGGGTGCTGGCCAGTGCCGTCGGCATGGACAAGCACTACATGAAGATGATCTTCGCCGGTGCCGGGCTGCCGATCGGGCCGTACGTGGTGATCACTCCGGCCGACTGGCAGCGGGACCGGGAGCAGGCCCTGAAGGCCGTCTCCCAGCTGACCTATCCGCTCTACGTCAAACCGACCCGGAACGGTTCCAGCATCGGCATCAGCAAGATCACCGACGAGTCGCAACTGGCGGACGCGATCGCCTTCGCCCACCAGTACGACCCGAAGGTGATCATCGAGGAGGGCTTCGAGAACGCCCGAGAGCTGGAGTGCGGGGTGCTCCAGTCGACCGGCGGCGCGGCGCCGCAGGTGAGCTCGATCGCCGAGATCCGGATGCACACCGACTCCGGCTTCTACGACTTCGACGCCAAGTACCTGCCCGAGGAGCAGGTCGACCTGGACGTGCCGGCGGACCTGGCACCGGAGTTGGCCGAAGAGATGCGGGCGCTGGCTGCGCGGGCGTTCGAGTCGATCAGCTGCGAGGGCCTGGCCCGGGTGGATTTCTTCCTCACCGCGGACGGCCGGCTGGTGGTGAACGAGATCAACACCATGCCCGGCTTCACCGAGCACTCGATGTATCCGCGGGTCTGGGCGGCCAGCGGCATCGACTACCCGACCCTGGTGGACCGGCTGCTGCAGTTGGCGCTGGAACGCCCGGTCGGCCTGCGCTGACGGCGTTCGCGGTCAGACGCAGTTCTTGATCACCGGAATGGTGTCCTTGATCGGTTGCGCCAGGTCCACCAGCGGGTTGGCCTGGGGGGCGTACTTGTCCGGGACCACGACCTGAACGTAGGCCTTCCGGCCGATGGTGGTGAAGCGGTAGTCGCCGTCGCGATCCTCGGCGTACCAGCCGACGCCGTTCACCTCGGCGCACTGGCTGGCCGCGTTCAGCCCGGCCGGCTTCTGCACCCCACAGGCCAGCGTGATCGCGGGCCGGCCCCAGGCGGTGGTGTACGGCGACTGTGGATCGGTCTCGACCCGATCCTGATCATCGACCACCTCCGGCGTTGCGGTGATCAGCTCGCGGCACAGGTCCGCAGTGGCGCCCTCGGGAGTCGGCGGAGTCAGGCCGGCCGTTCTCGAACAGCCGACCACCATGATCATCAGCAACCCGACAGCCGCGGTCCGGCTGGTCCACCTACGTACGCCGGATCGCATGCCGAGACCCTAACCCGCGGGGTCCTGAGCTCCTCAGCTCGCCCCGGCAACCTCGAACTCGACAAGTCGGTCAGATGTGCACCACCGGGCAGGTCACCGTCCGGGTGATCCCCTCCACGACCTGCACCTGGGCCACCACCAGTGACCCGAGCTCGTCGACGCTGGCGGCCTCGGCACGGACGATCACGTCATAGGGCCCGGTGACGTCCTCGGCGAGCGTGACGCCGGAGATGGTACGGATCTTGGCCGCCACATCGGCCGCCTGTCCGACCCCGGTCTGGACCAGGATGTATGCCTGCACGGCCATGTGGATCACTCTCCTTCGCGAGTGAGCGGCGCAGCCGACGGTCAGCGGGCGGCTCTGCCGACGGTACGCTCTCGGCTGTTTGACACGCTACCCGGTCAGCTCCGCGAGAGGCAGGCATGAGTTCGTTTTTCCCTACGGCCGCAGGTTCCGATCATGGGTCGGGCGGCCGCACCTTGGCCGAGGTCGGCGAGTTCGCCCTGATCGACGAGATCACCGCCGGTCTGCCTGCCGCGCCTGATGTGATGATCGGTCCGGGTGACGACGGCGCCGTGCTGGCGGTCGACTCGCCGCTGGTCTGCACGGTCGACGTGCTCATCCAGGACGTGCACTTCAAGTCCCAGTGGTCCTCGGCCACCGACGTCGGGCGCAAGGCCGTTGCGGTGAATGTCGCAGACATCGAGGCGATGGGCGGCACCGCCACCGCGATCGTGGTCGGCTTCGCTGCTCCCGCCGACACCCCGGAGAGCTGGGCCCTGGATTTCGCTCGAGGGCTGCGGGCCGAGTGCGAGACTGCCGGGGTCTCCTTGGTCGGCGGTGATGTCACCCGCTCGGCCCAGATCGCGATCTCGGTCACCGCGCTCGGCACCCTGGACGGCCGGGCTCCGGTCCGTCGCGACGGCGCCAGGCCGGGGCAGGTGGTCGCGCTCTGTGGTCGGGTCGGCTGGGCGGCCGCCGGGCTGGCGGTGCTGGGCCGGGGCTTCCGATCCCCGCGGGCC
>DATCVL010000018.1:0-25176 GCA_036566865.1 Microlunatus sp.
CACCGCCGATGTCGAACGCGTTCCGCGGAAGGACGGCCGTCGGGTGCAGCATGTTCGGTGTGACCACCCCCTGCGTCTCGGCCGTACAGGATCGGTTGGACACGCAGGGATATGACGTTCAGGTCTTCCACGCCAACGGCACCGGCGGGCGGACCTTGGAGAAGATGATCACTGAGGGTGCATTTGCAGCGGTCGCCGACATCACCACCACGGAATTGGCCGACGAGCTGCTCGGCGGGGTGTGCTCGGCCGGACCGGATCGACTCACCGCCGCGGTGAGGGCCGGCATTCCTCAAGTGGTCAGCGTGGGCGCACTGGACATGGTCAACTTCGGGCCACGTGACACCGTCCCTGAGCGCTTTGCGTCCCGGCGCCTGTTCGAACACAATCCGGCCGTGACGCTGATGCGGACGAGCCCACAGGAGTGCGCGGCACTGGGCAAGATCATCGCCGACAGGTTGAATGCGGCCACGGCGCCGGTCGCAGTGCACATTCCGGCGCGAGGCTTCTCCCAGATCTCCGTGCCGGGCGGGCCGTTCCATGATCGCGCTGCAGACGACGCGCTGATCGAGACTCTTCGCTCGAACCTGGCCGTGCATGTGTCGCTGGCCGTGCACGACCTGTCGATCAACGATTCCGAATTCGCCACCATCGTGGCGCAAAGCCTGACAGATCTACTCGTCGACCAGAACAGGAATTGAGATGGAATCACGTACCCGTATGGCAGCCCGGCTGCGGTCCAAGATCGCGTCCGGTCAGCCGATCATCGGAGGCGGTGCCGGGACCGGCCTGTCGGCCAAGTGCTCACAGGAGGCGGGGCTGGACTTCATTGTGGTCTACAACTCCGGCCGCTATCGGATGGCCGGTCGCAGTTCGATGGCCGGCCTGATGCCGTACGGGGATGCAAACGCGATCGTGATGGAGATGGGTGCCGAGATCCTTCCGGTCGCCACCGAAATCCCTGCTCTGGCAGGGGTTTGCGGCACTGATCCCTTCCGGCTGATGCCGCAGTTCCTGGAAGGGGTGAAGAAGGCCGGCTTCTCCGGGGTGCAGAACTATCCGACCGTGTGCCTCTTCGACGGCATCATCCGGGCGAACCTCGAGGAGACCGGACTTGGCTTCGACAAGGAGGTCGCGATGATCGCGGAGGCGCACCGGCAGGACCTGTTCACCTGCACTTACGTCGCCAACGCCGACGAGGCTGCTGCGATGGCCGAGGCCGGCGCCGACATCGTGGTGCCGCACATGGGACTGACCACCTCCGGCATGATCGGCGCCAAGACCGCACTCAGCCTTGCCGAGGCCAAGGAGAAGTGTGCCGAGCTCATCGATGCGGCGCGATCGGTGAATCCAGAAGTGATGATCGTCTGTCACGGCGGTCCGATCTTCGGGCCGGACGAGGCCGCCGAGGTGATCCGAGATGTGCCGGGTGTCCAGGGCTTCCTCGGGGCGTCCAGCATGGAACGACTGCCAACTGAGGTCGCGATGGTTGATCACATGAGGTCGTACACCCGAATTCCGATCCCCGGAGCGTGATCAGAATGTATCGGATGACCATCCTCTACGGCACACCCGAGGACCCGAACGGGTTTCGCGACTACTACTACCGCCAGCACATTCCCCTGGCAGCCAAGATGTCCGGCCTCACCGGATGGAACCTGTCCTGGATCGATCAGGATTCGGCCGAACCCTCGCCGTACATCCTGATCGCCGAGCTCTACACCCGAACCAGGGAAGCGATGGACGAGATGCTGGCCTCCCCTGCAGGTGCGGCAGCGCGGGCCGATCTGGACAACTTCGTGACGGGCTCGGTCGCGTTCCTCAGGGGCTACGAGGAAGAGGTCGAGATCGCATGACGGGTATCACCGTTGCCGTGGTGGGGTTGGGATTCGGGCAGGACTTCGTCCCGATCTACCTGTCCCATCCGGACGTCGCCGACGTGGTGCTGGTCGAACCTGATCATGATCGTCGCCGGCAGGTCGCTCGCCGGTTTGATCTTGAACCCGGCTATGCCGAGCTGCAAGCTGCGCTCGACGACCCGCGGGTGGACGCGGTGCACATCCTGGCGCCGGTGTTCCTGCATGCCGACATGGTCGCGGCGACGCTGGCGGCCGGCAAGCATGCCGCCAGCGCGGTGCCGATGGCGACCACACTCGATGATCTTGATCGACTGATCGCTGCCCAGGAGGCGTCCGGGCGGCATTACATGATGATGGAGACGACGGTCTTCGCGCGCGAGTACCGGCTGGTTGATCGCCTGCTGCAGGACGACGCGTTCGGACCGCTGACCCTCTATCGCGGCTACCACATCCAGAATCTCGACGGGTTTCCCTCGTACTGGCAAGGATTTCCGCCGATGCACTACATCACCCACGCCCTGGCGCCGGTGCTCAGCCTGTTGGGCACGCAGGTGTCGTCGGTTCGGTGCAGCGGCGCAGGCAAGCTCACCCCCGACCGCACAACCGGAGGCTTCGACAATCCGTACCCGACCGAGGTCGGTCTGTTCACCCTGGCCGACTCCGAGGTGCTGGCCGACATCACCATGTCGTTCTTCCAGACCGCGCGTAGCTACATCGAAGGATTCTCGCTCTATGGCGAGAAACTGGGGGTCGAGTGGCCGGTGGACAACGAAGGGCCGTTGCGGCTGTACGACATGACCGGACCGGCGGCCGGATCGCGGGGCAACCAGGTCTCGCTGCGCGAGGTCGAGCCGCCGGACGTCACCGATGCACTGCCGGAGGCGCTGCGTGCATTCGTGCAACCGACCGAGGTGCAGTTGGATCGGATGCCTGACCCGGTGGCCGTCGGTGCGGGACACGGTGGATCGCATCCATTCCTCGTGCACGAGTTCGTCAGCAGCATCGTCGAGGAACGGGCGCCGCTGATCGACGCCAAGATCGCGGCGCGTTGGACGGCGCCGGGGATTTGTGCCCATCAGTCCGCTCTGCAGCATGGGCGCGAGATCCAGGTGCCACAGTTCGGATGATCACCACTGGTCGGATGATCACCGCCGGGCGCTCTTGCGCGGATGGCCCTGCGCGTCCACCAGCAACTGCGCCGCGGCGATCGCGCTGATCAGCGATTCATGATCGTAGGGTCCGTAATGGCGGGCGCCGTTGATGAAGAAGGTCGGTGTGCCCGTGGCCCCACTGAGGTCGGCCGACTCGACATCCTGGGTAACGCGCGTCCGGTGTCTGTGGTCGGTCAGTGCCTGCTCGAAGCGATCAAGATCAAGTCCGAGCTGCTCGGCGTAGCCGATCAGGTCCGCCGGTGCCAACGACTCCTGGTGAGTCAGCAGCAGATCGTGCATCTCCCAGAATCGTCCCTGCTCAGCCGCAGCTTCAGCAGCCTCGGCGGCCAACTGGGCCCGGGGGTGGACGTCGTTGAGCGGCAGGTGACGCCACACGAACCGCAGGTGTTCCTCGGCCACCAAGGTGCGTGCGGTCGGCTCCGCCTGCCCACAGTGCGGGCATTGGAAGTCGCCGAATTCGATCACCGTGATCGCCGCATCGAGCGGGCCCCGGATGTGATCCAGCTCGACGTCGACCGGCGGGACCAGGTCCTGGACGACGCGGACGTCGCCGACCAGGGCGCGGGATCGACGAGCCGGCGGCAGGAGCGCAATCGCGCGATAGGTGACCCAGGTGACCGCAGCCGCCAGCGCCACCGCACTGAGCACGCCGAGCTTCGCGTGCGCCAGGTCGGAGCCGGTGAACGCCCGGTCGGCGACCAGCAACGCCACCGTCAGGCCGATGCCGGCGAGCGTCCCGCTGCCGAGCACGCCGCCCCAGCCGATCGACGGCCGAACACGGCCGCGGCTGAGCCGTGTCACGATCAACGACCCGAGCACGATGCCGACCGGTTTGCCGAGCACATAACCGGCCAGGATGCCGAGCGTGATCGGACTCGCATAGGCCTGCCGGAGGAAGCTCGGGTTGAGCGCGATCCCGGCGTTGGCCAGCACAAAGCACGGAACGATCAGATAGCTGGTCCACGGATGCAGCCGGGCCTGCAGGCGCTCGTTCGGAGAGAGGCTGGACGCCAGCTCCGCGCCGGCCGAACGCGCCAGCCCGGCCGTCGGCTGCTCGCGGAACCGCCTGACCACGCGAGTGGCCTGATCCAAGCGCTCGCGTTGCGGGGTATAGGCGGAGGCGGACAGCCCGATCAGCAGACCGGCAACGACCGGATCGACTCCGCTGTTCAGTAGCGCAGCCCAGACACAAAAGGCCAGACAACCGTAAATCCAGCGAAAGCGAAGGTGCATCCGCGATGCCACCAGCAGCAACACATAAGCCGCCGCCGCGATCACAACAGCGAGCACGTCGATGTCACGGCTGTACGCGATCGCGATCACCAGCAGCGCCGCCAGGTCGTCGACCACGAAGAGGGTGAGCAGGAAGACCCGGACCCGCTCGGGTGCGCCGCGACCGACGACGCTGAGCAGCCCCAGAGCCAGCGCAGTGTCACTGGACATGGACACACCCCAGCCGGCGGCGGCCGGGGTGCCTGCGTTGGCGGCGAGGTAGATCCCGATGGGGATCGCCATCCCCAACAGCGCCGCCACACACGGAAGTACGAGGCGGTGTCTCTCCCGGAGGTCGCCGAGATCGAACTCTCGTCGTGCCTCCAGGCCGACGACCAGGAAGAACAGCGTCATCCCGCCGTCATTGATCCAGTCGCGCAGATCGTGGCTGATCCGTAGGTCCCCGACGGCCAGTTCGATCGGTGTCTGCCAGAACTGCTCGTACGACCCATGCCCGAGATTCGCCCAGAGCATCGCCGCGGCGATGGCCGCCAGCAGGAGGCCGCCGCTCGCCGACTCGGTGTGCAGAAACGAACGCAGCGGGATCGTACGTCGGCGGGTCCACTCGCTCTGTTCCGTCGACAAGCTCATCGGCCGGCCGCCGAGAGCCGGCGCAACCCACCCCGAACCGTGCGGCGCTGGGCAGCCACCGATGCAGCGGCGGTGATCACCGACCGGTCCGGAACCGGATCCAGGTCAGCCCCGAGATGCTCAGGCTGAGTCCGTCGCTCCTGCGGACCAAGGTCAGGAGCGGGTTGTCGCAGTCCGCGCACCGCAGCACATCTCCCATTGCCGATGCATACCACGGCGACTCGCCCAGGGACGCCACCTGGCCGCAGCCCGCACATCGCCCGAGCGCCGCCGTGTGATCAAGCCCGAACACTTCCGACAGCGGTCCGGCCGAAGCGTTGCCGTCGACGTGAGTGGTCATCAGTCACCTCCGTAGCGTTCGATTCTGATCTTGGTCGTCGGATGGCCGCGGTCGATCAGCAGCCGGGACACCGACTCGGCGAAGCCGGTGGCGCCACAGACGAACACGGTGGGCTGCCGCTGCGGATCGAACGCGTACCGGTCCAAGTCCTCGGCGGAGAGTCTCCTTGGTGCTCTCGGCCATCCGGTCGGAGCCTCCCGGGTGTAGATCCAGGACACCGTGGTCCCGTCGGGGCCGGCATCGAGGAGGTCACCGAACAGGGCTCGGGACCGGTCCCGGACCGAGTAGAGAAGCCGGAACGGCGGCCCGTCCATGCCCGCGCGGGCCCTGATCATGGCGACCAGGGGAACGACGCCGGATCCGCCGGCTATCAACTGGACCGGACCCGGGTCGGCCGGTCGCCAGACGAACCATCCGCCGAGCGGGCCCCGCACCTCGAGCAGATCGCCGACCCGCAACTCGTCCACCAGGAACGGCGAAACCTCACCGTCCGGAAGTCGTTCGACCGCGAGTTCCACCACGTCGGCACCGGTCGACGCCAGTGAATAGGACCGGACGGCCTGGTAGCCGTCCTCGGCCGTCAGTCGGATGTCGACGTGCTGGCCGGGCAGCGCTCCTCGCCAGCCCGGGACCGAGAGTTCTATCCGTTGGGCTGACGGGCTGATCCGCTCGCTGCTGACGACTTCGGCCGCTAGCCAGCTCGGGTGCGAGGGTCCGGCTCCGGGGCTGAGTTCCGGCTCGAGCTCCGGACCCTGGTCGGCGGCTACCACCATCGGGAGTACCGCTGCTCTTGCCAGGGATCGCCGCGCATGTGGTAGCCGTTCTGCTCCCAGAATCCGGGCCGGTCCTCGGTCGCAGCGACGAAGCCGCGGATCCACTTGGCGCTCTTCCACAAGTAGAGATGCGGCACCAGCAGCCGCGCCGGTCCTCCGTGCTCGGCGGGAAGGTCAGCACCGTCGTACTCGTAGGCGATCCACGCTTTGCCATCGCGGAGGTCGTCGACCGCGAGGTTGGTCGTGTAGCCGCCGTACGAGTGGGCCATCAGATAGCCCCATTCCGGCCCGACGTCGGCGAGCAGCAGGTCCATCGACACGCCCCGCCAGTGGGTGCCCAGCTTGGACCAACTGGTCACACAGTGGATGTCGGTGTTGATGGTTGACGAGGGCAGCTCCATCAGCTCGGGCCAGCTCCAGCTGCGATTGACCGCATCGCCGGCCCGGACCGACAGTTCCCAGGTGTCCCGGCTGATTCGCGGTGTCGGCCCTGCCGAGAGCACCGGGAAGCCGTCGGTGAGATGTTGGCCGGGCGGAAGCTCCGCCGACGGTGATCGCTTCCGGCCGGAGAAGCCGCGGGTGACGTTCGCCATGTGACTACCTGCTCTTGAGGTCGACCGAGGAGTTGCAGCCGTCAAGGATGTTCTAGCCGGAGCCGACCAGAAAGTCCACTGTCGGGTGCACAGTGCTCCCCGCGGCGGCGCGAATGTCAGCCGGTGAGGTCGCCGTCGCGTTCGTCGGCGGCGGCGTAGTGCTCGAGCTTCTCTTGATCAACTACGACGCCAAGCCCTGGGCCGGTGGGCACACGCTGAACGCCGCGCCCTTCAGCTGCAGGGGCTCGACGATGTCGTCGGCGTGCAGGTAGTACATGCTGTCGATGGCGCGGTCCAGCTCGGGCGTGCTGGCCACCACGGCAAGGTGTGCAGCGGTGGAGATGCCGAGCTCGCCGCCGCTGTGCAGGTTCATCCCGAGTCCGAAGGTACGGCAGTGTGCGGCCAGCTGCTTGGTGGCGGCGATGCTGCCCACTTGAAGATGTCGCCGCGTGACATTCACAACCGGCACGCCCGCCGACGACGGTGGCTGGTTCATCACCAAGCCGCAGGTGCAGTACCGCCGTGACGGTGCCCGGCACGTCATCCCGAAACAGCAGATCACGCCGACTTTCGTTCCTGGTAAGGCGGCCGGCGACCATGCGACGTACACGATCACCTTTGATCCGGTCACGGCAGACGGAGTTCGCGTTGTCGCGGCGCCTGGCGGAGATCACACATACTCGTCGATGTCCGAGCTGGGTGTCAGTTGGACCACGCCGGCGACTGATCAGCTCGGCGGGTTCTGATCGCCGTCCGATCAGCGAAGCTGGGTGATCTCGACCGCGGTCAACGCGTTGGCGAGGCGCGTCACTTCACTGACCCGATCCTGATCGAGATCAGCCAGCAACGTCTCCGGGAAACCGAAGCGGGCCGCGAGAACGGCGCCGCAGATCGCGCCGTTGGTGTCGGTGTCGCCGCCGAGCCGCACGATCGTGGTCAGTCCGCCGTGGAAATCCTCGGCCTGCAGTGCGGACCAGACGGCAAGATCCAGTGCGTACGGCGCGTAGCCGATGCCGGCGCACGGAATCGCTCGCGGATCGGCGCGAGGATGCAACTCGAGATCGACCTCGGCAAGATCATTGATCATGGTCTGATCGAGCGGATCGCCGCTGATGATCAATTGCAGCATCCGGACGTAGGCCCGCACGCAACCCAGGACGGTTTGGTGAGCGTGGGTGGTCCTGGACGAGTCGACCGCAAGCTCGCTTCCGTCGCCGTTGAGCAGTGCGTACGGCGCGGACCGCATCAATGAGCCGTTGGCCACGCTGGTCGGCGCCGACGATCCGGTCCGAGGGTCGCCCGACCTGCGGAAGTTGATCAACCCCTGCGCAGTCGTGCCGCCGACGTCTGGTGGCCGACCGTCGTACCACGCGAGCATCCGCTCGGCGACCGCCGTGGTCACTCCGCGATCGCCGCGGGCAGCATCGAGAATCCCTTGTGCCACGGCAATCGTGGTCTCCGTGTCGTCGGTTCCGCGGCCGGCGGGATGCCCGAACACCGACCGCCCCACGGATACGTCGCCGACGATCGTCCCGTCGGTGAATTCGTACGGGGCACCGAGGCAGTCTCCGTACAGGACCCCCAGCAGCACGTCCTGTGCGACTTCGGCTGAGGCGCGTTCGGCAGTCATCCGTCGAGCGTATCGGTGGCGGAGCCGACGCGTGCGTTGGAGGCGATCAGGCGGGTCGCTGTTTGAGCCGGGCATCGATTGCATTGAAGCAATCTCGGGACAATTCCGCGGAGGTCGGTACTCAGCCCTCGGTCTTCGGGATGCGGTAATCGTCCGGCCCGGAGCCCGGCCGATGCTTCTGCGACGAAGCGGCGAACTTTCTGACGGCGGCTTCACCAAGATCAATTTCGAGCACGTCCGCCAGTCGTACCAGGTAGAGCAGGACATCAGCGATCTCTTCCTCCACCCGCGCTCGCAGCGGTTGATCTTGTGCGAGGTTGCGCGCAGAGTCGGCGGGAAGCCATTGGAACAGCTCACTGAGTTCGCCGACCTCGCCGACCAGGGCAAGCAGCAGCGACTTCGGATCGTGGTAACGACTCCAGTCCCGTTCGTCGGTGAAGCGCCGCATGCGGTCGCGCAGGTCCATCAGGTCCGAGGCGTCAGTCACCCGTCGAGTCTGTCATGTGCGATGACTGACGTGCCGTCGATCAGGAACGGCTCGAAGGATCCCCACGGCTTCTGGCCATCGGCGGTCTTGATCACCTCCGACGAGTACTGCAGCAGGTAGACCCGGCGGAGCCGATCGGTGAGGTTGGCTCCGCTGCGGTGAATCACAGTGCTGGAGAAGCAGACGATCGAGCCGGCGGGCACGATCACCGGCATGCCGGGATCGGATCCGAAGTAGCAGACCCGGTCGCCGGTCTCGATCGGGACGTGCTTGATGTAGGAACGGATGCCCGATCGACTGTACGGCAGCAGGTAGACCGACCCGTTCTCCTCGGTCACGTCATCGAGGGCGATCCAGCAGGTCAGGTAGGGCTCGTGGTTCTCGTGTACGTAGCCGGAGTCCTGGTGCCAGGCGAAGGTTGTGTCCGGATCGCCGGCCTTGATCACGTACTGCTCCCAGAAGAGGTACGCGTTGTCGCCGAGCACGCGGCGACAGATCTGCTCCATGATCGGACCGAAGATGAATTGCCGAAGCTCGGGGCGTTGCTCGTAGACCATGTTGCTGAAGTACCGCTTGCCCTTGGCGTTGATGCCGAGTCGGTCGACGCCGGCCTCGTCCATCTGAGCGTCGGCGCGATCGATCGAGAACTGGGCGGCGCTGCGGAGGAGTTCAAGATCATCTGGCCCGATCACGCTCTCCAGCACGAAGTAGCCCTCGTCGCGGTACTGGGCGACCATGTCGTCGGTGACAAGCCCGGTTGGGGCGCTGGTTTCAGACATGCTGATCACTCTGGCAGACCGGCCGGGTTGAAGGAATGATCACGGTGGTCGCTCCATGTATGTTTTGGCAGATGCCGGGCACATCAGTAGGGCGGCAGCGGCCCGAGGGATATCAGCGGATCACCATGTCTGACCAGGATCCGACGCCGTTCGGGCGGATCTTGTTGGCCGGCGAGGTCTCCGATGCGGAGCCGATGGTCGCTGGACCACTGCGTACGCTGCCCGGAACGGTCATTTCGCTGGTCACCAAGGGACGCGGGACCTACCGGAGTGCGGACGGGCACACGGTCCCCATCGTCGGCCCATCGCTGACGGCGGTGCTGCCCGGGGAGCCGCACTGGTACGGGACGGAGCCGGGACAGCGGTGGAACGAGTGGTTCGCCGTGGTCGAAGGCCCGGTCTTCGACTTGTTGATCCAGACGGGGCGACTGACTCATTCGGGCCCGCGGTCATTGCCCAAGGGCGTCGGGTCGGCCGATCTTGCCCTGCTGTTGCGCAGCCCGCCGCCGCGCTCGAGTGCCGAGCAGCAGGTGTGGGCGTTGGCTGGCTGGCTTTCCGCCGCACTGGCGCCAACGATCGATGACGAGACCGCACGCTGGGACCAGGCCGTAAAGCTGCTCGGCGGAGATCTTCATGATCAACTGGCGATGCGCGAGGTGGCAACCCAACTTGATCTTGAATACGACCGCTTCCGTCGAGCCTTCCGGGATCGCTTCGGCAGGTCTCCGCTCGCGTACCGCAATGATCGTCGGCTCGAAGTCGCCGCGACCCTGCTGCGCGCCACCAACCTGACCTGCCGCGAGATCGCCCGCCGGATCGGCTTCACCGACGAATTCCACCTCTCCCGGCGATTCCGTAGCCGGTATGGGATGTCGCCGACTGCCTACCGGAAGGGCGATGGAGTCTGACGTCGATGCGTCGCCGGTATCGATGCCGCAGGAGCATCTCCTGGAAACTGACTCGGCTGCTCTCAAGTCCTGTTACGCTCCGCAGCCATCTACGTATCGCAATGACGGGCTACGGCGACTTGGGGGAACGATGTTTCGGAAGATCATGCAGGCGGGTGCCGCTCTGGCGGTCGTGGTGGCAATGCTCGTGGTGCCGGCGCCTGCCGCCTCAGCCGCGGACGGTTGCGGCAGCGGCTGGTACAAGGAGTCCGACGGCTATCTGACCAAGGAGAGCCACTGGCAAGGCGCCGGTAGTCACAACGCGACGATCTACCACTCCGGGCGGGTTCGCTTCTGTACCGAGAACGACACTTTCAATGACGATGAGAACCGCAGGGCATTGATCGGGTATCCAAGTGACTCGTATCCGTTCGAGAGTTGGATCTTCAAGAACGGCGCGTACACAAAGTTCTGCGTCCGGCAGACCACCCAGGTCCACATGACCGGGATCAAGAGTTCTGATTCCTGGAGCATCAGTGGCACAGTCTCCAAGAGCTCCCCGTCGGTGAGCGTCAGCTACAGCGCAACCTACGACACCATGACGGTGACTGTCGCGAAGGCAGCAGCGTGTGGCCCCACGGCTCGCCAGATCATCGCCCGTACGAGTGGCATCACCGTCACCGCCGACAACGAGTCGGGCAAGGTCGACTGGGCCAGGCTGACGACCAGGCTAACGATGGTGTACTCGATCAACGGCACCAAGTACGTCCAAAGCCACAGCCTGGTTGAGAACGACTACAGCTGATTCAACACCTCGACCGTCCTGAGCCGCGATGGTCGGCTCGGAAGTGTCGTCGCCCGCCGACAGGGTCTGTCCGGGTTCATGATCAACATCGGCTCGAGCGAGGGTGATCATGTGACCGATTCAGCAGAGTCGGCCGGCGATGAGGATCGCGTCGAGCTGGGTCGCCACCGACACCAACAGCGTTTGCGGGACGTTCGCGTCGGATCCTCCAATGCACCCCTGCCTGGATATGGAGCCGGCCAGACGACATGTCCGGTGGTGACGACGAGCACGTGTGGTGGTGGGCATCCATTGACTTCAACTCCCAGCGGGCAAGCCGCAGAAGGTATTCGCCAGGACAGCATGCAGGACGTTGACACGTCGCGGACAAGATCGAGATCTCCGCACCGTGACTTATCTTCCAGGCGGAGATCAGCAGCAGATGGCTCGGTCAAGCATCAGTTCCTGATCGGCGGACTGAGATCGATACCCATCCATGAATAGTCCTGCTGGGAGTCGCCGACATAGCGAAGAAGATCATCTTGGCGCGGTTGTCCGATCACCATCCGGTAGGCACCCACAGTTCGTTGCAGCCGGGCGTACTGGACGGTCTCTCGGCTCAGCGGCAACGCTGGTACGTAGCGTTCGATGGCTGCGCCGCCCTTCGGCGCGAAGATCCAGAACGGCTTGAGATCGGAGTCAGCAGGATCACGGTCGGCGACAGCGGCGTCGAAGACGGCGCTCCATGGGTCGTCGGCATCGCTCAGGGCGGCCGTCCCATAGACGGCAGCGACGTTCTTGCGTACGGCGTGACCCTTGTAGCGATGAACCCTGCCTTCGCGCTGCTCAAGGTCGACCGGGTTGCCGGGAAGGTTCCAATGCACGATGGCGTGGCTGTAGGTATGGAAGTCCAGACCCTCCTGGCCGACCGAGGTCGAGGCGAGGACGAAGGGGCGGAACGGCGAATTGAACGCGGTGCGAATGGTCGACTCGCGAGTGGCTGTCTGATCATCGGATTGGGCTCGGCCGTAGCGTGCCGCGAAATGGCTGTTGATCCGCCGCGGGTCAAGTTTGATCTTGCCCCCGACAACCCGAATCTGGTCCACGAGGTTCTGGGTGGTGCGCACTTCGAGAGCCTCAGCGATCTGGCCCGCGATCACGTCCGCTCGCTGATAGCGATCGGCATTCTGCAGACCCTCCGACTCCACCAGCACATGGACATACTCGTCCAGTACGCCCTGCAGTCCGCCGGTGAGCGAGTGTCGCAGCACAGCTCGCCAGTACGGATCATCACCGGATCGGACGATCGCAGCGATCTCCGGCTTGTTGAAGAGTGAGCGAAGACCGCTGGCGATTTCGAATGCATATTCTCGGAGGTCGGCATCGGAAAGCATCGCGGCGCCCCCGCAGACGCGGGACAACGCCCGAAGGGCCGTGACACCTGGGCCTGCCACCGCCATCAGTGTCAGCACATCGGCGAGGTCGCGGGGTCTGCGACCGAGCTGCACATCCGCGAGGCCTACTGCCCTTGTCAGGTGCTCCCACAGTGCCGAATGCTGGTCGTCGCTGTCGGCGATACCCCAGCTCTCCATCATGTCCAACACCGGCTGGTTCTCATCGGTCGCCAGAAGTTGATCAAGCAAGAAGGGAGCCGCAGCGTACCAACGTTGGTCCACCGGGCCCCGACGCGGGGACTGCATCGGCAGTTGGCTCAACAGCGTGGACACTCGTTGCCGAACTGTCCGGGTCAGCTGCCTGCGGTCGATCGGCATGATCTTCCCGAGCGTTCGAGCAACCTCCAACGGATCGCCGACCCGAGCCAACACCAGGCTCGGATAAAGGATTGCCAACGCGGGCATGTTGGCGGGCCGGTCGCCATCCATCCGGAACTGCAAGGGAGCAGTCAGCGGCCGATCGTCATACGCCCGCTCTGCGAGTCCTGCCGCCTCGACCGAGCGGCGCTCAGCCTCATAGCTGACCATCAAGGCGATCGACTTCGGTACGACAGCCCAGGCCGAGAAGATCAGCCGTTTGGTGAAGTGCGCGAGCTGCGGGTCGGCGCACGCGTCATCGAGGCTGTAATACGGGAGGGCCGGCGGCAGCCAGGCAAGCCGCCAGGCTCCCCGATCCAGCACATCGTGAAAAAGCCCGCGCAACTTGGCGTTTCCTGGATCAACGCGCCGATACGACTTGATGTCCTCCCAGGGCAAAAGGCCACGACCGGTGCGCAGCAGAGACGCGGTCGTGGGGTCACTCCGCTCGACCGCGGCCTGGAACTTGCGTCGTACCGAATAGCCGTTGCGTTCCATGAGATTCAGCGGGTACGGCGTCGACCGCCAGTACTCGAAAACGTCCTGCCGGTCGATCTGACGAGCGACCGAATCAAACGTCAGCCAGCTACGCAAATCACCGGCCGCAACCTCGACGTCAGGCAGCTTCCGCTCCACCAACATGCCGTCTCGATTCTTGGTCGACGACAGCCGTTCGGTCCGACTGATCACTCTCCGCAACTCTTGTTGCACGACATCGTGCGCGTGATGGGCCGCCTCCGATTCACCGCCGACCAGCAGGCTCTCTCGCATCACCCGTAGCTGATCAGCGACGACTGCGGCGCGTTCGTCACCTGCCAGGAATGCCACTGTGCGGATGAAGTCGGTGTAATGGTCGTCACCCTCTGGCTCGTCCGGCAGCGTGAACATCTTGTAAGGCGTGGCCGACAGCAGCAGAACCTTGGCGTCTTCATGATCAAAGATCGCCCGGGCCAGTTCGGCGCTGTCGTCCACGTTGTCGGGGTCAATCACGTCCTTGAACCGCTGAAACTCGTCGAGAATCACGAGGTCCGGCTCGAGGTGCTGGACGGCCGCATGCGCGATCAGCTGACGCAGGGTGCCGATCAGCTGATTGCGCCGCTGGTTCAGGCTGCTATTCGGACGGCCGCGGAGGTAGGTAAAGCGCTCCGCGCAGCCCTCGAGCTCGATCGGCAGCGGTCCACCCGCCGGACCGACGGAACTGTCGACGCTCGCACCGAAGGATTCGCACAGTTCGTCGTCGAGACCGCGCCAGTCGAAGCGCTTTAGACGCTCACGAAATCGTTCGCGGTCCATGCCGCCCTCGAAGAACTTCCGCCACCGGACGCTGCCAGTGACTCGATCTCCCCAGCAACGAGCCAACATCCAGTAGAGCAGGATTCTCTCCTGGTACCTTCCGCCGCTGCTGCCGAGCTGGAGTGATGTCCCGGGCGTGAATGAGACGAAATTGATCTCCTCGTCCCGCAGCTCACTGATCACATTGGGAAGCAGCGTCAGCCGATCGGCGTGTGGGTACTCCCTGGCGCCGACGATGTTCAATCGACGGAGGTTCTGACGGGCGATCTGCCCATTCGAACAGATGTAGACGATGTCGATTCGTTTCCCGCTGTCCCGCAGATGTTCGACCGTCTTGGCGATCACACCCTTGGCGACCATGGTCTTTCCAAGTCCGACTTCGTCGGCCACCAAGAAGCGCTTCTCCTGATCCTGATCAAGCCACAACCGGCGGAACACATGATCAACGGTTCGGCGCTGGAAGTCCTTGAGGCTCTCGAGGATCACATCGGTTTCGGGCATCATCACGACCGCTCCTGGTGAACTTGCCAGATCACGTCCCATAGCTGCTCGAAGCCGTCCGGTACGAGCTGATCGCCCTTCGAAAGCCTTTGTAACTCCTCGACCAGACTGGCTACTCGGGCCAGTGCATCCTCGTCGCGTCCGGTTGCCCGTACGAGCGGTTCGAACAGCGCAGTCGCGTCTGAGGTCGCAATCGATCGACTCAAGTCCGCAAAGGCGTCGCCACCGTCAGACAGCTGGGCGAACAGGACGTCGTAGCTCGGGTCGCCGAGCAAGAAGACCAGGTAGCGGAGTACGTCCTCTTTCGACTTGAGGATCGACGCCAGGACCTCACGGTGCCGTGCCGTCACGTCACCGGTCAGTTTCGCCATCAGCACACACCGGCGGGTCGCCTGCCCCACACCCTCACCTGCCGTCGTCTCAACCACGACGAACGGCGTTACGTTGATCTGGGCCGTGACCCACTCCAGTGACTCGGCGAGGGCCTTCCCCTGCCGATCACCGGACAGCGTTGCCGGCCACAGCCGAGTTATGCCCGGGGGATCGGTCGGCATCGTGAGCTGAAGATTGCTGCGGACTCGATCTTGATCCTCGTGGCTGAGATGCAGCGTCGGCGCCGACTCGGCCAGGGCCTGATGGAATCGGTCCAGCAAGTAGGCCGTCTCGACGGCCTCGTCCGAATCGCCGATCTCCGCATGGATCGTGTACTCCTCCAACAGGTTGCCCAGGCCAGGTGCCTCAACGGTTCCTTCGAGCATCGCAGCTACTCCACAGGTGTTCGTGGGTCCGGAGAGGACTACATCGAACTCGACATTGGCCCCCCAGCCGGCGCTGGTCAGATTGGCACTGCCGGTGATCATGGTCGAGCGACGAGCCGACAGGTCGAGCACATAGGTCTTCGCGTGCAGTCCTTCACCCGGCTGAATGAATTCAGTCGTCGACGGTTTCCCTTCACCGACGTCCTCATCGGCGCCGACCTCGGCCATCCGTTGCAGAACATTGACCTGCCACCCTTCGAGAGGACCCCAACCCAATCGGTCAAGTGTTTCGGGCCGGGAAACGATCAGGCGATCGGGCGCGATGTCGGTCACCTCCTTGACGCTCGTCCGGTCGAGGAATGGGCTGATCGCGACCAGGCGCCGCGCGGATGCGGGAAATGGCCAGGGACGATCGGCGGTCAGTCCCAGCGGCAGCAACTCCCCGTCAGAGAACGGCTCCGGCGGTTGCAGCGTCACTGTGCGAAGGCTGTCAGCAAGATCGTTGATCTTGGTCAGCCGGAATCGGTCGGCGCGAGAGCTCAGGCTGTGGATGGCAAGCCCAGGAAGGTCCCGTACAAAGTCGGCTGCCGGTGCTGCATCGATCGTCCCATCGGCATCCTCGTCCAGCACAAGTGCGGTGTCCCAGGATCGATCCATGGTCAGGTTACGGCTCAGACAAACTAGGCGATGCAGTCGGTGACCGGACTGGTCAGCGAATCGAAGCGCCCAGATCTTCGGGTGGAAGATCGCGTGCCGGCTCGGCGGCACGACTTCTCGGACGCTGTCCTCGATGAAGGTCAGGATGCTGTTGTAGTTGGCTGGGACGTGGATGGCTCCGGCGTGACAGAACACGGTTGTGTGCTCAGTGTGGCGTCGGACGGCCTCGAGTAGACGGATCGGATCGACATTGACGGGCCCAGCGGTCCTGGACACGTCGAAGAGGGCGAACGACAGAGGTGCCAGCAGCAGGGCAGTGAGGTCGAGCGAGTACGTGGTACCAACAGCGACGTCGACCCGGTAGCCGGCTGGTGGGCGGAGTGCATCGGTCAACAGCACCCGCGAATCGGGTGTCAGGGTCATGATCGACTCCGAGCCGCGTAAAGGTCGTCCAGATGCCGGCGGGCAATAGGCCACCGGTAGTCGTAGCGGATGACGCCGCTGGCACCGGACCATCGATCCAACGCGGCCTGATTCACCAACCGGGCGCGTCCACCTTTGATCTGGCGTTCCCGCCTGCGGATCAAGCTCCTTGTCTCGCCGCTGTCAGCGACGTTCGCATCGCGATCGATCCGGGTGAGCCAGCTGTCGACGAAGGCGCTGGTGAGCCGCCGCAAGCGCGGGTTGTAGAAGCGCAGCATCCGCCACCAGGAACGGCGATCCCAATGATCAAGCACAGCGGTTGCGGCTATTTCATCCTGCCAGTCGGCGAGCCGTTTCCGGTACTGATCGACTCGGTCGTCATCGTCTGATGCTTCGGCAAGCATGAGGTTGTAGAGCAGGGGTGCGCCGAAGATCGCGGTCTGGAATCGGCGACCATGATCAATCAGCTCCGCCAGCCGCTCCGGCGCGTCACGCAGGTTGTCCAAGTTCCAAACGCTGTCGGGACGATTGCCGGGCGGATTGTTGATCAACCACGCGAGAAGTGAGCCAGCAGCGGACTCAGTAAGGCGGTCGGACAGATAGCTCTCTTCCTCGGCAGTCAGATCGAATCGCACCGACTTCAGCAGGTCGTCAGGGGCGGATGGAAGGTGTGGGTCTATTCCCGTGCCTGGCAACGACTCGCGGGCTTCGAGATCGTCCGGTGCTGCGGTGCGGGCGACCAGTGCGCGATAGTCGGCCTGGCGCCTGAAGTAGGCGTCCGGTGACAGATTGGAGGAGAGGATTCCCCATCCGCTGAGTGCCGACCAGTGCAGCACAGATGGTGTCCGCTTAAGGGTGCTTCTCGCGGCAATGCCGATGACGAAGAGGGTTTCGCCTCCCTCTTCGAGGCTGGAGATCAGCCGAATCTCCAGGTTGCGGAACTCGACAGACATCTGCGGCGGCGTTGGCTTGTGCGCGGCGCGCTGCAGCAGCCACGGTATGAACAACACATAGCGCAGCCGTCCGTGCAGGATTGATGTGCCGGGAAACAACGCGTCGGAGATAGTGTCGCGAATCGAGCCGGTGCCGAGCTCGTCGACCGTCCCGGACTCGCGGAACAATTCGACAACCTCCATCATCTTTCGACGCTCTTCGCTGTCGGTGTCCAACCAGCCGATGGTGGAGGCCATAGTTCGATCTTGCATCAATCAGCCCTGGATGTGTAGGGGGTCAATGCATTGCGGGGGTCGATGGGGTCGAAGGTCACGCCCGCGACGCAGACGAGATCGAGCGGCATAGCGCGGCGACCGCAACCCAAAGCTGCTATCCACGCCGACGTCACCGTTGTAAAGTGCACGCAGTGCGGCAAATCATCGGCATCGATCGGTTGGCACGACTGCCAAGGGCGGCAGCAGGTGCTCCGAGCGTAGCTGGCAGAGGCTTGATGATCCTGGCCGACTGCGGTCCGGCACGAACGCCAGCTCGATCGGGTCCGAAAGCGTTGCTGCGCACGAATCGCAGATCTGGCAGATCCGCGAGTGCTTGATCGATGTCGGCCGATTCCCAGGGAGTGTCCATGCCGAAGTACAGCGGTGTCACATTCGCCGTTCAGCCGGTCGAGTTGGACGGGAAGGTCTCCGGATATGTCGTATCCGGCTTCATGTCAAAGAACCAGCTTGCCACGCTCCGAGAGTTCGTGGACACGGAGCAGTACGAAAAGTCCAAGCGGTGGCGGGGTGAATACCAGGAGATGGCACAGGCAATCGTCCGCGCCATCGACGGAGCCGTCACGTAGCTGTTGACGTCTTGCCAGTTCGCCTCGGCGCCAGATGAGCTGATCCATCGGGTGGCAATGCCTCGCCATTCGGGACAGGCAATCCGCGCTCGAAATTCCGCAATTACAACTGCAGCAGGCACCCGAACCGCTATTGTCGTCCACGCGGCCGGCGTCTGGCTCCGCCGGTTGCAGTTGGGAGACAAGGGTGCAGGACCAGATCGAAGTTGCCCCGGGTTCCACCGTTGTGGTCCGGGACGAGGAATGGCTTGTCAGTGCTGTCGAGCAGACCTCGGACGGACAGCTGCTGCACGTGATAGGTCTGTCGGAGCTCGTCCGGGGCTCGTCGGCATCCTTCTTCGAATCCCTCGACACGATCCGGCCGCTCGATCCGGCCCAATCCCGGCTGGTATCCGACGTGTCGCCAGGACACCGGCGCGCTCGTCTGTGGTTGGAGGCAACCGGCCGCAAGACCCCTCGGCCGCTGGCCGACGCCAAGCTCGGCGTCGCGACCCGCGGCCTGGCAGATCCGCTGATCTACCAGCAGACCGCCGTCACTCGGGCCCTCGACCCGGCCCATCTCCGGCCTCGGATCCTGCTCGCCGACACTGTCGGTCTGGGCAAGACGCTCGAAATCGGGATGATCCTCTCCGAGCTCGTACGCCGTGGTCGGGGTGAGCGGATCCTTGTCGTCTGTCCCCGGCACGTCCTGGAGCAGATCCAGCTGGAGCTCTGGACCCGATTCGCGCTGCCGTTCGTCCGGCTCGACTCCAGTGGGGTGCAGCGGGTCAAGCAGAAGCTGCCCGCGACCAGGAACCCGTTCACCTACTTCCGCCGAGTGATCATCTCAATGGACACCCTCAAGCAGGCCCGCTTCGAACGCGATCTTCGCCATCACCGCTGGGACGCCGTGGTGATCGACGAGTCGCACAACGTCACCAACGTCGCCGCCCAGAACAACCGGCTGGCCCGCACCCTCGCGCCCAATACCGACGCCCTGATCCTGGCGTCGGCGACCCCGCACAACGGTCGCAAGGAGTCCTTTTCCGAGTTGGTCCGGCTGCTCGATCCGACGGCCGTCCGGGCCGACGGAGACCTCGACCCCGAAAGGGTCAGCTCACTCGTCGTCCGTCGCCACCGACACTCGCCCGCGGTCGCCGAGATCGTCGGCGACCGCTGGGCCGAACGCCGGCCGCCGAACAACCGACTGGTGCAGGCGAGCCCGATGGAGAACGCCGTCGCCCGCGAACTCGACGAGGTCTGGCTGCATCCTCGTAGCGGCCGCTCCCCACACAGCGGCAGAAATCATCTCTTCGGGTGGACGCTGGCCAAGGCGTTCCTGTCCTCGCCCGCAGCCATGGCCGAATCACTGCAGAACCGGATCCGGGCGATCTGCGACGACCCGAGCGAGGATCAACAGGTCGAACTGAGGGCTCTGGAGAGCCTCGATGCACTCAACGCGGCCTGCGTGCCCGAGCAGTCCGGAAAGTACGCCGCCCTGCTCGACGAGCTGCGAACCATCGACGTCGTCGGCACCAACCGTGCGGTGGTCTTCGCCGAACGAGTCGCCACCCTGCACTGGCTGCAAGCACAACTGCAGGCCGATCTCGGACTCGCCGGGAACGCCGTCCAGATCATGCACGGCGGACTCTCCGACGACGAGCAGCTGCGCATCGTCGACTCCTTCAAGCAGTCCACCTCACCGATCCGGATCCTGGTTACCGGCGACGTCGCCTCCGAGGGCGTCAACTTGCACCAGCAGTGCCACGAGCTCATCCACTACGACATCCCGTGGTCCCTGATCCGGATCGAACAGCGCAACGGACGGATCGACCGCTACGGCCAGATCCATCCGCCGCGTATCACCACCCTGCTGCTCGATCCGGACAGCGACTCGTTCGCCGGGGACCTGCGGGTGCTCTCCCGGCTGGTGGAGAAGGAGGAGGAGGCCCACACCGCACTGGGCGACGCCTCCTGGCTGATGGGCGAGCACTCGGTGAAGGCCGAGGAGGACGCCATCCGGGAGGTGCTGGCCGGAAACCGCGACTTCGGCGAGGTGGTGCCGGGCCTCGCCGATGCGCTGGCAGTCGATCCGATCAGCGCGTTCCTCGCCGGTGACGACGACGAAGAGGATGCGCCCGAGATCGAGACCGTCGACGACTCCGTCTACGACCGCGACATCGACTTCCTGCGCGAAGCGGTGCACGAGGCATTCATCACCCCCGAGGCGCCGGTGACCCGCAACGGCATCGGCTGGCGGGAGTACCGGCAGCAGGGTCTGGTCGAGATCGAGCCGCCCGAGGACCTGCGCCGGCGGTTGGAGGTGCTGCCGCAGAGCTACCTCACCGAGCGGCGCGTCACCGAACTGTTCAAGCTCGCCACCACCCGACAGCGAGGCGACCAACTGCTCGCCGAGGCGCTGTCGGACGAGGTCGATTCGACCTGGCCCGAGGCGCACTACCTGGCACCACTGCACCCGGTGCTGGAGTGGGCCGCCGACCGTTGCCTGGCCACCCTCGGTCGCGGCCGGACCTTCGTCGTCCGCGGCGACGTCCCTGAGCCGACGATGCTGCTGTCCGGCACCCTGACCAACCGTCGCGGCCAGGTCGTTGCAGCCAGCACCGTCGCGGTCTCCTTCCCCGACCCGGACAACCCGGACTTCGGCCTGACCACCGTGCACGACGAACTGTCCGACGCCGTCGCCGAGCTCGGGTTCGCCGGCGAGGTCCACAACCCAGGCCCGGTTGACGTCGCACGGCTGCAACCGCTCGTTCCCGCCGCCGTCAGGTTGGCCGCCGCCAAGCTCCGTCAGGACCTGGCCGTGGCAAGCCAGGCCGCCGCCGAAAGGGTGGACGCCTGGACGAGACGATCCCGAGCGTGGCTGAACGAGGCCGATGCACTCATCCAACGCCACGACGTCCAGCGCCGGCGCGCCGGCGTGCTGAGCGAACAGGAACTGGTGGAGTCGATGCAGCCGAGCCGACAACTCGTCCGGCCGCTGCTGTTGGTGGTGCCCGCGGACACCCCGGTCACGGAAAGGCAGCGCGATGGCGACGAGTGACGCCCTGGTGGTCGTCGAGGAATGGATCTCCGAGCACTACTTCACCACCGACGCCACCCGGGAGTCCTTCACCGCGAAGGTCACCGAACGACGGAAGGCCTGGGACACGGCTGATCGGGACGACGGGGACCGAGCCACACCACGTAGCCGGTTCCTGGCCGTACGCAATCAACTCGGCCTGGACCTGGCCCGACTGTACGACGACGAGGACCCCGACCCGGCCTTGCGCCACATCGTCCAGAAGCAACTGCTCGACGTCCTCGGCTTCGGCTCCGACGGCCTGTGGCAGGTCGAGACGGACGGCCCGATCAGCCGGTACCGGGCCCTCGGCCTGGACAGCGGCGAACACCTGGCCGTGGTCGACGCACGGCCACTGTCGACGGTCGACGACATCTTCGCCAAGGACGAGAAGACGATCGACTCGGCCACCGTCGACGAGGTCGAATACACCTCCCTGGCCCGACTGCTCTCGGCCCTGTTCGTCTCCGAGGACGACCCGTCCTGGGCGTTGATCTTCGCCGGCCGCTGGCTGATCGTCGCCGAGAAGGGCCGTTGGGCGGAGGGCCGCTGCCTGGCGATCGACATCCAGACCGTCGCCGAACGCAACGACACCCGACGGGCCGGCGAGGTCGACCGGGCCCTGACCTGCCTGGCCGCCACCTCGCTGGCCCCGGATGCCGACGGCCGGATCTGGTGGGCCGAGGTGCTGGACGAGTCGGTCAAGCACACCGTCGGCGTCAGCAAGGACCTCCGCGAAGGCGTCCGGCAGTCGATCGAGATCATCGCCAACGACATCGTCGCCCGTCGGGCCAGCCAGGGCCTGCCGCCGCTCCCCGCCGCCGACGCTCAGCCGTTGGCCATCGAGGCGTTGCGCTACCTCTACCGGATCCTCTTCCTGCTGTACGCCGAGGCCTCCCCGGAGATGGGCGTGCTGCCCAGCGGCGACCCGAACTACGAGCGGGGCTACTCGCTGGACCGACTACGCGAGCTGGTCCTCGGCGACCTGACCTCGCAGCAGGCCCGGTCCGGCATCCACTTCCACGACTCGCTGTCGGTGCTGTTCCGGCTGGTCGACCGCGGCCACACGCCCGTCACCGCCGACGACGACGGCATCGGCGACGGATTGACCTTCAACGGCCTGCGCGCAGATCTGTTCCGACCTGCCGCGACCCGGCGGATCGACGAGACCGGACTCTCCGACGAGGCGCTGCAACGGGTGCTGCGCAAACTCCTGCTCAGCAAGGAGACCCGCGGCCGCGATCGTGGCTTCATCTCCTACGTCGACCTCGGCATCAACCAACTGGGCGCCGTCTACGAGGGCCTGATGTCCTACACCGGCTCCTTCGCCGACACCGACCTCTACGAGGTCGCACCCGGGGGCAACGCGGAGAACGGCTCCTGGGTCGTGCCGGTCGACCGCGCCGACGGCATCGCCGAGCAGGACTTCCTCCGTACCGAGGACGAGCTCACCGGCGAACAGCGAAGGGTCGTCCACCAGCGCGGCACCTTCGTCTTCCGGCTGTCCGGCCGGGAACGCCAACAGTCCGCCTCCTACTACACCCCGGAGGTGCTCACCCGCTTCACGGTGAGCCAGGCACTGGCCGAACTGCTGGACCAGGACGGAGCAACGACCTCCGCCGACGAGGTGCTGGCCATGACGGTCTGCGAGCCTGCCCTGGGCTCGGGCGCGTTCGCCATCGAAGCCGTACGCCAACTGGCCGAGGAATACCTGCGTCGTCGCGAACGCGAACTCGACCGGACCGTCGACCCGGACGAACGACCTCAGGTGCTGCAACGGATCAAGTCCCACATCGCGCTGCACCAGGTCTACGGCGTCGACCTCAACGCCACTGCCGTCGAGCTGGCCGAGATCTCACTCTGGCTGGACACCATGGCCGCCGGACTGCAGGCGCCGTGGTTCGGCCTGCGACTGAGGCGTGGCAACTCGTTGATCGGCGCCCGGCACGCCGTCTACTCCGAACAGGACCTGAAGAAGAAGCAGTGGCTCACCGCCCCGCCGACCGACGTGCCGTTGAGCAAGCTGGTCGCCGCCGCCGAGGCGGACTCGACCGCGGTGGACGGCGTGACCGGTCGGATCCACCACTTCCTGCTGCCCGCCCAAGGATGGGGTGCGACCGCCGAGGCCAAGGAGGCCAAGCAACTGGCCCCCGATCGGGCCAAGGCAGTCCGCGACTGGAGCCGCAGCCTGCGCAAACAACCGACCGCCGGCCAGCTGCGCCGGCTCAAGGGACTCACCGAACGGGTCGAGATCCTGTGGCAGTACGCCTGGCGCCGACTGACCATCGCCGAGGCCGAGAGCAGCCGCAAGATCGACATCTGGGGCCAGGAACCCGAGTCGTCTCCCGAGGGTCACGTCAGCCGAGAACAGATCGAGGACTCGCTCGCCGACCCCGGCGGCGCCTACCGCCGACTCCGTCGGGTGATGGACGCCTGGTGCGCACTCTGGTACTGGCCGATCACCACCGACGTCCGGCCGCCCTCGTTCGACCAGTGGCTGGACGCGATGGAGGCCATCCTCGGCAAACCGGCTTCGACCGCGGACCGGCGCCGCGCCGCCGCGGGCCAGGCCGTGCTGCGCGGATCCAGCTGGGAGGATCTCGGCGCCGCCGAGGAGTTGGACCTCTCCTTCGCCCGGGCCACGAGCGTGGCCGCGGTCGAGCAGGAGCATCCGTGGCTGGCCACAACGGCCGAGGTCGCAGCCGAGCAAGGCTTCTTCCACTGGGAGCTCGACTTCGCCACCGTTCTCGGCCGGGGTGGCTTCGACCTGCAGGTGGGAAATCCGCCGTGGGTTCGACCTGACACCGACATCGACATGTTCCTCGCCGATCAGGACGCATGGTGGGCACTGACCAGCAAGGCTGATGAAGCCACACGACAACAAAAGCTTGCTCAGACGCTGGAGTTGCCTGGCGCGAGCACTGCGGTGCTCCAGGCGGCATCGGAGGTCGTGGCGCTCCGGGAACTGGTTTCCGATCCGACAAGATTTCCGCTCCTGACTGGGTTGCGTCCGGATCTGTATCGCTGCTTCATGTCTCAGACGTGGCGCAACCGCTCTGACATCGGGACGATCGGCCTGGTCCACCCCGAGACGCACTTCACCGACGAGAAGTCAGCTCGGCTGCGGGAACAGGCATATCGGCACCTTCGCCGCCACTGGCAGTTCGTCAACGAGCTGTCGCTGTTCGAGATCGACCATCACGTCAGCTACGGCGTGCACATTTACGGCAGGGCCAACACTTCGGTTCGATTCCTCAACGCCTCGGCGCTGTACCACCCGCAGACAGTTGAAGGATCGTTCAAGCACAACGGGCTGGGTCCGCCGCCGGGCTTCAAGGACGACAACGGAAAGTTCGACCTGCGGCCACATGCGGACCGGATCATCACCGTCACGCCGGAGGTGTTGACGGTCTGGCGGGACGTGCTCGAAGAACCCGACATACCGCCGGAATGCACCCGGATGCTCTACACGGTCAACCGTGAGGTCGCCGCGGTGCTGGAGAAGCTGGCCAAGGCACCGCGGATCGGATCATTGGGCCTCAAGTTCTCGGCTGGATGGAACGAGAAGACGGACAGGATTAAGGGGCGCTTCGTCCAGAAGTGGGGGCGGCCGAGGAGTTGGGACGACGTCATCCTGCAGGGGCCGCACCTGTTCGTGAACAACCCCGCCTACAAGGTCCCCAACCGGACCATGAAACACAACCAGGACTGGT
>DATCVL010000019.1:0-22884 GCA_036566865.1 Microlunatus sp.
GAAATGATGCGGTACCTGACCGAGCGACTGCCGGTGATGGTCGCACCGACCTGGTTACGGACCCGGATCCAGCCGATCGCGATCCGCGACGTTCTGTATTACCTGGTCGCGGCTGCCGGGCTGCCGCAAGAGCTGAATCGCACCTTCGACATCGGTGGGCCCGAGGTGCTCACTTACGCCGACATGATCCAGCGTTACGCCCAGGTCGTCGGCCTGCCGCCGCGGATCATTCGCACACTTCCGGCGCTGACGCCGTGGTTCGCCAGCCACTGGGTCGGGTTGGTCACGCCGGTCCCGGCCGGCATTGCCAAGCCCCTGGTGTTGTCCTTGACCCATGAGGTGACCTGTAAGGAATCCGACCTGGACGACTTGATCGGGCAGCCACGTCGGCAACTGCTCGGGTTCGACGAGGCGGTGCGGTTGGCGCTGCAGAAGATCCGCGACTACGACGTCCGAACGACCTGGTCCTCCGCCAGCTTCCGGGGTGCCCCGAGTGATCCCCTTCCCGATGACCCGGAATGGGCCGGTGGCGATCTGTACGTGGACGAGCGGGCCACCCCGGTTGACGCTCCGCCGGAGGAGGTCTGGAGGGTGATCGAGGAGATCGGCGGCCGTGCCGGTTGGCATTCTTGGCGGCTGGGCTGGCTGGCCCGCGGTGTACTGGACCGATTTGTCGGCGGACCAGGTCTGCGTCGTGGCCGTCGCCACCCGACCAAGCTCGAGACCGGGGACCCGCTGGATTGGTGGCGGGTCGAGAAGATCGTGCCGGGCAAGTTGCTGCGGCTGCGTGCCGAGATGAGACTGCCAGGGCTGGCCTGGCTGGAGTTGATCATCGAAACCGACGACGAGGGCCGTACGGTGTTCCGGCAGCGCGCCCTCTATCATCCACGCGGCCTGCTCGGTCACGCGTACTGGTTTGCCGTGATGCCGTTCCACGGCATCGTGTTCGGTGGGATGCAACGCAACATCGCGCGGTCGGCAGAGTCTGCCGGTTCGGCGACGAAGTCTCGGGCGGGACGGGGCGTCGGTGCTGACCGGCCGGCTGATCTCGGCTGACCCGAGATGATCTTGAAAGGGAGTAGCTCCGGATGGTCACCGAGCAGGGGCAGTACCTGATCTTGATGGCGGCTTGTGTGTTGATCACCCTCCCCCTGGAGTTCGGCTTCGCATCGTACGTCTACCGGTCGCCGGCTCGGTTGCTGCTGACCTTGCTCCCGGTGGTGATGATCTTCTCTGTCTGGGACATCGTGGGGATCGCCAGAGGGCATTGGTACTACAACCCCCACTACGTCACAGGCATCACTCTGATCGGGCGGATGCCATTGGAGGAGTTGGTCTTCTTCGTCGTGGTCCCGATCTGCGGACTGCTGACCTATGTGTCGGTAGGTCGGGTGCTGACCGCGTTGAGGTCGAGGGCGACCGGCACGCCGGCCGGACGTGATCATGCCTGAGTACACGGTACTGACGATGCTCGGTATCGCGGCCGTTGTCGTCGCCGAACTGGCCTGGCTGCGGACCGGCATCTTCGGCACCGCACAGTATTGGCTGACCATGATCATCGTCTGGGGGTTCCAGATTCCGGTGGACGGATGGCTGACCAAGCTGTCGGCTCCGATCGTGATCTATCGGGACGCCGCGATCCTGGGGCTGCGGGTCCCGTGGGACATCCCGATCGAAGACTTCGGCTTCGGGTTCTGCATGGTCACGCTGGCGATCTTGTTGTGGCGGCGGTTCGAGCCTCATCGCAAGCCGTCGGCCGAGGAAGCGGCGCGGTGAAGCCATCGACCTGGCGGCCGGGAAAGGACCGCCGAGCCGAGCGGCTGGCCGGACCGTGCGGGCGAGCCGTAGCGCAGCAGCACAGGTCGGTGGCCGTTGTCGGTGGCGGGATCGCTGGGCTGGCTGCTGCGACTGCGCTGGTCGAACGCGGGATCGAGGTCACCCTGCTTGAGCGAGAGCTGCAGCTGGGGGGCAGGGTCAGATCCTGGCGCGTTCGGCACGGCCCGGACGAGGTGGCCATGAGCCGCGGCTTCCATGCATTCTTTCGGCAGTACTACAACCTGCGAGCCTTGCTCCGCCGGATCGATCCCGGGCTGACCCGGCTGCGACCGGTCGAGGACTACCCGTTGCGATCCTCGACCGGCCAGATGGACCGGTTCGCGCGGATTCCGCGGACACCGCCGTGGAGTGTGGCGGGTTTCGTTGCCGCCAGTCCGAGCTTCCGATTCACCGACCTGGCCCGGGTCGACATCGGCCAGGCGCTGGGCCTGCTCGACGTCGACTTTCCCCGTACCTTTCATGACTATGACGGCGTGAGCGCTGCCGACTTCCTCGACCGGCTCCGCTTTCCCGATCGCGCTCGCCACTTGGCGCTGGAGGTGTTTGCCCGCAGCTTCTTCGCCGAGCCGGAGGACTTCGGAGCCGGCGAATTGATTGCGATGTTCCACAGCTACTTCGTCGGTTCCGCGGAAGGGTTGCTGTTCGACGTTCCCGAGGACGATTACGACACCTCACTCTGGCAGCCGCTGGGGAGCTATCTACGTCGCCGGGGCGCCACGGTGCACCTGGGCGCCAAGGTCACGGGGATCGACATGAACCAGCCAGCGGTTCGGGTGGATTGGGCCCCTTGGGGTGCCGGCGCCGATGCTGGAGTGGGTCGCCCGGGACACACGACGGTTGACGCAGTGGTCGTGGCCGGCGATCCGCGGTCACTGCCGGAGCTTATGGGTGAGCGGACCGTCGGCATTGACCAGCATTGGCGCGAGTCGGTTCAACGGGTCCGGACCGCCCCGCCGTTTGCGGTCTGGCGGATCTGGCTGGATCGACCGCTTGCGGCCGATCGACCGGTGTTTCTGGGCACCACCGGGTACGGGCCGCTGGACAACGTCAGTGTGGTCGATCGTTTCGAGGCCGGTGCATCGCGGTGGGCCGAGCAGCGGGCCGGCGCGGTGATCGAATTGCACGCATATGCGCTGCCGACCTACCCCGATGCAGCCGAGGCGGCGCTGCTGCGGCGACAGCTCTGGGCCGGTCTGGTCCAGGTGTATCCGGAGGCATGGAGTGCGCGCGTCCTGTTCGACGAGTGGCGGGTCGAACGCGACTGCGTACTGGTGACTCCGGATCGCTGGGCAGACCGGCCAACGGTCGAGACTCCCGATCCGCGGATGATGCTGGCCGGTGATGCGGTCCGGACCGATCTCCCGGTTGCCTTGATGGAGCGCGCCGCCACGACCGGATTCCAGGCCGCGAATGCGCTGCTGGCCGGGTGGGGCATTCGCGGGCACGACCTGTGGTCGGTGCCGCGCCGGTCCCGCCACGCTTGGCCCGGTCGACTTCGACGACTGCTGGATCAGCCGGGAAATTCCCCTCGTCGACGCAGCCGATAACGACGCTCGGCGTAGGCCAGATCATCGACCCAGAGCCGGCGGGCTACTCGCCGGATGGCCGGCCGAATGAGCGGTCCGAGAGCCAGGGCAGCGGCGAATCCTCGACGGTCGGAATGCGCCACCGTCAGTTCGGTCATCACGGTCACCGCGGGCTCGCGCCCCGGAGCTGTGATCGGGGTTGCGTGGGTCTCGACCAGGCTGCCCACGCCCTCGCCATCGATGATTCGCATCACGATCGTGCGCGGATCGGGGGAGACGAACTCCGCGCGCACGGGAACGCCGAAACGCCGACCCAGCCGGAACGTGACGTCGGTGACCAAGCGGTCCTCCGAACTCGCTGCCTCATCGACGGTCAGATGACTGAACGAGTACGGGTGAAACCAGGCCCCGTGCCACGGGTCGAGTCGATTGGCGATGATGTCGGCCGGCTCGCAGGCACCGCGGCGCGCGATCACCGCAACCACCGACTCCGACAAGGATGGTCGGGCCGGCAGAACCGGTCGTTCGGTCGGCGGATCGGCAGCCGGATCGGCGCCGGTCGGCCGTGTCAGTCTGACCCAGATCAGGGCTCCGTCGTCGTGAGCCGGGTAGGGGCGCCAGTCACCGTGTCCGGCGTCACCGAGAGCGAGGCCGTGCCAGCGACATACGAGCGTTCCGTCCAGCACCGGGCAGCGATCGAGCAGCGCTCCCAGATGGGGACATGCTCCCGGCCCGGCACGCAGGTCGCCATTGTCCGTACGCCACAGCGCGATCTCCCGTCCCGCGACGGTGCGGGTCAGGCTGTGGTTTCGGCCGACCTCTGTGCTTTGCCCGATGACGAACCAACCACCCGACGGACGGCGTTGCGATCGCTCGAGGGCGGCGGCGATCCGCCCAGGCCGCGCATCCCGGTGAGTTGGGCGCAAGGCATCGTAGCCAGGCTGCGGTTGTCGACGGATCGGGATCCGGGAGCTGGCTGGTGCGATCCGGTTGACCCAGATCCGTTGGGTACGAAGGGACATCACGACTTCTCCGGTTGGCGGGTGCGATGGGGTGAGGGCAGCAGTCGGCGCGCGGCGGTGGCGGCCTTGACCGCGGTCGGCACCACCACCCGCCGAGAGAACACGTCGTAGTCGGCGGCCGCGATCCGGTCGAGGATGGCCGCGTACAACACCTGCGCTGTGCCGACGCAGCGCGCCGAGGCGGGCGGCAGCCACGCGAGGCCGGTGGAGGCATGCTCGTACAGCTGTCGGTTGCGGTCGATCTCGAATTGCATCAACCGTCGCCATTGCGGTGTCACCGTCCGGAGCGCGGGGTCGGCATCGAACCGAAGCAGGTCCTCCTGCGGCAGATACACCCGGCCTCGATCCAGATCCTCACCGACGTCGCGGAGGAAGTTGGTGAGTTGGAACGCAAGGCCGAGTGATCTCGCGGGTTCGAAGGCCGACGCGGACCGGGGCTGCAGAATCGGCAACATCATCTCGCCGATCACCGCAGCCGAGCCCTCCGCGTAGTCGCACAGGTCGGTCCAGGTCGTGTACCGGCTCTTCACCAGATCCAGTGCCATCGCGGAGAAGAATCGATCGAAGCACTCCATCGGGATCCCTCGCCGACGGACTGTGTCGGCGACTGCGGCCAGCACCGGGTCGGAGGTGCCGTGATCGACGGCCGAGCGGAAACGATCACGAAAGCGCTGCAGGGCGCGGGAGCGGCTGGGGGAGTCCTGGTTGCCGGTATCGACGATGTCGTCAGCCAACCGGCACAAGGCGTACACGGCATGAACGTGTCGGCGCTGCGCACGCGGCAGAATCGCTGCACCCCAGTAGTAGGTCGTCCCGTGACGCCAGGTTAGGCGGGCACATTGCCGATAGCCGAGCGTTATCTGGTCGGTCAACGGGACCGGCTTCCCGGCCATGGTGCGCCCCGTTGAGGTTGAGCGGCCTCGTTGGCGCGGTCGGACCCGAGATAGCTGCCGACGCGCTCGGCCGCCAGTTTGCCGGACAGGATCACCATCGGCACGCCGACACCCGGTACGGTGCCGGACCCGGCAAAGTACAGGCCGGGTCGTCGACGCAGGTGATTCGGTGGACGGAAGGGCCCGGTTTGGCCGAAGGTGTGGGCCAGTGAGAAGGGTGTGCCATGGGCTAGGCCTTGTCGGTACCAGTCCAGCGGAGTGATCAACTTCTCGGTCACGATGTCGGTCGGATACCCAGCAGTGCTGAGGAACTGCAGCAGGCGATGTCGCATCGGCTCGGCCTCGCGGCGCCAGTCCACCGAACCGCCCAGGTGCGGCACGGGCTCGAGCACGTAGAGGGTGCTGCACCCCGGCGGCGCCATGGACGGTTCGTCCAGGGAGGGCACCGACACCAGGCGGGACGGATCCGGCATCAGCTCGCCGCGCCGGATCATGGCACCGAACGCGCCCTCCCAACTGTGTCCGAAGTGGATGTTGTGATGACGGATCGAGCTGTCCGGCAGCCCGCGGACCCCGACATGCCAGACCAGCGCAGACGGCGCGTATCGACCGGACCGGACCGTCCGCGGTGGCCGGAGATCCGGGACCATGAGTCGGTATGCGGCGGCCGGGTCGAGTGTGCAGACCACGGCGTCGGCCGTCAGTCGGTCGTGTTCCGTGCGGACTCCGGCGACCCGGCCGTTCCGATCCGTGATCAGACCTGTGACCGGCTGGTCGAGCAGCAACTCGCCGCCCGCATCGATGAAGGCCTCGGCCAGAGCCCGCGGGAGCGCGTGCATTCCGCCCTCGGGGAACCACACGCCGGCCACGGTGTCCATGTAGGTGATCACTGCGTACAACGCCAACGCCTGTTCCGGTGACAGACCCGCATAGAGCGCCTGGAAGCTCAGCAAGCGCTGCAGCCGCGGATCGCTGAACCGCCGTCCGATCGTCGGTCCGAGACGACCGAAGGCCCGCATTCGGATCAGCCGGGAAGCCGCGCCCGGGGACCGCAGCAGGTCCAAGGGGGTGCGGTAGTTGACGTCGATGAAGTGGGGGAGTTCGAGTTCGTAGAGCGCGGTCAGCCAGTCGATGAAGTCCCGGAAGCTCGCCGCATCATCGGGCCCGCAGGTACGAGCGATCTCGTCGAGCATGTCAGTCGGATCGGCGCGGACGTCGATGACGCTGTCGTCGGCGAACCGGGCGCGGTACGCCGGATCGAGCCGCCGAAGGGTGAGCCGCTCGGCCAGACTGCTGCCGGCGGCCTTCAGGGTGTCGTCGATCAGCTCGGGCATCGTCAGAACGGTCGGCCCGGTGTCGAAGGTGAACCCGTCGCGGCGCAGAACGCCGGCCCGGCCGCCGATCTCGCGATCTCGTTCGATCACGGTGACGTCGTGACCCTGGGCGGCGATCCGGCAGGCTGCGGAGAGGCCCGCCAGGCCGGCTCCGATCACGACGACGCGACTCATCGGTCCCGCCATGCGACCTGACGCGCAATCCGCACCAGGTGCGAGATCGGTTCAGTACCCGACGTCGGGTCGGACGACGGCCGAACTAGTCGCGCGGCCGGCAGGTCGGCAAGGTACCCGATGCCGCGCTCGACGTGGTGCGTGATCATCGCCTCCACGTCGGCTTCGATGCCGGCAGTACGGATCGCCTGCTGCAGTTCCTTCACGTCTGCTGGTAGCAGGTCCGTTGTTCCGATCCGGCTCAGCAAGGAATGCTCCGCCGGTGCGAGCCGCTGGTCGGCGAGCGCGATGATCACGGTCGGTTTTCCTGACACCAGGTCGTCGCCGGCCGGTTTGCCGGTGACTTTCGGATCGCCCCAGACACCGAGAATGTCGTCCCGCAAGGCGAAGGCCCAGCCGATCTCGCGGCCATAGGCTGACAATGACCTCCGCACGGCCTCGTCGGCGTTGGCTGCGATCGCACCCAGTTCCAAGGGGCGTTGGATTGTGTAGCCACCGGACTTCAGCCCGGCCACCGACAGAGCCAGCTCGGGGTCCCGAGCCCGGTCCGCGGCACCTGTCAGATCGCCCAGCTGGCCTCGAATCAGTTCCCCGACGAGGGCTCGCCACTTCGCTCGCACCGGTGTCGGGCAATCGGCGATCAAGTCGTCGGCCTCGGCGTGAGCAAGATCGCCGAGCAAGATCGCGATGCTCTCGCCGAATCGCTTGGAACCGCCGGCGGCGTCGAGCGCGCGATGATCGGCTGCTGCTCTGGTGTGGGTCGTCGGATGGCCGCGGCGGGACGGTGACTCGTCCATCACGTCGTCATGGACCAACGCAAAGCTGTGCAACAGCTCCAGCGCGGCGCCGATGCGAACCACGTCCTCGTCCGGTTCAGTACGGCCCGATGCCCAGAAGCCGAGGTAGGCCATCAGCGGCCGGATTCGCTTGCCGCCGGAGTGAATCAGTGTGGCCAACAGCTCTGGCAGATCGACCAGCGACCCCAGTGTTGGGCGTTCATCAGTTGCCGATCGCGGTGCAACTGTTGGTGCGAGTCTCATCCAGGTATCGGCAGCGGGCGTGGCGTTGCCGGGGAGGTCGCGAACGCGGTCATCGATCAGCCGGTCGACGCGCGCGAGATACTCCTCGAGTTGGTTGTCGCCGGAACTGGGCCGACTGGCCCTCTCCAGCTTGGACGGCCATGCCTGCGGATGCCTGGCCAGCTCATCGTCGATCAGCATGATCAGCCTCCGAACGAAGCGGCCGACGGGTGATCGGAGTTCTTCAGCAGTCCGAGCTGCTGAAATGACCACGGGCTGAATGCGTACGGCGCAGCCTCCATCGCGGTCACGACCGAGCTCGGTTGCTGCCACACCCAGTCACTGACCTCCGACGGATCCGGATTCAACGCCGCAGGATCGTCCAGCGCAGCGACGTACACCGGACAGAACTCGTTCTCGACCACTCCCGTCACGTCGACGGCGGAGTAGCTGAAGCGGGGCAGTACGCAGTCGAGTGTCGTGACGCGCACGCCGAGCTCTTCGGTGACACGTCGGCGGACGGCGACGCAGAGATCTTCGTCGGGGCGGGGATGCCCGCAGCAGGAGTTGGTCCATACCCCGGGCCAGGTCAACTTGTCCAACGATCTCCGAGTGATCAACAGCCGGCCTCGAGGATCCAGAATCCAGCAGGAGAAGGCGAGGTGGCGCGGTGTGTGATCGGTGTGAATCGTGGAGAGCAGGTGACTGCCGAGTCGATGCCCGGCAGCATCGATCAATACAACCTCGTCGTCGGTTCGGGACACGCTCGGACACCTCTCTTTGATCGGCAGTGATCCTGACTAGAAATTCTAGCCACTCGCAGCGCGCACCGCAGGCGACCCAACGCTCGGGTCTGAGGGATCTGGCGTCCGGCCACGTTCAAGGTCGTTCGCGGCGACGGAGGAAGTTGTCGCGAGCCTCGGCGAGGTCAACCAGGGGTGCCGGGTAGTGAAGTCCTCTCCGTTGCGCCGCATCGAGCCGCCACGGCTGATGTGCGTCCGCCGGGTTCTCGATGCCGGCAAGCTCGGGAACCCAGCGACGCACATACAGCGCCTCCGGGTCGAACCGAGCCTGGCGAAGTGGATTCAGTACGCGATTGGGTCGAGTGTCGGTCCCGGTTCCGGCCACCCACTGCCAATTGAGGTTGTTGTTGGCGATGTCACCGTCCAACAGTTCCTCCAGGAAGAACCGGGCGCCGCGTCTCCAGTCGAGGTAGAGGGTCTTGGTCAGGAAGCTGGCCACGATCATTCGGGCCCGATTGTGCATCCAGCCCACCTCGTTGAGCTGGCGCATACCTGCATCCACCAATGGATAGCCGGTGAGGCCGTTGCGCCAGGCGTCCCAGTGCTTCTCGTCATCGAGCCACTGATCCTGGTGCGATCGATAGTCCCGCCAAGCCGCGGCCGGGCGGGCGGCCAGCACCTGATGATGAAAGTCCCGCCACGCCAGTTGCCTGACGAAAGCTGCTGCACCGGGCCCTGATCGTTCGCCCGCCTTCGTGGCGAGCTCTACCGGAGACAGGAAACCGAAATGCAGGTAGGGAGACAGGTGGGAGGTGCCGTCGCCGGCCAGGTCATCATGTCGGTCCTCGTACGCCTCCAGGCCGTCCGCAAACCAGTCATTGGCCAGCTGACGTGCGGCAGATTCGCCACCCTCCCAGCCGGCCACGACCTGCCCGGCCGGTATCGAACCGGACTTGATCCCCTCCGGCAGCAGCAACCGATTCGGCCGCGGGAGGACCGGGCGAACCGGCATGCCGCTCCAGCGCCGGTAGTACGGCGTGAAGACGGAGAAGTGGTCGGAGCCCTGAGGTGTGATCGCGCCCGCCGGGTGGACAGTGGTCACGGCGTCATGGACGATCAGACGGCGACGCTGACGGCTCAACTCGGTCCGGAGCCGGTCCTCTCGACGCTGCGCATATCGGGAGACATCGGCGGCGATGTGAACGTCCTGAGCGTCAAGGGTCGAGGCCAGTTTGATGATCTCCGCCACCGGGTCTCCCCGTCGGAAGATCAACTCCGCTCCGAGCTGCCGCAGCGATGCGTCGAGATCGGTCAAACCGGCGTTGAGGAAGTGCTGTCGGCGGCGGTTGCTGAATCCGGAACCGACGAGATCGCGGTCCTGTACGAAGACCGGCACGACCTGCTCGGACTCGGCTGCGGCCGCCAGGACCGGATTGTCCATCGTGCGGAGATTGCGGTTGAACACCGCGATGCTGGTCGCCCGTTCTGCCACGCTTCCCTCTCGCCTAGACTAGAAAATCTAGCCTTAGCGTAGCGTGGCTGAAGAGGCGCGGAGTGATCGGGCGGGAGTATTGACTTTGCTCGGGTACTCCCCTGTGAGCCTGGCACCGTCCTGATGGCGGCGTGCGGCAGTGCCGTCCTCCGGCCGTCGTCTTGGGGGTGGTGGTTAAGCTGCCAGCATCAGCGACAAGACTAGATAATCTAGCGTGACTCGGAATATTGCGATCACGAGAAGTGCGACGTCGTCCCACGGTGCCGTCGCTGGCGAGACCGAGCCGTCCGAACCTCGGTCGGGAGAAGGGAGGGCCTGGCATGGTCAAGCGACTGCCCGCCGATAACGACTCGATTCCGCGCTCGTCGTTCCGTCGCGGCGCGCGATTGGCATCTCTTCCCTTCGGCTTCGCGGGTCAACGGGCGTTGGGATGGGGGAGGCGGATCACCGGATCGTCGTCCGCCACGGTGAACGAGGAAGTTCTGGAGCGCACCGCCGAGCAGATGTTCCGTGTGCTCGGTGAGCTCAAGGGCGGTGCGATGAAGGTGGGTCAGGCGCTCAGTCTCTTTGAATCGGCGCTGCCCGACGAACTCGCGGCGCCGTACCGGGAGAAATTGTCGATGCTGCGCGACTCGGCACCCCCGATGCCGACATCTCGCGTGCACGCCGTACTGGCTCGAGAGCTCGGCCCGGACTGGCGGGACTCTTTCACCCGATTCGAGCCTCGTCCGGCCGCGGCGGCCTCGATCGGTCAGGTGCATCGGGCAATCTGGCACGACGGTCGGGAGGTGGCGGTCAAGGTTCAGTACCCCGGAGCGGATGACGCGCTACGGACCGATCTGAAGCAGCTGTCCCGGATGGCTTCGATAGCCGGGCCGATCGCCGGCGGCATGGATGTGCATGCCATCGCACAGGAAATCGCCGCACGAGTCGACGAAGAACTGGACTATGACCTGGAGGCCGCGGCTCAACAGGCGTTCGCCGAAGGATTTGCCGACGACCCTGAATTCGTTGTCCCGGCCGTGCTCAGTCATACCCGGCGGGTGATGGTGAGCGAATGGGTCGACGGAGTTCCGCTGACCCAGGTCGATGATTGGCCGGACGATGAACGAAACGCGGCCGGCCTGAAGTACGTGCGGTTCCTGTTCGCCGGACCGGGCCGGGTCGGCTTGTTGCATGCAGATCCGCATCCCGGCAACTTCAAGGTGTTGCCTGACGGACGGTTGGGTGCGGTCGACTTCGGATTGGTCGCTCGGTTGCCGGACGGGCTGCCGTACGCGATCGGCCGGACCTTGCGACTGGCGATGGCCGGTGATGCTGCATCGATGCTGGCGGCGCTGCGCAGCGAAGGCATCGTGACCCGTGACATCGATCCGAAGTTGATCATGAGCAACCTGGCGCCGTTTGTGCAGCCGGCGCAAGTGCCTGAATTCAGTTTCGATCGCTCCTGGATGCAGGCCGTCTTCCGACAGGCCTGGGACGACATGCCCGCGAGCTGGGAGTTGGGTCGCGCACTCAATCTTCCCGACGACTACGTCCTACTGCACCGCGTCTGGACCGGTGGCATAGCCGTGCTGTGCCAGCTCGGCATCAGCGCCGCCTTCCGAGACGTGCTGGAAGAGTTCTTGCCCGGTTTCGCTGCCGAGCCGTCCTGATAGATCTCTGCAGCCGGCTACACCCGTGTGCTGCTTGACTGACGATCGGGTCGACCCGGCTGCGACAGGCGCGCTACTACGCCGGGATCAGTGCCGTCGACGAGGAACTCGGAAGGTTGGTCGATGATCATCGGGCCCGGGGCCGGCTGGACGACACCTGCGGGCCGGGGATGCGTACGCATCATGGATCGCGGCTGAGCATCCCACCTTCGATTGGGTCGAAGCGCTGATGGGTGAGCGGACCGAGATGTACTACATGCCGCAGATGAGCCCGCTACCCGCCGAGCTGACCGTTGAGGCCTGGGCCGCCGATCGAGCGGTGGAGTTGATCAAGAACGGCGACGACCGGCCGTTCTTCGGACAGCTGTCCTTCATCGGACCGCACCCACCCTTCACGCCGCCGATGCCGTTTCATCGAATGTACGACCCGGACCGAATGCCGCCGCCGATCAGCGGCGACCGGGCACTGGACCACCTTGATCAACATCTGCCCTGGATGAACAGCATGGTGTTCGCCGAGGATGTCGACCAGGATCGTGTACAGGCGCTGAAGGTACGGTACTTCGGCGAGATCAGCTACATCGACGGCTGCATCGGGAAGGTCCTGGACGCGATCGACACGCTGCCGGATCCGGACAACGTGCTGATCTGCTTTGTTTCTGATCATGGTGACCTGCTGGTCGAGCATCCGACGCCCGAGTTGATCACGGATCTGGAGTCAACCGACCGCACCGACGCCTTGATCATCGACGAGGCCGGTCGAACGCAGCTCTGGACGCAGCCGTACGAGGTGTGGGAACGACACCGGATCTACCAACTCGATCTTTCGCGTGGCGTCACCGGGTTCCCGGACAGGCCGGAGGATGTGCACTACGAGCCGCCGGCCACCTCCCTGCTCTGAAGCACTCAGCAGCTGTCCGATCCACTACGGCACCTGGCTCATCGACGGTCGACGTAGATGACCTCTATGGCATTGTTCCCGTAGCCCAGGCGATTCCACGGCGGTACGTCGGGTTGTACGTTTCCGGCGGCATCGGTCGCTCGGGCCCGCAGGGTGTGTCGACCGACGTCGATCGAGTCCCAGCGGAAGCTCCAGTCCTGCCAGTGGTAGTTGCCTCGGGTCGGTTCGAGCTGGGCGGGCTGCCAGTCGCCTTCCCCGGTGAGGCTCACGTCCACGCGAGTTATCGGGCCGGTGCCGGACCACGCCTTGCCGCGAACCGTGTAGTTGTCCCGGTCTATGGCCATGCCTGGCATCGGGTCGGTGATCCGGGCGCGTACCCGCATCAAGGAAACCGGCTCGCGAGGTCGATCGGGCCATTGATAGATGTAGTGCCCGGTCTGGAACTCACCGGTGTACGGCTCGGTGATCACATCGAGCCGTTTCAGCCATTTCACGGACGCGACGGCGTACCAGTTCGGGACGATCAGCCGAAACGGGGCGCCATGGTCGCGCCCGAGAGGCTGCCCGTTCATGTCGTAGGCGATCAGGATCCCGGATGCCGGGTCGGTGGCCTCGCCGAGCGGTAGGGATCGGGCGAAGGTGAGGTTGTGCTGGTCGGTCTCGGGCAGGATCGCCTGCAGGTGGTACGGGCCGTGGTCGGCTCCTTGAGCGAGAAGCTCGACTCCCTGCGCGGCCGGCTCGACCTTCGCCAGCACCTCGTGCAGGAGCGCGCCGGTCCATCGGGCAGTGGAGACAGCGAAGTCTCCCCACGGCTCTCCTGTCGGCAGCGGTCTCATGTCCAGGCGGCCGTTGCCGGCGCACTCGAGAGTGACGACGTGATCATGGGCGGGCATCGCGCGCAGGTCGTCGAGCGTCAGGGTGGTGGGCGCACTAACCGCCCCGCCGATCTCCAGGGTGCCGTCATGGTCGGGCACCGCGAAGTTGCTGCGCACGTAGTGCAGCTCGGTCGGGGTGATCTCCTCGTTCAGAGCGGATGGCGGCGCTTCGGCGTTGTAGGGCGCGGGGTTGATCATCACCAGTGCGGCGCGTGCTGTCTCGAGATCATCAGCAACGGTCATGCTGTCAAGCCTCCTTGGGCCGGTAACGCGAAGTGCGGTCAGAAGTCGGAGTCGTGGAAGGTGGGTTCACGGCCTTCGTTGAAGGCATTGATGCCCTCGACGCGGTCGGGGTGGACCGCGGAGCGCCAGTGAGCGTCCATCATGATCGAGATCGCCTGCTCGATCGGCTGTCCTTCGCCTAACTGCACCGCACGCTTGACGGCTTGTACGGCGGTCGGGGAGTTGCTCGCGATCTTGTCAGCGATCCGTTGTGCCGCCGGGATCAGCTCGCTGGGGTCGTGGATCTCGTTGACCATCCCGAGTCGGTAGGCCTCCTGTGCGGATACCGGGTCGCCCGTCATCAGCATCTGCAGCGCCTTGCCACGGGGCAGCAGGCGTGGCAGCAGTGCCGGTGAACCGCCGCCGGCCGCCAGTCCGAGCATGGCTTCGGGCTGACCGAAGGTTGCATTGGCCGAGGCAATGATGAAATCGGTGCTCTGGGCCAGTTCGCAGCCGCCCCCATATGCGATGCCGTTGACGGCAGCGAAGATCGGCTTCCGTAGCTGCCGCACCGTGTACAGCGTGCGGTCAAACGCCTGACGTTGGCGCAGCCAGTCCTCCTTGGTCATGGCCTTGCGTTGCCGCAGGTCGCTGCCCACGGAGAAGGCACGGTCACCGGCCCCGGTGAAGATGACGACTCGGACTGCCGTCCTGACTGCGATGTCCTCGACGACCTCGGTCAGCAGGGCGCCCATCTCGGTGGTGATCGCGTTGTCGGCATGGGGCCGGTTGAGGGTCACCCGGGCGACCCGGCCGTCGGAGAGGTAGTCGAGAAGAACCGACGGTTCGGTCTGCTCGACATCGGGTGCCGGTGGGCCGAAGTCGAGCGATGCCCAGCGGTCGGTGCTTGATGAGCTCATCGTGCTTCCTTCTCTGGGGGTCCCGTCAGCTGTCCAGCTCGGCAAGCCAGCGCAGCGCGCTCAGGCTCGGTGCGAAGCAGTACTCCCCGCCACGGGTGACCACGAACGGCGGCAGGTCCTGCAGTCGACGGCGGATCGGTCGTTGCGGGATCGTGAAGCTGGACGAGTCGTGGTGTGGGCCGACGAGCGGATCGGACTCCAGCGGTGCGCCGATGAAGATGCCGTCGTTGAGCCATTGGGTCTTCACGAACTCGAACTGCCGTTTTATGTGGGCGCCGGCGAAGACGAAGATGATCCCGCGATCGACCCCGTCGTCCTCCGTCACGCCGGCGGGCAGCATCGGTCCGTAACTGGTGCCCCGCCGGATCATTCGGTGCAGACGTACGTCCACACTGCCTTCTTGATCCAGCGAGTCGCGAGGATTCGCTCGGCGCGCGTGGGCACCGACAGGGCACCTGAAGCCGCGGAGGTCGTCGCCGAAGCTGAAGTCGTTGTTGCGCCGCGGGTCGGCGCCGAGCTCCGGGTCGTCCCGGTCGGGTGCCAGTGCGAGCGGCGCGCCGCTTTGCCAGCGGCCGACCATCTTCGCTCCGAGGAGATCCTCCTCCGCCCGGTTCGCCGCTCGGGCGCGAAGGTAGCTCCGATAGGCGCCCACCCTGGTCTGCAGCTTGCGGAAGACGACGTACGTGCCGTTGCGCCCCAGCACTTCCGGGCTCGGCATGGGCGGCGGCTCTCCGGTCTCGTCGGGATAACCCAGGATGATCTCGCCGGCCTTCAGTGGCTGCTCGCGCGGATCCGTGGCAGGCCGGCCACTGCCCTCAACTGCAGGTTGCCCTATGCCGTCCTTGAACCCGAACGACGTCCGCCCCGTCGCGAGCTGGTAGCAGTCCTGGCACCAGATCAGCTCGATCCCCGGGAGCTCGGCCTGGGCCTCACGCGCCTTCCCCGCGACGGCCTGGAGACGGTTCTCGTCGGATGAGAGAACGGCGATCGCGATATGCACATCGGCAGTGCCGAGGGGTTCCTCCCATCGGTCCGGGCCGCTCTCACCTGTGTCGCCGAGGATCTCGGCACGGGCCGCCATACCTTGCTGAAACTCCGGTGCGAAGCTGTCCAGAGACGTGTCTGGGACCCCGAGCGTCTTCAGGCCTTGGTAGGTGAAGGCGACGGTCAGTGAGGTCACGTCCTGCGTATCCGTATCGACATCGCTGGCAGGGTTGACGATCCGGTGCAGCCGCCGCACCAGTTCGCGTCCGTCGTCGCGGTCACGGATGCAGAGCAGCAGGTAAGTGCCGACGTATGGGGACGGACGTTCGTACAGCGCGCCGGCCTGGATGTCGTCAAGCTCCAGGGTTACCCCCGGTACGGCGTCCACAGCATTCACGCGCCTTCCATGATCAGTGGTGCTCAGGCGGTTCGGGCGGGTTCGGGTTCGGCGCTGCCAGGTACGGGAAGGTGGTCGTGCCCGGCCGGGTCGCGGAGTCGACCCCGTCGCGGATCGGTGGCCCGTTGCCGGCGTTGACGAGTTGGGTGAAGATCGTGTCCATCACGTCATCGTTCACGGTGCGACCGCCACAGGTCTCGTGCGGCTCGCCGCGCCGGGCGGCCAGCTCGATCTCGAGGAATGATCCCCGTTCGCGATAGGGCTTGGTGACGTCGACGACCAGGTAGTCAGCGAGAACCAGGTCGGTGAGCGGATGGCTGCCGTCCTCGCCGATAGGCCAGTCCACGTTCCCGTCCAAGCCGTCCCAGAATGCGAGGTTGGCATTCAGCCGGGCCCGGTACGCGCCCGCATAGGAGTCTCCGAGGTGGAACGCGTCGTCCATGTTGTACAGGTCGCGGATCTCGAGATCCCGATTGACCGGATCGAAATCCTTCGGGGCAAGCATCATGTTCTTCACCTCAGGGCGACCGACCCGCTCGATCCTGACGTTGAATTCGCCACGGGTCAGAGTCTCGGCGACGACGCCGACGAGTGGTCCTCCGGCCAGGAAGGCGGTATTGATCTCGAGCACGATGCTCAACACGTTCTTGCCGTCGAGAAAGATCGACCCAGGGTCGGTGAAGGCGAGTTTCCTGGTCGCGATCGTGGTCAAAGCAGCCCGAGCATCCATGATGAACGGGTCCCACCGGACACCGGCGAACACGCGCATACCGCGGCCCGCACCACCCGCTGCGTCGTTGACGCGGAAGGAAATCTCTTCCCCACGTGGCGTCACGCAGCTGCCATGCTGTTGATGGTCCGACGTGCCCGCAACCTGATCTGGCACGTGCTCCGGTGCATCGAAGACGCAGTCGAGGACCAACTCCTCGTCACTGGGGACCAGACCCCAACCGGACGGGTTGGTTGCCGGTCGGGTGAGGGAGCGCAATCGGAAGCGATAGAGCAGACCCGCCGAGAAGAGGGCGAAGGGCTTGGCCATCGGCAGCGTGTTCAGCACGAGAACGAGGCGGTCGGGAGACTCGGGACTCGGGAACGCGTAGACGTCCGTGATGTCTGCGATCGGATCGGCCAGGGCCCGCGGCCCGGAAATGTGGTCGGACATGTCAGCGCCTCGTCCCGCTCGCGCGGCTAATCCGCAGCCTCGTCCAACAGGGGTTTTAACGCCGGATGCTGGAGTATCTCGGCGGCCTGTGGATGATCCAGTACCTGCTGGAATGCGTTGTTCACCCGTTGCGCCTTCCTGATTTCCTTGACCGTGCCGCCGTAGTTGCGGGCATAGGCCGCGGCAGTCCGTTCGGCGTCCAAGACGAAGGCTCGCACCGATGCGACGTCCGGTAGCCCGTCGTACCCCTCCACGTGGCGGAAGATGACGTCGAAAAGCGCCAGCGTTGGCCCCGACGTGAAGAAGTCCTCCATGTAGGCGTCCCACGGGCCGTCGAAGCTGGTCACGAACGCCAGCCGAGTGTCGTCGTCGAACAGGACGAACCGTGCCTCGTGGATCGTCTGGATCGCCATGCCGTAGTCGCCGGGCCGGTATCCGGGGGTGTCCTGCAGGCCCTGCAACGCCGCCCGCAGGGATGGAGCCTGGCCTTCCTTGACCCGGAAGAACAAGCTGAACTCGCTCGTCGGCCCGACACTCAGGCCCGGCTGGGTGGCGCCGACATCTGATGTGGTCACGGGGTGCCTCCACGGTCCCCCCGACTCGATGCATCACGCCCGAACGAGCCAGGTACTCACAGCTGGAAGCGTTCCAGCCGGTCGCGACGTTAGGACCCGACCGGGTGGGTCGTCCCCACCCCACGATGGGTGGAACGGAGGCGGGCGAACGCGGCCGCCTCGATCCCGCCGCCGCAAGCCAGATCAGCCGAGCGCTTCGGACAAGTCAATCGCGGTTGCCCGACCGGCGGCCAGAAGGGATCGGTTCAGTACGGTCTCACCGCACGCCCGCGGCAAAGCGATCCAGCCCGAAGACGGCGAGGGTCGGATCACGGAGATCGTCGACGACCTCGGAGCTGACAACCTCGGCGAGATGGGCACATAAGGTGACGCCGCTGTGGGTTGCCACCGCATAGACGCGTCGGTCCGAATCGACCCAATCGGCGATGGTGACGCCGTCGGCCGGCAGGATGCGATTGCCCAACGCGACCGTCTCGATGGAGGCGGACTCGAGCACCGGACAGATCCTTCTGGCCCGGTCCAAGAGGAGCTGGGGCACCTGCCAGAGATCAGGGTCGGCGGCGTCCCATTGGCTGGCTGTCGGGTGGTCGGTGAGTGTCAGACCGCCGCCGGCCGATGGCCGGAGCGCGATGTCGTCGGCATGGACGAGATGGCGGACGGTGTCGGCAGCGACGGGCGTGGTGGTGCAGGTGAGGCCCACAGTCGGGTGTTCGACTGCATCGCCGCTCTCGGACAACTCGGTTGAGATCGGCAGGGTTGGGAAGTCGATGCCGTCGGCTGCCAGGATCGACCGGGTTCCGTTGCCTGCGGCCAGGATGATCGTGTCTGCGGTGAACGTCTGCTCGGATCCGTCCGAGGCGACCACGCGGACACCGGAGTCCGTGAGCTCGACGACGCGGTGATAGGGGAGGAAGCGAGCGCCAGCGGCCATGGATAGGTGCAGCAGGCTGCTGCACAGCGTGAACGTGTCGACCCAGCCCTCCTGCGGGAAGTACGCTGCTCCGAGCACTCCGTCGGTCTGGATCCGCGGCTCCAGCTCGACGAGCTCGCGTCGACTGAGCAGGCGAGCTTCAGCCCCGTATCGATGTTGTCGTTCGACCTCGGCTTCGAGCTTCGCCTGGACCAGGTCACAGGTGCTGATGCGGATGTTTCCGATCTGGTGGAACCAACCGCGCGGCGTTCCAACCGGCGACCATCGCTCGTGTGCCTTGAGTCCGTGGAAGTTGAGCTCGCCATACGCTGCGTGCTCCTTGCCGTGCGAATTCACCCAGGCGAAGCTGGTCTCCGAGTATGCGGTGATGGGCGACAGCCCGAGTGCTCTGCAGGCCTCGAACTGACCGGCCGGCAGTGAGTGGACGCCGCCGCGGAACACCTCTGCGGAATAGGCCCCGAGGTAGATCGACAGCCCGATGATCGCTGCGCTGAACCGGGAGATCACCTGGTTGGCGGGGATGCTGGCCACGGTCGATAGGAAGGGGATGCCGAGATTTGAAATTCGGTACCAGGGCGCCGATGAAGAACACCACGAGCAACATCACCAGCGGAGGCATCGCCCGCATGACCCAGATGTACAACACCGCAATGGTTCGCAGCACCGGCAGGTTTGACATCCGGCACCAGGCAGTGATGACACCGAGGATGAGGCCGAAGATCGTGGTCAGGATGGTCAGCTCGATGGTGTGCAGCAGACCCTGCATGATCACCTGGCTGAACAGGTACGACCCGATCACGTGCCAGTGCCAGTTGTCGTTGAAGACGAACAGCCGTACCAGCACAAGGAACAAGTAGGCGGCGAGTACGTAGCTGATCCACTGCTTCACGCCGATTCTGGACTTGATCGGCAGTGCGGCGACGGCTTGCCGTTCCGATGGCCTGGGTGGCGGTTGATCTGCGGTGGCCGAAGCGAGGTTCGTTGACACGTGTGTCGGCTTTGTCATCACTGAGCCATCACTCCTCGGCCATGCTCGGCCCGGTGTTCAACGGCATCTTCTCGCCCGATCCTGCAGCGCAACCATGCTGGCTCAGGTCGCCTGGATGGTTGCTTTCACCACGCCCGTGGCCGGTGTGGTCTTTGTCCTGGACGGCATCCTGATCGGTGCCGGCGATGGTCGCTACCTCGCGGTTGCGGGGCTGGTCGCCATGATCTGCTACCTCCCGTTTGCGTTGTTGGTCCATTACCGCGATGCAGGTCTGGTGTGGCTTTGGGGCAGTTATGCGCTGTTCATCCTCGCGCGGATGATCACGCTGGCCCTCCGAGCCAGAACGTCGGCGTGGATCCGGTTGGGTGCGAAGTAGACCGGGGCCACGGGGCGTCGTATGCGGAGGCTCGACCGATGCATCGACGTCATGGTCGACGTCGGCAGTGGCCGCGCCGATACCTACCGAGATCGGCCGCCGCTGCTGGCTGTGGTTTGCCATTCTGGCATTGCTCGGGAAGCATGAGGATCTATGCGGAGTCGAGTACAGACAATCACCCCGGTCAAGGCAGCTGAGCTGCTGGAGGCCAACACCACCAACCGTCCGTTGTCGTCGTCGGCGGTTCAGGCGTTTGCCGAGGCGATGAAGCGTGGTGATTGGAAGGTCACGCATCAGGGAATCGCGGTCGACACCAACGGAGTGCTGGTCGACGGCCAGCATCGGCTGGCCGCGGTGATCGAGGCCGATGTGCCGGTCGATATGACGGTGTTCACCGAGGTACCGGCCGAAACGTTCGATGTCCTGGACACCGGCAAACGGCGTAACGGTGCCGACGTGTTGGCCATCGAGGGTGAGCGGTCAACGTTGCAGTTGGCGGCGATGGTGCGCACCGTTTGGCTGTACGACAATCGGCCGGACATGTCGTGGTCGGGTGGTAGCGCTCGGGTGACGAACCACCAGATCCTGGACACCTTGGAGCGCAATCCGAAGGTTCGTGACTATGTGCCGATCGGGGAGCAGTTGGCCCAAGAGGTGGGCATGATCAAGAGCGCCGCAGGCGCGGCCAGCTACCTGGTGGCTCGGGTGAATTCGCAGAAGAAGTTGGAGCCCTGGTTTGAGGGTGTGATCGACGGGGCTGGTTTGGCTCGGTCGGATGCGCGGTTGAAATTCCGGAACCTGATGCTGACGATGGCCCGCCGACAGGCAGGCGAGGTGCGTCGTCGACGCGACACCCGCGAACACGTCGGCCTGTACTTGACCGCGTTCAACGCTTGGGCAAGCGGGGAATCGGTGACGCGGCTGCGGTATTCGACGCGGGAGCCGATGCCCAAGATCAGCAAGCTCTGAGAGTCCGGCCAACCGGTGACACTGAACTGCGGCGCAGGCGGTTGGCATCCGATGATCGCGCGAATGGCTCAAGAGTTGGCATAGCGGGCAATCACATCCACACAGCGCCGGAACTGTGCCGGCGAAGCTGGGTTATGCCAGCCGAGCTTTTCGAGGGGCCTAGTCGATCGCAAAGGCCGCCGTCCAGCCGGCATCGGCCGACTCGGGATCAGCGACCCGTCCCTACCCGCGGAGTAACAGGTCCAATCGGTCATGCAGGGGTGCGCCGGCATCCACCTCCCATTGGGCGAGATCGTATGCCGGCGACGCAGCGCCGGCGAACTCCCAGTCGATGACGCCGGCAATCATCCCGTCGTCGATCAGGATGTTCTTCGGGCAGAAATCGCCCTGGACAAGAGACACCGCGGGCGCCGAACGACTCGTCACCTGCTGGCGCAGGAAGGCAGCACCAGGCTCGATGAGCGCGGCTGAACACCTCTGCCGTCGGTACACCGACGTCACGCGCCTGCGTCATCAGGTCGGCCTCGTCGATGAACCACGGGGTCGACTGACGCGCGATCCGCACGACCACGGCGACGTCGTCGGTCAGTTCGGCGCGGTAGGTCTCGTTCATCCCTCCACCCGTGAGGGGAACGAGACGCTTGATGTCGCGGCCGCAGACTGACCGCACCACCGAGTCGTTGATCAGGCGAGGCGTTTTCACCATCACCCAACTCTTGCGTAACGATCTCCCACGGAGTCGAGCGCCGCCGACGCTAGCGGCACCGCGTCACCTCCCCTGTCAGCCAGCTGGTGTTCGGTCAGAGGCTCAGGAACTCCGTCGCACCGCGGAGCCGGGTGCGCAGCAGATCCTGGGTTCGAGCAGAGTCCAGACGAATATCGCTGGGACCGGGAAGGTTGGCCTCGGCTCGCAGGCCCGGTCGGATCGCCTGCGGGTCCAGTCCGTCACGGATGGCGATCAGGAGTCCCATGTCGTAGCGGGTGATGGCATCGGCACCGGCGACGTTATGGATGCCCGTTTGGTCACTGCGGCCGAGTTCGAGCAGTGCCGAGGCAAGGTCGTGGACGTGGACAGGGCACCGGACATCGTCGGTGAACAGCACCCCGAGCTGCTTGCCGGTAGCCAATGAATGGACGAGCCGTTCCTGGGGCGAGTCGCGGGTTCCGATGATCAACGACGTTCGGGCGATGACCGCTGACGGATAGATGGCGGTGATCGCGGTCTCGGCTGCGGCTTTGGCCGCTCCGTAGGGAGTGATCGGGTCGGGTGTCGCGGCTTCGTCGTAGTGGACGTCTTTGCCCGAGAAGACGGCATCGCTGGAGACATGTACGAGGCGGGTTGAGCGATCCGGGATCGCTTGGGCGAGGCTGACCGGACCTACAGCCGTACTGGCCCAGTCGTGCTGTTGGTAGGCCGCGTTGATGATCAGTTCGGGCTGCAGCTCGGCCAACAGGAGCCGGGTTCGTTGCTGGTCCCGGAGATCAAGTTGGTGATGCTCAGCGTCGACAGTGCTGGGTCGACGGGTCCGATAGGTGACCACGACGCGGTCACCTGCGTCGCGGGCTTGCCGTGCGACTTCGGTACCGAGTAAGCCACTGCCGCCAACGACGAGGATCCTCACGTGCGGGAACCTACCGGACGTCATCAGGCGGACCTGGTGTGATCAGAGGCGTCGTGGCAGGTCCGTCACGTATTGCTCGAGCTGTCGCCGTTGATCGCGGAGCATTCGCCGCTGCCACAGCCTGATCGCGAAGTCCGGGTGTCCGGAGATGTTTCTGATTCTGTACGTCACCTCGGTGCCTTCGGGGCGGGGCGAGAAGAGGTATTCGCCTTCGTACCAGTAGCCGCCGTGCATCCACACCAGGCCGTGGTTCGGTTCGACTCCGATG
>DATCVL010000020.1:0-1688 GCA_036566865.1 Microlunatus sp.
CGACGTCGGCGGCTGCCCCCGGGGTCGGGCGCGGGCTGCGGGGGGCGATCTGATGTTGCAGCAGCAGTCCCGGCGGGCTCGTCGGGTGGTGGTGATCGGATTCGGCCCGGTGGCCGCGCGACTGATCGACGACCTCCGTCCGGCGGTTCGTGATCACCGGCTGCAACTGCTGGTTGTCGGCGCCGAACCCGGACCGGCGTACAACCGGATCATGATCGGCGAGCTCGCCGTCGGTCGTACCGATCCGGAGATGTTGATCATGGCCGATCCGGAGGAGCTGGCGGCCGACGGCGTGCAGCTGCGCCTCGGCGTGCCGGTGATCGGCATCGATCGGCAGCGCCGGTTCCTGACCCTCGGCGACGGTGACCAGTTCGCCTACGACGTGCTGATCTTCGCCACCGGTGCGGCCGCCCGGGTGCCGGATCTGTCCGGTCTGCCGGACTGGGAGCCCGGCGAGGATCCGGTGCTGCCGTCCGGTGTCACCGTCCTTCGTGATCTTGATGACGCTCAGCAACTTGCCGCGCTGGCGATGCCCGGGCGGGAGCTGATCGTGCTCGGCGGCGGAGTGCTCGGCATGGAGCTCGCACTGACCGCCGCCGAGTCCGGCACCTCGGTCACGCTCGTGCACACCGGTCAGGTCCCGATGGAACGCAATCTCGACCCGACCGCGGCCGCGATCGTCTCCCGGCATCTGCGTCGGCAACAGGTTCGGGTGGTCGCCGATGCACGGGCCGCCGGCGTACGGCTGCAGGGCAAGCGGTTTGCCGCGCTCACGCTGGCCGACGGCACCGAGATCAGCGGCGACGGGATGGTGCTGTGCTGTGGAGCGGCCCCCAGGACCGGACTGGCCGCACGGAGCGGATTGCTCACGAAGACCGGGATCCTGGTCGATCACCACCTGCGATCGATCAACGATGACACCGTGTACGCGATCGGCGACTGTGCCCGGGTTCGTTGCCCTGACTCCGAATGCGAGCGCTGTCGTACGGTGCACGCGCCGAGCGGACTGCTCGCCCCGGGCCTCGCCCAGGCCGAATGGCTGGCGAGCCGACTGCTGGCCGACCTTGATCATCAACGACATCCGGAACCGGCGCCGAGCCATGGCCTGCCGGTGATGATCTTGAAGGCGCCCGGCCTGTCAGTGGTGTCCGCCGGGTCCATCGACGTCGATCCGCTGGACTGCTTGCTCGACGCCGGAGAGGACCGCAGGGTCGCGCAGTGGAACGATCCCGATCTCGGCCGGTACGCGAAGATGATCACCCGTGGCGGGACCCTGGAGGGCCTGATCTGTGTTGGCCTCCCCCGCACGGCCGCTGAGTTGACCTTGCTGTACGAGCGCGGAGCCGAGCTGCCGAGCGACCGTTCGGCGCTGCTGCGTCATGACGGTCCGGATCACGCGGTCGGCGGAGACCCATTCGGACCCGAGGCGACCATCTGCCGCTGCAACGGTGTCACCGCCGGGACGATCGACGACGCCATCACCGAGGGCCACGGCGACGTCGTCGCGATCGGCCGGGCCACCCGGGCCGGTACCGGCTGCGGCACCTGCCGGGACCGGATCTGCGAGCTGCTGCAAGCCCGTACCGAGGTGGTGGTCGGCTGAGTCGCACCCTGCTTGATCAATTCCCGTTGTCCAACCGCCCGTACCCGACCGAGGTGATCTTGATGACTCTGACCGCTAGCCAGCC
>DATCVL010000021.1:0-1700 GCA_036566865.1 Microlunatus sp.
CGGTCACCGCCTCTTCGACCTCGGCCTCCATCTCGCTGCAACGCTCAGCCTGCAAGACCCGACGTCCTTGACCGCGGTCCGGTTGGCCGACGCCTTGCACCTGCTCGATGAAGCGCAACAGGAGATGAATCGAGCCGTCCTCGAGCTGAAGCCCGTGAACGGTCACCCGCGCGCAACGTCGTTCGTGCTCGCCGAGCAGGTCGATCACGCCGCTGCCGCTCTCGGCTTCGCCCCGCAACTCCGGCTCTCCGGTCCGATCGACTCCGAACTCGAAGGCGGACAGCGCGACAACCTTCTCGCCGTTACCAGGGAAGCTCTTCTCAACATCGCCAGCCATGCCCAGGCGACCTGGGTCAGCATCGACATCACCGTGGACGGCGACACCCTGGCGCTCGGCGTCAACGACGACGGCATCGGTACCCCCGAGACACCGTCACCCGGCCAGGGGCTGCACATGATGGCCAACCGCGCGCAGCAGCTCGGCGGCCACTTCTCCATTGCACCCCGCATGCCATCCGGCACCTCGCTGCACTGGAACATCCCGCTGGTGAATACGACCGGACCGGCCGAGCCACACCGCTGAGGCCGACCTCGGCAACAGACCGGATCTCGCGCGGGATGTCAGCTGTTCATCCGGTGATCTTGTCCGGGCAACGAACGGTGGTCCGCACCATCCCTGCCTCGAGTTCCTGTGGCTGGGACCAGAAGTAGCGCCTCGGCGATCGTGCTTCCATCTCGTAGCGCAGCCAGGTCACATCGTTGAGCCGATCACTGATCAACTGAAGCTCCCTGCCGGGCGCCAGACCGTCCACCGCGGTGAAGATGTGATGCCGCCGGTTGTAGTAGTCCAGGCCTCGTACGTCGACCGAGCGCGATCGGCCCTCGGCGCCCTCGGGTCGAGCAACCGGCGCCTGCCGGCCGCCGATCCGTGGCCGGTCAGCCAGCAGCCGGGTCAGATCGACCCCGTCCTCTTCGAGGGCGGGCAACAAGTAGTCGCTCTCCTGTTCGATGCGAGCGGTGCACACCACGGCCAGAGAGCCCGCCGCAACGGCCGCTTCAACAGCAGAGGAGGCCCGCTCGAGCTGATCGACGAGTTCGGGAATCGTACGCTGCTCGTCCTCCATCGCACACACCAACAACTCCGTTTCCGGTGTGCGGAAGGCCGTACGCATCAGGGCGGCCTGATCCTCCGTGTGCGCCAACAACTCGTTGCGCAGGAAGGCAATCAGCTCCCGCCGCGTCAGGCCGGTGGATCGGCCCTCGACGACTGCGGTGATGAAGGCCTGCGTCAGCTCGCTCAGTCGGGTCTGCAGATTGTCCTGCTGGACCCTGGCGGCGGCGAGTGCCGCGGAAGGCTGCCTGAGGGTGATGGTCATCGAATCTCCTGCGCGGGAGTGGCGGCTGGGGACTACGCCCATTGACTGAATCTGCGCTACCACCTGATTGCCACCGTCGGGCGTGGTGTACGCGGACCTCCTGGTCAATACTGCGGACCGACAGCCGGGGCCGGAGGTGACTTTCGGGACGATCGGACGGGACCAATGTCAACAATTCGCCTCAGCGGATCTCCGCGGCAGAGGATCAGGCGCGAGCCAACAGTCCGATCCGGTCGCCTGTCCGGAGCACGATGGAGCCGTCGGCGTGCCGGTGCCGATCGTCGCGAATGACCGAAGCCGGCACCGAGCCGTCCGGCCACGCGA
>DATCVL010000022.1:0-19001 GCA_036566865.1 Microlunatus sp.
GTCGAACCCGCCTCTCGACCTTGGGAAGGTCACGTTCTACCGATGAACTACACCCGCAGGCGACTCCTCGAGCCGCGGGATCGGAGTCTACACAATCCCGGGCGTCCTCCGGCACCGGGAGTACGACCCGGCAGCGGAACACCGGTGACCGAGCGCCACCCCGCACACACCGCCCAGCCCCCGACGACAGCCGCGGCGGCACTCCCGTCTTCTAGGTTGGGAGCATGGCGAACACAGAGCCACTCGACGACGAGCTCCGGCCCGAGGACGACCGGCAGCTGACCTACGCCGACTACCTGCATCTTGATCAACTTCTCGGATCCCAGCATCTACGATCACGGCCGGTGCACCACGACGAGCTGCTGTTCATCATCCAGCACCAGACCAGCGAGCTCTGGCTCAAGTTGATCTTGCACGAGCTGATCAGCGCCCGGGACGGCTTCCGCAGTGATCAGCTCCCGCTGGCGCTGAAGCGGTTGGCCAGGGTCAAGCACATCCAGCACACCCTGGCCGATCAGTGGTCGATCCTGGCCACGCTGACCCCGAGTGAATACCTCGAGTTCCGGGATTTCCTGGCGACCTCGTCGGGCTTTCAGTCCTACCAGTACCGAGCGGTCGAATTCATCCTGGGCAACAAGGACGCCGAGATGATCACCGTTTTTGATCATGACGAGCAGGCCACCGCGATGCTGACCGCACTACTGAACAGCCCCAGTCTGTACGACGAATTCCTCCATCACCTGTCCCGGCAGGGCTACCCGATCCCGTCGCAGGTGCTGGAGCGCGACGTCAGCCGGCCCTATCAGGGCGACGACCGGCTGCTGCCCGCGTTCAAGATCATCTACACCGATCCGCAGCAGCACTGGGCGGCGTACGAGACCTGCGAGGAGTTGATCGACATCGAGGACAACTTCCAGCTCTGGCGGTTTCGGCACCTGAAGACGGTCGAGCGCACGATCGGGCACAAGGTCGGTACCGGCGGCTCCCGTGGCGTCGACTTCCTGCACAAGGCACTGGACCGGACCTTCTTCCCGGAGTTGTACGCCGTCCGGACGATCCTGGAGCCACATCGCCCGGGGTCGCCGGACCCAGGCACCAGCACCGACCAGCGGGAGACTGGGCCCGGCCACAGCGCCGATGACCTAGGCTGACTTGACGGGGGTTAACCCTGATCGTTCCCGGCGAACCCGCCGAATACCCCTGGAACGACCGATCCCGCCCCGTAGCCGGATTTAGGTTGAACGCCGTGAGCACTGAACCACCGCAGAACACTCCCGCCGGAGCACCCGTCCCCGAGCGGCGGTCCGCGCCGCCGTCCGGCGGCCTGCGCGCCTCCGACGCGGACCGCGACCAGGTCGCGACCGTCCTCAGCACGGCATACGCCGAAGGTCGACTGACCCGCGAAGAACATGATGAACGACTCAACCAGGCGATGGTGGCCAAGACCTTCGCCGAGTTGATCCCGATCACCCAGGACCTCGTCTACACCGGAAGCCCGCAGCCGGCAGCTGCGCCCGAGCCCGACGCCAAGATCGATACCCAGGGCGCGACCAATGAGCCCGACCGGATGCTCGCGGTCTTCGGCGGCACCACCCGCAAGGGCCGCTGGCGGGTCCGCAAGAACATCCAGGCCTACGCCCTCTTCGGCGGTCAGGACCTGGACATGCGCGACGCCGTGTTCGAGGCGCCGGTGGTGGAGATCTCCGGCTTCTGGTGCTTCGGAGGACTCGACATCAAGGTGCCGGAAGGGGTCGAGGTCCGGGACCAGACCATGGGCATCTTCGGTGGCACCGACATCAAGCATCTCGACGACCCGGAGCCCGGAGCACCGGTGCTGGTGATCAAGGGCATCTGCCTGTTCGGCGGTGTCAGCGTGAAGGGAATGGCCCGCAACAAGGGCCGGGACCGCTGGCGAGGCCGAGGCGAAGATCGGCACCTGCGCTGGTCGGACCGCCGCCGGGACTGGTGACCTCCGAGCCGACCGCCGGCGGCCGATGCTCGGGGCACGGCAGGTCCGGCTGAAGTGAGAGGCGCTTCGAACCGCACCCCCGTAGGCTCTGGGGCATGGTGATGGAAGCCCTGTTCGCTCCGCCGGACGCCGATTGGCAGCCGATCTCGCCGAAGTACAGCACCATGCGGCGGCTGAATTCGTTGCTCTGGATCGGCGTGATCTTCACGGCCGGCGCGCTCTACGCCGGACTCGGCTTCGGACTGTGGTGGCTGGCCGCGGTGATCTGGGCGGTGGCGCTGGCCATCGCGATTCCGCGCTGGATCGTGATCGGCCGGAACTGGCGGTCCTGGGGCTATCTCGAGCGTGACGACGACCTCTACATCACCCGCGGCGTACTCTTCCGCGAGCTCACCGCGGTCCCGTACGGGCGGATGCAGGCCGTCGAGGTGCGGACGACTCCGCTGCAGCGGGCCTTCGGCCTGGCCACGGTCCAGCTGGTCACCGCCAGTGCCGCGACCGATGCAGTCATCCCCGGGTTGCTGCCGGACGAGGCCGCACGGTTGCGTGACCGGCTGACCCAGGTCGGCGAGGCCCAGGCATCCGGCCTATGAGTGATCAGGACAACCCGTCCGGCCCAGACTCCCCCGGACCCGATCGTAACCAGGTCGCACCGTCGGCACGGACCGACGGCTCTGGTCCGCGACCACCGAAGGAGACCGAGCGCCCGCACCCCCTGACCCCGTTGATCCGTGGCTGGGCGGTGTTGGTGTTGATCTTGTTCGCGGTCGGCCGGGAGGCGATTCCGGACGAGAGCGGCAAGTCCACCCTGCAGCAGATCATCTCGCTCGGCATCGGCTGGCTGGTGTTGGGCGTACTGGCGGTCGTGGTGCTCGCGGCGGTGGCCGGCTTCGTCTCCTGGTACTTCACTCGGTACGTGATCGACGACGAGGAGCTCCGGGTGGAGACCGGAGCACTGGCCAAGCGATCCCGCCGGATCGCCTTCCAGCGCATCCAATCCGTCGACATCATCCAGCCGTTGGCGGCGCGGATCTTCGGTCTGGTCGAGTTGCGGATCGAGGCCGGCGCGGGTGACAGCCGAACCGTGCTGCGCTACTTGAACCGCGCCCAGGCCACCCAACTGCGGGACTACCTGATGGCTCGGGCACACGGTGATCAAGTCACGCTGGCCAGCTCGGCATCGTTGCCGCAGGCCAGTGCGTTCACCGATCTCAGTTCGGCCGAACGGACGCTGGTGACGCTGAGCCCGGGGTTGTTGATCATCGGCCTGGTGCTGTCCACCGAGTTCGCGATCTCGGTCGGTGTGCTGGTGGTGATGGTGATCATCAGTACGGTGGCCAGCGCGCCCCTGGTGGGCCTGTTCGGCCTGTTGCCGCTGGCGCTGACCGTGGTCAGCCTGGTCGGTCGCCGGGTCACCGCCCAGTTCAACTACACCCTGGCCGAGTCCGGCCGAGGCCTGCGGATCACCCGCGGGCTGACCAATCTGAGCAGCCAGTCGCTGCCGCTGAACCGGATCCAGGGCGTACGGATCACCGAACCGCTGCTGTGGCGGAAGTTCGGCTGGGCCCGGGTGGACGTCGACGTCCTCGGCTACGGCAGCCACAACGACGAGCAGAACAACGCCGATGTGTCCAGCATCCTGTTGCCGATCGCCCGGCTCGACCAGGTCCGTACGGCGCTGTCGCGGGTGCTGCCCGGCGCTGACTTGGACGGGATCGAATTGCACCCGTCGCCGGGGCGGGCCAAGGCGATCCGCTGGTTCGACGGCTGGACCCTGCGCTACGGATGGAACGCGGCGGTCATCATGTCCCGGCGAGGGTTCCTGGACCGGGTCACCGACGTGGTGCCGCACGCCAAGACCCAATCGGTACGGATCAGCCGCGGCCCGCTGCAGCGACGATTGCGGCTGGCCAGCGTGCACGTCGACACCCCGAAGGGGCCGGTCGATCTGGTCGCCCGGCATCTCGATCCGGCGGTAGCCCGGGAGCTCGCGACAACCCAACTGGACCGGGCTCGTACCGCCCGCCGCTCGTCGCTGACCGGCACCGGCGAGGTCGCCGATGAGCCCGTCCTGCAGCGATTCGGGATTACCGGGGTCGCGCCGCTCGGATCAGGCGGTGAGTCGGTGGTCTATCCACTCGGCGATGATCATGTACTCCGGATCTATCGATCCAGCCACGAATCCGCGGCGATGATGATCGAACAGCTTCGACCCGCCTACCGCTCGTTCGCCGGAGTTGATCTTGGTTTCCGGACCCCGGAGATCATCGAGGCCGGCGAAATCAGCGGCCGGACCTACACCGTCGACCGGCGGATCCTCGGCACCTCACTGTCCGCCTGGCTGCCGACTGCCAGCACCGACGTGCGCCGATTCATTCTTGATCAATATCTCCAGGCGGCCGCAAGCATGAGCCGGCTTCCGTTGCCCAGCGCGCAGTTCGCCCGCTTGTTCGGTCCTGATCCACGCACCTTCGCAACGCTCGGCGATCTGCTTGAAGATCAGCTCCGGACGGCCGTACGACGGGTCCGGGACAACCTCGATCGTGATCTTCCCGCCGGCTCCGTGCAGCGCGTGATCGACGAGGTGAGGCAGCGACAGTGCGAACCGGCGCTGGTTCATGGCGACTTCTATCCCGGCAACGTGATGGTCGGCGAGATCGATCAGGTCAATGTTCCCGGCGGGCCCCGCCCACAGATCACCGGCGTTGCCGACTTCAGCCCGCACACGCTGGCCGCCGATCCGGTGATGGATCTGGCCGGCGCCATCAACCTGATGGGGATGGAGCAGTATCCCGTCGTCGTTCAAGATCAACAATTCCTGCATGATCTTGCGGTCACCCGATACGGTCCCTACGTCGACGACCTGGCGCACTGGTTGGACGTCTACCGCCGGTACTACGCGGTCTACTACGCCGACGACCCGATGGTCTACCCGTACTCGATCGACCAGCTGAAGGGCTGATCCGGGCCGGCAAGCCCGGATCCCCGCTGCCGATCGGCTCGGAGGTCGATCGGTCAGGTCTGTTGTCGGACAGCCGTGACCCAGAACTTGGTCTGCGGTGTCTGTTCGGTGGTGAAGCGGGCATTGGGCAGGTAGAGCCGAGTGCCGAAGGCGGCAACGGTTGTCGGCACATCGAAGTCCGGGTCGGTGATGGTTCCGACGAGCTCGCCGGAATCGCCGGCGCGATCGAGTCGGATCACCGCGATCTGGTTGAGCTGATTCTGAACGACATAAAGGGTCCTGCCGCGCAGCAGCATCCCGTCTCCGTTGACCAAGGACGTGCCGCCGAGATCGACGACGACAGCGACCCCGGTCGCCGGATCGACCCGGTAGAGCAGTCCGCTGGTCGAGTGCACCACCAGCAGTGCGCGACCGTCCGGTGTCGTGGTGATGCCATTGGCGCCGAACCCTTCGCCCTGCTCCCAGGCGCCGCCGAGCGGCACGGTCCGGGCGGGCTGCGACAAGTCGTGCTTGTGTCCGAGCGGTACGGCATAGAGCTCGGCCGCCATCGAGTTGGTGAACCAGGCCGAGTGTCGGGTCAGCAACACGTCGTTGATGAAGCTCGGCTCGGTGGTGAATTGATAGTCGGCCAGGATCTTCCCGCTGTCGGTTTGGACCACACGACCCGTGCCGCTGGGCCCGCCGGCGACGAAGAGTCGCTCGCGTCGGTCGATCTTGAGGCCGACGGACGGAGTACCCGGGCCTTGACTGATCACGTCACCGCCCCCGGTGATCAGATTCGCCCGGTAGATGTCGCCGTCGGCGCGCGACCCGAACCAGGCGACCGGGCCGGGACCGATTGCGATTCCTTCGGGCAGGAAGCCGTCCGGAAGATCGAACCGGTCCGGAAAAGGTCTGGCCCCGGCGGTCGCACTGATCATGATCAGCGCGGCGGCGAGGGTCGCGCCCAGTCGGCGGCGAAGCCGAAGGCGATCAGGGATGGCAGCTGTCGACATCGTTGCTCCTCGGATCGAGCGCCGACCATCAACCGACGCGACGTCCCTCCCGGACCACGGGTCGACGCGGTGAATGCCGTTGTCCCACGTTACGACAAGACACCCGGGGTTGACGCGTCTCGACGGCCGCTAATCTGCTCACCATGACCGACAGCTCTGCCGCCACCCCCGCATCCGCCTCGGGCCGTCCCGTGCTCGGAATCGACATCGGCGGATCCGGGATCAAGGGCGCGCCCGTCGACCTGACCAAGGGCGAGTTCGCCACCGATCGAGTGCGCATCGACACCCCCAGCAGGTCGACGCCGGAGAATGTCGCCAAGGTGGTGGCGGAGATCGTGTCCGAATTCGCCGACCTGATCGGTGATGGACCGATCGGTGTCACCATCCCCGCGGTGGTCACCCACGGCATCACCCGGTCTGCGGCCAACATCGACAAGTCCTGGATCGACCACCCGGCAGAGAAGACGTTCGAGAATGTGCTCGGCCGCGACATCGTGTTGGTCAACGACGCCGACGCCGCGGGCGTTGCCGAGGTCAAGTACGGCGCGGCCAAGGGCCATCAGGGCGTGGTCCTGCTGACCACCTTGGGCACCGGCATCGGCAGTGCGCTGATCCACAACGGCGTGCTGGTGCCGAACACCGAATTCGGCCACCTGGAGATCGACGGGCACGACGCCGAGTCCCGCGCCTCGGCCAAATTCAAGGAAGACAACGACCTGTCGTACAAGAAGTGGGCCGAGAAGCACCTGCAGCGCTACTACGAGGTGGTCGAGATGCTGACCTGGCCGGACCTGATCGTGGTCGGCGGCGGCGTCAGCAGGAAGTCGGACAAGTTCCTCCCACTGCTGAAGCTGAACGCCGAGATCGTCCCGGCGAAGCTGGAGAATTCGGCCGGGATCGTCGGCGCAGCCTGGCTCGCCGACAACTGGAAGGGCTGAGCCACCCCGGCGTCAGCAGGGCCAGCGCGTGCCAGAAGGGTGGTCGGCTTCCCGCACCACCCCGCTGACACGTCGAGCTACATGCGGTCGGGGGCCTCGATGCCGAGCAGGTCGAGGCCGGTGGCCAGCACCCGCTGGGTGGCAACGCAGAGCGCGAGCCGGGAACCGCGTACCTCACCCTCGGACTTGAGCACCGGGCACTGTTCGTAGAAGGCCGAGTACGCCACCGCGACGTCGTGCAGATAGCCGCAGAGCCGGTGCGGCTGCAGGGTGTCGGCGACCTCGTTGACGATCTCGCCGAACCGCGGCAGCAGCAGCGCCAACTGCTGTTCGGCCGGCTCGGTCAGCACGGTGATCTTGTCCGGGACGGCGATGTGTTCGGCCTCGGCCTTGCGCAACACCTGATGGGTCCGGGCGTGTGCGTACTGCAGGTACGGGCCGGTGTTCCCGGTGGTGGCGACCATACGGTCGATGTCGAACACGTAGTCCTTGTTCAGCCCGCTGGACAGGTCGGCATACTTGATCGCCGCCATCGCCACCGCCGGCGCAGCCTTCTCCTCGGCCGCATTGAGCAGGTCGACCAGCTTCATCGTGCCGCCCTCGCGGGTCCGCAGCCGCTTGCCACCCTCGCCCAGAACCAGTCCGTAGCGAACGTGTTCGGCGGAGACGTCCTCGGGCAGGAATCCTGCCTTCCGGGCGACTGCGAAGACCTGATCGAAATGGAAGGACTGCTCGGCACCGACCACATAGATGATCCGGTTCGCGTGCAGGTCCCCGACCCGGCGCCGGATGGCCGCCAGATCGGTGGTCGAGTAGCCGAAGCCGCCGTCGGTCTTGCGGACGATCATCGGCGAGTTGAAGCCTTCGACGAAGACGCACAACGCGCCCTGGTCGATCACCGCCGTACCGCTGGCCTCCAGATCGGTCACGACCTGGGCCAGATCATCGTTGTAGCTGGACTCCGGAGCAAGATCATCATCGGTGAGCTTGACGCCGAGCCGGGCGTACACCTCGTTGAACCCGACCTTGGAGATCTCGATCAACTGCCGCCAGATCTTCCGGGTGTCCTCGTCACCGGACTGCAGCATCACCACCCGCTTCCGGGCCCGGTCGGCGAAGACCGGGTCGGACTTGAAGTGCTCGGACGCGCGCCGGTAGAGATCCTCGGCCGAGAAAAGATCCAGGCCCGCCGGATCGATGCCCTCCTCCAGGATCTGCTCCACCAGCTGCCCGAACTGGGTGCCCCAGTCGCCGATGTGATTCTGCGGGATGACCCGATGACCGAGCGAGCTGAGCACCCGGTTCAGGGTGTCGCCGATGATCGTCGACCGGAGGTGGCCGACATGCATCTGCTTGGCCACATTCGGCGCCGAGTAGTCGATCACCACCACCTGGACCTGCTCGGCAGGCTCGATGCCGACCCGCGGATCGGCCAGTTGGTCGGTCACCTCGGCGGCCAGGGTCTCGGCCTTGAGCCGGAAGTTGATGAACCCGGGGCCGGCCAGCTCCGGCGGCTCGCAGATGTCGGCGACGTCGAGCTCGTCGATGATCCGCTGAGCCACCTCTCGCGGCGGCTTCCCCTCCAGCTTGGCCAGCCGCAACGCGACGTTGGACTGGAAGTGACCGAACTGCGGCTTGGTCGCCGGACGCAACTCAGGGTCGACTCCCGCGACGGCCTGGATGCGTGCACTGAGTGTTGAAGGAAGGGATGCCATGATGGCAGCGATTATTTCACCCCGCGCATAGCGCTTTCTCCCTCGCCCACGCGGGTGCACCTGTGGACCGGCTGCGCTGGGTCCGGCGTCCAGGTTTCGGAGGGTTCGTGGTTGCCCAGGGCCCGTTCGTTACGGTGGGACGCTGACGGACCCGTGAGCCCGGTTGTCCTGTTCAACGCCAGTGCTGTGCAGTCGCGTACGGCACCGGCAGTCACCAGAAAACCCGCTAGGAGATCAAACCCATGGCACAGGTTCCCACCATCACCCTGAACGACGGGCGCGCGATCCCGCAGTTCGGTATCGGGGTCTGGCAGGTGTCGACCGACGACATCGTGCCCACCGTGAGCAAGGCACTCGAGGTCGGTTACCGGCACATCGACACCGCGCAGGGCTATCAGAACGAAGAGGGTGTCGGGCAGGCGATCGCCGCAGCCGGCATCGCCCGCGAAGAGCTCTGGGTGACCACGAAACTGGCCAACGGCAAGCACGAACGCAGTGACGCCGTGGAGGAACTCAAGACCAGTCTGTCCAAGCTCGGCCTGGAGTACGTCGACCTCTACCTGATCCACTGGCCGACCCCGAACAGCGGCGACTACGTCGAGACCTGGCGGGGCATGCAGGACTGCCTGGAGCAGGGCCTGGCCAAGTCGATCGGCGTCTCCAACTTCCAGCCCGATCATCTGGACAAGATCATCGAGGCGACCGGTACGGCGCCCGCGGTGAACCAGATCGAGGTGCACCCGACCTTCGCCAACCAGGCCGCCGTCGACGGCAGCCTCAAGCACGGCATCCGGGTCGAGTCGTGGAGTCCGCTCGGACTCGGGTCGGACCTGAAGAACGAGAAGGTCGGCGAGATCGCCGCCCGGGTCGGCAAGACGCCCGCTCAGGTGATCTTGCGCTGGCATCTGCAGAAGGGCTACATCGTCTTCCCGAAGTCGGTCACCCCGACGCGGATCGAGGAGAACTTCCAGGTCTTCGACTTCGAGCTCACCGCCGACGACCTCGCCGCCATCGACGCCCTCGATGCCGGCAATCGCACCGGCCCCGACCCGGACACCTTCGGCTGACGATTCGCCGGTCGAACTCCGTACCGGCACATCGTCGAGGGCCGTCCCGGCCGGCTGTCAAGGGCCGTCCCGGCCAGGCCGGGGCGGCCCTTGCTCCACCGGGACTGCGATACCGACCATGATCAGGAAGGACCAAGCGATGGAGATCCGGGACGCCAGGTCCGACGACTGGGCAGCGATCTGGCCGATCTTCCACGCCATCGTGGCCGAGGGTGAGACGTACGAATTTCCCCGGGACAGCACGTCGGACCAAGGCCGGCAGCTGTGGATGCTCGACCCACCGGGTCGAACCGCGGTCGTCGTTGATGATCATGACGAGGTCGTCGGCACCTCGCACATGAATCCGAATCGGTTGGGCCAGGGTGCTCACGTGGCCAATGCGAGCTACATGGTGCATCCCGATCATGCCGGCCGCGGCATCGGCCGTGCTCTGGTCGTCGACTCGCTGGCCTGGGCAGAACGAGCCGGCTACCGGGCCATCCAGTTCAACGCGGTGGTGGACACCAATGTCGGTGCGGTGGCGCTCTACCAGAAGCTCGGCTTCACCATCGTCGGAACCGTGCCGGAGGCGTTCTGTTCGCCCACCCAGGGATACCGCGGACTACATGTGATGCACCGATTCCTCTGATCCGCCCGTCCGCTCACCCGATCCGGTAGCCCCGGCGGACCACGGTGGCGACCAGGCCCGGCACCCCCAGGGCGCTGCGCAGTCGGCCGACTGCCACTTCCAGAGCATGATCATCACTGCCACCGGGCAGCAGCTCGCGCAGGCGTTCCTTGCCCACCACGCTGCCGTCGGCCTTGATCAACGTTTTCAAGATCATCGCGCCGGTCGGCGACAGCATCGCCTGATGATCGGCGAAGATCACCCGCCGGCCGCGGAGCTCGATCGGTCCCGCCGCGGTGTCGGTGCGCAGCACCCGCTCCTCCAATGCTTCGCAGACCGTCCGCACCAGCGCACCCAGCCGGAATCGATCCGGGTACAGCGGGTCCAGGCCAGCCTTGCGCAGCGGAGCCGCGGTCACCGTACCGACGACGATCGGCAGCACGTCGGTGGAGAACGCGGCCAGCAGCTCCGGCAACTGACCGGAGCGATCGGCGGCCTGCAGCAACGCGTCTGCGGCCGGCGCACTGGTGAACGTGACGACATCGAGCTGGCGGGCGCAGGTCGCCTCGATCAGCCGCTCCACCTGCCGCGGATCCGGCGGATCCGCCCAGCGGTAAGGAGCCACCGTCAGCACCCGGGCACCGGCCACCGTGAGCCGGTCAAGTTGATCTTGGTCGACATAGCCGTGCAGTTGCACCGCCACCGTCCGGTCGGCGACCCCCCGGTCCAACACCAGATCCACCAGGGACGCCGTGGACTCCTCGGCACCGCTGCCCTGCTCGGTCAGGCCGGCCGCGCGCACCGCACCGCGCGCCTTCGGTCCACGGACCAGGATCTGGGCGGCACCCAACACCTTCAGCAGCTCCGGACCGATCCCGGCCGCGTCCGCGGCCTCCATCCAGCCGTGGAATCCGTACGAGGTGGTGGCCAGCACGAAGTCAGGCCGGCTGTCGATCACCGCATGGGTGTCGCCGATCAGCCGATCGTCCTCGCCGGCGGGGACGATCCGCAGCGTCGGCGCATGCATCACCTCGGCGCCGCGACGGACCAGCGCCGCGATCAGGTCGTCGGATCTGCGGTCGGCCGTGACGCCGATCGTGTAACCGGCCAGCTGATCATTGCTGTAGCCGAGCTGTGCGCCGCTCAGATTCCTCACCTATCGTTCGTCGGTCCAGTCGCGGAGATCCTCCACGGTCAGCCCGTCCAGGTTCGACCGCGGGAATGGGCCCGGCAGTCCCGTGCCCAATCCGGTCGCGCCCGACGCTACCGGCAGCGCGGAGGCCACCGACACCACGTCTCCGATCACGATCACGGCCGGTGAGGTGACCCCCGCCCGGGCGCAGTCACCGACCAGGTCCGCCACGGTGGAGAAGGTACTCCGCTGGGACGGATGGAAGCCACGTTCGATCACCGCGGCACGGACGTCGCCGGGCATCCCGTGCCGGATCAGCCCGGCAGTCAGCGGAGGCAGATTGGCCAACCCCATCAGACAGACGATGGTCGTCCGCAACCCGACCAGATGGGCCAACTCGCCATCGCTGAGGGGTGCGTGGGCGGAGATCACCGTGAAGCCGCGACTGATCTCCCGCCAGGTCAGCGGGATGCCGACGGCGCCCGGCACCGCGACCGCGCTGGTCACGCCGGGCACGATCTCGACCTCGATGCCCGCGGCACGCGCCGCGGCCAATTCCTCACCGCCTCGGCCGAACACGAACGGATCACCGCCCTTGAGCCGCACCACTGTGGCGCCGGCCATCGCGTGCGCGATCGCCTCCGACTCGATCTGCTGCTGCGGCACCGGATGATGGTTGGGAGACTTGCCGACGTCCATGATCACCGCGCCCGGAGCCAGTTCCTCCAGACCGTCCCGCGGGGCCAGCCGATCCAGCAGGATCAGATCCGCCGAGGCCAGCGCCTTGGTCGCCCGCACGGTGAGCAGATCGACCGGACCCGGACCACCGCCGACCAAGATCAACTTCCCGATGCCGACCTCGGAGTCGGTACGTGTCGCATGCACGACGTCCGGCGCCAGCTGCTGCCAACACCCGCCTGCCCGCTCACCGGCCGTCAGTCGGAGCGGCGCCTGAGGCCGCTCCGGATCGCTCTGGGCCACGCTGATCACCCGAGTCGATGTGCCTTGATCATCCTGGGCTTCGGCAATCAGGCAGATCGGCTGTCCGGCGTCGAGGAAGCGCCGCGCCGCGCTCAACGCCGCAGGACCCCGCCCGACGACCAGCTCGCGACGCACCGAATGCGCCCGGGAGCCGTCCACGGTCACGCGTCCCCACCGCCCGGAGCGCCGACAGGAATCCTCGGTCCACAGGCGAGCACCGCCCGATCCTGCTCGTGTTCCAACGGGGGCCGCCACTGCCCGCGCTCGCTGACCCGGGTGATGGTGGTGTCGGCCCCCTCGGGCGCGTTCACGAAACCACGGAACCGACGCAGCTTCTCCGGATCGGCCAAGGTCGCAGCCCACTCGTCGGTGTAGCTCGCGACATGCTGGGCCATCGCCTGCTCCAGGTCGGCACAGATGCCCAGCGAATCCTCCAGGATCACCTCGCGAAGATGATCAAGACCGCCGTCCAGGTCCGCTATCCAGGCGGCAGTGCGTTGGAGCCGGTCCGCCGTGCGTACGTAGTACATCACGAACCGATCGATGACCTTGATCAACATCTCGTCGGAAAGATCACCGGCCAGGAGTTCGGCGTGCCGGGGGGTGAATCCACCATTGCCGCCGACGTAGAGATTCCAGCCCTTGTCGGTGGCGATCACGCCGACATCCTTGCTCCGCGCCTCGGCACACTCCCGGGCACAGCCGGAGACCCCGAGTTTGATCTTGTGCGGCGATCGCAATCCGCGGTAGCGCAGCTCCAACTCGATCGCCATCCCGACCGAGTCCTGGACCCCGTACCGGCACCAGGTGCTGCCGACGCAGGACTTCACTGTACGCACGGCCTTGCCGTAGGCGTGCCCGGACTCCATCCCGGCGTCAGTCAGTCGCTGCCAAATCGCCGGAAGTTGATCAAGTCGGGCACCGAACAGGTCGATCCGCTGGCCACCGGTGATCTTGGTGTAGAGGCCGAAGTCCTCGGCCACCTCGGCGATCACCTTCAGCTTGGCCGGGGTGACCTCGCCGCCGGGGATCCGCGGCACCACCGAATAGGTGCCGTCCTTCTGCATGTTGGCCAGCGCCCGGTCGTTGGTGTCCTGCAGGGTGCCGCGGCCGTCGGACAGGACGTATTCGTTGAACTGGCTGGCCAGGATCGAAGCGACCATCGGCCGGCAGATGTCGCAGCCCCGGTTGCTGTCGCCGTCGGAGACCGGCACCCCGAACCGCTCCACGATCGCCGAGAACGAGGTCAACCGGGCGATCCGGACCGCCTCGAAGAGTTCCGACCGCGACATCGGGAAGTGCTCGCAGACGGCCTTCGGGATCTGCACCCCGGCAGCGGCCAGCTCGTTGTTGATCAACTTCTGCACCAGCCCGACGCAGGAGCCGCATTGGGTGCCGGCCCTGGTGCAGGTCTTGACCGCAGCGACCTCGGTGCAGCCGTCGTCCCTCACCGCGCCTCGGATCGTGCCCGCGCTGACCGCGTTGCAGGAGCAGACCTGGGCGTCGTCGGGCAGTTCGGTGGCACCGGGCAGTTCGGCACCGGCGGCGGCCAGGTAGCTGGCCGGTTCGTTGCCCAACTCCCGGCCGATCATCGGCCGCAGCGACGAGTACGCCGCCGCATCGCCGACCAGGATGCCGCCGAGCAGGGTGCGCCCGTCGTCGCTCATCACCAACTTCTGGTAGACCCCGCGGGCCGGGTCGGCGTACACCACATCCAGGCAGTCCTCGGACTTGCTGAGCGCGTCGCCGAACACCGCGACGTCGATCCCGGACAGCTTCAACTTGGTCGAATCGTCGACTCCAGGGAAGGTCGCCGGCCCGCCGAGCAGGCGATCGGCGACCACCTCGGCCATCGCATTCGCCGGTGCCACCAAGCCGACACAACCTGTGCCGGGCAGCGAGGCGATCTCGCCGATCGCCCAGATCCGCGGATCACTGGACCGGCAGGACTCGTCGACCAGGACGCCGCCGCGCGGCCCGAGCTCGAGGCCGGCGTCGCGGACGAGCTCGTCGCGGGGGCGGACGCCGACGGCGAAGATCACCATGTCCGCATCGACGTCGACACCGTCGGTGAGCCGTACCGAGAAGCCCTCACCGACGGCGGTGATCTCCTGCGGACCGACGTCGTTGTGGACGTGTACGCCGAGGTCCTTGATCAACCGGCCGAGCGCCTGTCCGGCGCCCTGATCGAGCTGCGTCGGCATCAGCCAGGGCGCCAGTTGGACCACCCGGACCTCCATGCCCTGGGCCACCAGGCCACCGGCCGCTTCCAAACCGAGCAGCCCGCCTCCGACAATGAGCGCCTTCGGATTCTCCTTGTCGGCAAGAGATTCACGGCGCTCACGCATCCGATCGACGTCGGCAATCGTTCGATAGATGTGGACGCCGGGCAGCTCCGCCCCCTTGACCGGCGGTACCCAGGCGTAGGACCCAGTGGCCAGCACCAACGCGTCATAGTTGATCACCGTCTCGTTGTCGGTGATCACGGTCCGCGCGTCCCGGTCGATGGACAGCACCCGCTCACCCGACCGCAGTTCCACTCCGGGCTGCTGCCACAGGTCGGCCGCACCCAGTTGCAGGTCGGCGTCCGGATCCCAGCGCTGAGCCAGATTGACCCGGTCGTACGGGGCGTGCGGTTCCTCACCGATCACGGTTACCGTGCGCCCGTCCAGCCCGCGGCTGACCAGAGCGTCGGTCAGCCGGAAGGCAGCCGGGCCACCCCCGACAACGACGATCGAGGCACCATCCAAGTGGTTCTGATCCGGCAGCTGAGCTGAGGTGGTCATCGGTCCTCCGGCATCGGTGATCACGTAGAGCCGATCGCGCACGACGGGCCCGTACCTTCCTGCACGACAGTAGGAAGAGCGGATTTCCTCACCGATTCATCGCTGTAACAAGGCTGTTCCACCGACCTCACCGGACACATTCGGGCCGGTGAGGACTCCGGAACCCTTCGGTAACTCACGAGTGCGAGACCCGAAACAGGGCATCCGTAGCGTCACCGCTACCGGGTCAGCCGCCAACGCCGTCTGCGTCCCGCCGCACCACCCTCAACTGGCGAAGCCGCGCCATGATCATCCGATCGGAGAGCCTGCGATGAGTCTCACCAAGGAACCTGGCAACACACCCCAGCTGCTCGACGGCCCCTCGGCACCTCACAGCACCACCCTCGAGCCCCGCGGCGGCACCTGGATCGACGACTGGCGGCCGGAGGACGCGACGTTCTGGGAACAGACCGGCCGTGCGGTCGCCCGGCGCAACCTCGGCTGGTCGATCTTCACCGAATTCCTCGGCTTCGTGGTCTGGCAGCTGTGGAGCATCGTGGTGGTGATGTTGCCGAAGGACGGCTTCACCCTGACCACGAGTCAATCCTTCTGGCTGATCTCGCTGCCCAGCCTGGTCGGCGCGACGATGCGATTCCCGTACACGTTCATGGTGGGCAAGTTCGGCGGCCGGAACTGGACCATCGTCTCCGCGCTGCTGCTGCTGATCCCGACGGTCGGCCTGGCCATCGTGTCCGGCAATCCGGACACCCCCTTCCCGGTGTTGTTGGTGGTTGCCGGCCTGGCAGGCTTCGGCGGCGGCAACTTCGCCAGCTCGATGGCCAACATCACCTTCTTCTTCCCAGCAAGGGAAAAGGGCTGGGCTCTCGGGTTGAACGCGGCCGGTGGCAACCTGGGTGCATCGATCGCCCAGCTGGTGGTGCCGATCGCGGTGTCGATCACCGCGGGCGTCGGACTCAACCTCCCGATCGCCGGTTGGCTGTGGGTGCCGTTGATCTTGCTCGCTGCGTTCGGCGCCTGGCGCTTCATGAACAACCTGAGCACAGCCAAGAGCGACTTCGCCGGCTCGTTGGCCGCGATCAAGGAACCCCACCTGTGGTTGATGGCGCTGTTGTACGTCGGCACCTTCGGCTCCTTCATCGGCTTCGCCGGAGTCTTCCCGAAGTTGATCAACGATACGTTCCCGGAGTACTCGACCTTCGCGATCGGCTCAGCTGCCGTCTCGCTGGCGTTTCTCGGCGCCCTGGTCGGTTCGCTGGCCCGGCCGTACGGTGGTCGGCTGGCCGACCGCTTCGGTGGCTCCCGGATCACCGCCGGCGCGTTCGGTGCAATGGCCGTCGGAGCCTGCCTGGTGGTCGTGACCTTGCCGCTGAAGAGTTTCGCGGTCTTCCTGGCGTGTTTCCTGTTCATGTTCATCTGCACCGGGATCGGCAATGGGGCGACCTATCGGATGATCCCGGCGATCTTCGCCGCCCGGGCCAAGGCGGCCTCCGACACCGACCCGTCCCGTCAGATCAGCCATCAGCGCAAGGCTTCCGCGGCCCTCGGGCTGATCGCCGCGGTGGGCGCCTACGGCGGCTTCATCATCCCGCAGATCCTCAGCGCCTCCCAGCGGGCAACCGGCGATTACACGTCGGCCTTCCTCTGCTTCGCCGGCGCCTACCTGGTGATGTTGATCATCACCGTCGCGGTCTATGTACGGGGCCGGGCGGGTCTGGGCGGAGCGAAGATCTAGTGACCGACCTCGCGTCTTTGATCACCGACAGCGGCCCGCCCGGATCGGTGGACAGCCACTGTCCCTACTGCGCCCTGCAGTGCGCCATGACGCTGACCCGGGACGAGGACGGCGCCGTCACCGTCGCCGGTCGGGACTTCCCGACCAACCGCGGCGGCTTGTGCCGCAAGGGCTGGACCTCGGCCCAACTATTGCGCAGTCCGGAACGACTGACCCGGCCGATGCTGCGAGATCAGCACGGAATCCACCGGCCGATCGACTGGGACCGGGCCTACGACCTGATCATCGAGAACGTCCGGCGCACCCAGCAGCGCTACGGCCGAGATGCGGTCGCGGTCTTCGGCGGCGGCGGCTTGACCAACGAAAAGGCCTACCTGCTGGGAAAGTTCGCCCGAGTCGCATTGCGGACGTCCATGATCGACTACAACGGCCGGTTCTGCATGTCCTCGGCGGCCGCAGCCGCCAACCGCGCCTTCGGCGTCGATCGCGGGCTCCCGTTCGCCATCGATGATCTTGATGTCGCGAACACGATTCTGCTGCTCGGTTCGAATGTCGCCGACACGATGCCTCCCTTCGTCCAGCATCTTGCTGGTGCGCAACGGGCCGGCGGCCTGATCGTCGTCGATCCGCGGGTGTCCGCCACCGCGATGCTGACGTCCGGCGGCTCCGGGTTGCACCTGCAGCCGGCACCCGGCACCGACCTCGAACTGTTGCTCGGCCTGACCCACGTGCTGTTGGCCGAGTCCTTGATCAACACCGACGACCTGGCCGGTCGGGCCAACGGGCTGGCAGCGATCCGCCGCAGTGTTGCCGATCTCTGGCCGGAACGGGTGCAGTCGATCACCGGCGTACCGGCCGGCACCATTCGCGAGGTCGCCCGGCGGCTCGCCTGGGCCACCGATCATGGCGGCTGCTACATCCTGACCGGCCGTGGCGTGGAACAGCACGCCAACGGAACCGACACCGCAACCGCGGCGATCAACCTGGCGCTGCTGCTGGGGCTGCCCGGTGCTCCCGACTCCGGCTACGGCACGCTGACCGGCCAGGGCAACGGGCAGGGTGGCCGAGAGCACGGGCAGAAGTCCGACCAGCTACCCGGCTATCGCAAGATCACCGACCCAGCCGCCCGTGAACATGTGGCCCGCGCCTGGGGCATCGACGTTGATCAACTTCCCGGTCCCGGGCTGCCGGCGGTGCAACTGCTGGACCGGCTCGGCCGACCGGACGGCATCCGGATGCTGATGGTGCACGGGTCCAATCTCGTCGTCTCCGCGCCCGATGCGTCTCGCCTCGAAGAGCGACTTGGTGATCTTGATTTCCTGGTGGTCAGCGACTTCTTCCTGTCCGAGACCGCCCGGCATGCGGACCTGGTGCTACCGGTCCTGCAATGGGCCGAGGAGGACGGCACCATGACCAACCTCGAGGGGCGGGTGATCCGCCGGCGTGCCGTTGTCGAACCGCCGGGCGAGGCCAGGGACGAGTTGGAGATCTTGCACGACCTGGCGAGCCGGCTCGGTGCTCCGTCCGACTTCCCGAGTACGGCGCCGGAGGTCTTCGAGGAGCTGAGCCGGGTCAGTGCCGGCGGTATCGCCGACTACTCCGGCATCTCCTATCCGCGGCTGGACGCCGGCGACGTCGCGCACTGGCCGTACCGGGATCAGAGCACACCACGACTCTTCGCCGACGGGTTCAAGACCGCGGACGGGCGCGCGGTGCTGGTACCGGTCCGGCCGAGCGCACCGGTGGATCCGCGGCCCTCCGGCCGGCAGCTCACCCTGATCACCGGGCGGCTGTTGGAGCACTACCAGTCCGGTGCGCAGACCCGCCGGGTCGACGAGCTGGACCGCTCCGCACCCCGGGCCCGGTTGCAGATCCACCCGGCCACCGCGGCCGAACTCGGCATCGGCGACGGCGATCCGGTGACGGTGCAGAGCGATCGCGGGTCGGCGCATTGCTGGGCGGAGCTGACGCCGACGATCCGCCGGGACACCGTCTTCCTGCCCTTCCACTTCGCCGATCGGTCCACGGCCAATCGACTGACCCCGGCGGTGGCCGATCCGATCTCCGGCATGCCGGAATTCAAGACCAGCCGGGTCGTCGTCGCTCCGGCGTCGACG
>DATCVL010000023.1:0-2070 GCA_036566865.1 Microlunatus sp.
CACCGCCGATGGTTTCGAGCTCCAGCACGCCACCAATGTGCTCGGCCACTTTTCCCTTGTGGCGTTGATGATGCCGGCCCTGCGGCAAGGCGCCGGACGGGTGGTGTGGCTGAGCAGTGTGATGGCCTGTGTGCCTCGCAAGATCGACACCAGCTTTGGGATGAAGGGGCGCTACAACCCGTCCCTGGTCTACTCACAGACCAAACTCGCCTGCGGCGTGATCGGCCTGGAGCTACATCGGCGACTGCAGGCCGCCGGTTCCTCGGTACGGTCGATGGTCGCTCATCCGGGCTGGTCGAACACCGGACTGTTCGCCCAGCACGACGGGAAGATCCCGAATCTGCTGCACCGTCTCGGTGCGCCCTTCGGTTCGCAGGCCGAGGACGGCGCCGGTAGTCAGGTGTACGCCGCGACCTCGCCGGGGTTGACCGGCGGCGAGTACATCGGACCGCGGTGGGTCGGACGCGGACAGCCGTGGCAGATCCGGCCGCGCCGCTTGATGAGCGATCCGGAGTCGGGCCGACGGCTCTGGACCGCGGCCGAGAAGGCCACCGGTGTCAGCTTCCCGAGCGCAGGGGACCGCGCCGCCTGACAGCCCGATCCGACGTTGAGAGCTCTCGGGGCTTGCTCGCCGACAGCGACCGCGGCCACAGGCTCCGATGACGATCCCGCCGACGGGCGCAGTCAGCGCGGTTCGGACGGTGTCGACGCGTTGACCGCGAGACTGGCCAGGTCGTCGGGGGTGTCGACGTCGGCGACCAGGCCCGTCGCCAGTGGCAGTCGGCGGTAATCACCCAGGTCGGCGAGCAGCCGACGGGCGCTGAGGTCGATCACGTCGGCTCGCCGCGCCAGCCGCCGCAACGGCTCGCCGGTCAGCGCGAGCTGGAGTGGCTGTTCGACTCCGTCGGGATCGACGCCGACCATCGCGGCATCCGGTCCGGCCCCTGCCAGTGCGTCGATCAGCCGGACAGCGGCCAGTCCGCCGCCGGGCGCGTCGCCGGGCAGGGTGACGATCCGTTCGGCGCCGTGCTCGAGGGCGGCGTTGAAGCCGGTCACCAGGGCGGCGGCCGGGCCGCTGCCCGGTGGCTTCTCCCGTACGGTGATGATCTTGCGATCCGAAGCCAGCGGCCGCGGTGGTCCGACCATGATCACGATCCAGTCGGCCGGCAGCGTACCGATCGCATGCTCGATCAAGGCGAGACCGCCAAGCGGTGCGGCCAGCTTGTCCGAACCGAATCGTCGGGATCGCCCGCCAGCAAGGACAATCGCGGCAACCCGCGAGCGCGCGGCCGGCTCCGGTTGCGGTTCGCGGCCGGCGTCGAAGTCGGCTGTCACAGGCCGCGAAGGAAGTCGTTGTCGTCGTCCGGTGCCTTCGGCGGCTTCGAGTTGGACTCCCGGGACTCCCGATTCGGACGACCGAAGACCAGCCAGCCGACCGGCCCGAGCAGAGGTAGACAGATGATGGCAGTTGCCCACAGCCAACGAGGCATCCGGCGAACGGCGTACGTCGGGGCCTGGGCTACCTCAACCACGCAATAGATGGCGAGCAACACCATCATGATGATTGGCAGATACCGACCCATGGGGGTCAGCGTAGTCCGCTGAGCTGGGAGTGGAACGGTCGATCTGAAACCGTGACCCGGGCGCGGAGAGCTCGCTGCTGCCAGGCCGGCGATGGTGCCGATCGGACGGCCGTCGTACGGACCTTATGCTGTCGGCCATGCCCGAACAGCCCAGTACGCCCGGCCCGGCCGATCCCGCGCCCGTCGGCGACGGACCAGCGCGCTCGAACCATCCGTCGATGGCCGAGCTTCGGGCGGTCGCGCAGCCGCCGACGGTGCTGGGGCGGCGCAACTCCGAGCACTGGGCCGGCGCTCTCTACCTGCGCAAGGGGTCGATCTACATCACCCGGCTGCTGTTGCCGACCGGGGTCAGCGCGAACGCTGTGACCTGGTGGATCGCGATCATCGGGCTGCTCGCCGCGGCGGTGTTGATCTTCCCCGGCTGGTGGCCGTTCCTGGTCTGCGCGGCGTTGATCCAGTTCTCGATCATGATCGACTGCACCGACGG
>DATCVL010000024.1:0-14744 GCA_036566865.1 Microlunatus sp.
GACGAGAAAGCCCGCCATAGACACCTGGCCGTACGACGAGGATGCGGAGCATATCGACGTGCCCGGCCTGTCGCGTCGCGTTTCGGCTGATCCCGAGGGTGTCGAAAAGGGACTGGCTCAGCTCGTCCTGACGATCGTCGAATTGCTACGCCAGCTGATGGAGAAACAGGCGATCCGACGGGTCGAGGCGGGCGGCCTCAGTGATGAGGACGTTGAGCGCCTCGGCCAGACCCTGATGCTCCTGGAGGAGAAGATGACTGAGCTGCGAGAACACTTCGATCTCGAGCCCGAGGATCTCAATCTCGACTTGGGCTCGCTGGGCAGACTCCTGTGATCCCTCACCCTGTGGGTCCCGCCCGACGGTGCGGTCGGGTGGGATGGCCCTGGGCGAGGTCACCCGGCCCGCTGTGATCGGTCGCCGCGTTAGCGAGCCTGTATCCGCCTCCCAACATTGCCTAGCCGTAGTCGACGGCCCCCGCACCGCAGGCGTGGGGTCGGTCGGCATACAGGTTCAGGCCTGCCAGTGCCTGCCCTTCTGGAGGGAAGGTTCCAGACGGGCGGTCGATTGTCCAGCGGTCGATCGGGTACGGCTTGAGCATGCACAAGAGTCGAATTGGCGGGATCTTCATTGATCATCCTGCGGCATCGATCGAAGCGAGCCGAGCCTTCTGGGCGAGCGCGACGGGACGGGACGGCACGCAAGACGACCCGTACTTTTCTCTCGGTACCTTCAACGGCGAGATCGTCGTTGAACTCCAAAGACTTGAAGACGAGTCAGGGCCCCGGGTTCATCTCGATGTCGATACCGATGACGTCGATGCTGAGGCTGACAGGTTGGAAGCGCTGGGAGCCAAGCGTCTCCGCAGCTGCGATGGCGGTCGGTATTGGCAGATGGTCGATCCGGGCGGTCTCGTGTTCTGCGTCATCCCGCCGCACACAGACGATTTCGACGAACAGGCAACTCAGTGGGGCTGACGCAGTTCCACCCGACGCACCTCTGCGATGCGTTGCTGTTGAGTAGGAACGCGGCCGGGTAGACACCTGGTGTGCGCAGGACACGCCGGCAGCTGTGCAGGTCGGCGACTCAGCTCGTCCTACCCGCCCCAAGTGACTGATTGATCATGATCATCGTGGGCGTTCGCGGAGCACCTTCAGGAGACTCGCTTCGGCGTCCGCATTTGTGTGGCCGGACGGCGCCGACGATCTCGCGTCCCTGAGTACGGAGGAGACGTACTCAGCGATAGGGCGGCTTGGCAGTGACTCACCCCTTCAGCGCGTGTTGCCGGTCACGCATGAGACGACCCCTGGCGCGGTACTGATCCGCAACTCCTGGGCAAGGACGGATACGGCTGGCTGCCGTATGCATACCTCCTCGAACACCTGGCCGAAGACTTCTGGGTGATGACCGCTGCGGGATGGGTCCAGACGGACAGTTCGCCCAATGAGCCTCACCCAGTCGAGCCGAGGCATCACGCACCGGCGATCGATCGCGGACGGCGTGCGGCAGGCGCGAGACCTGCCACACGCCGTTCAGACCGTGCTGTGACAATCCAGTTTGGGACCAAGAAGCGTCGCCAGCTTATGTGCGATGCGTGTCACCTCACTGCAATGTGAGTTGCCTCAGCCGAGCACGGCCAACAGTTGGTTCAACAGCGTGACGATCCGATTCAGGACACCATTCAGGCCGGTGGATCCGTCAAGCAAGCCGGCGACCGCGCACAGGAGGTTGCCGAGCAGGTTTCCGGGTCCGCCCTCAGCAGTGATGTTGAGATGGACAGTGTCGAGATGCACGACTAAGCCGAGAAGATCCAGATCTAGCGGACCGAGGACCAGATCGAGTATCTGGCAGCTCAGCGCAGCTGCGGCCTGGGGGGCCTGAGGTGCCAGTTGTTTCTGAGTTTCGGGAGAAACCTGGTTCAGGACACCGGCGCGCTGCTCCGCCTTTGAGGGAGTGTCGGCGCCCGCAACCGGCTCGGTCGCCAACGGCATGGTGATCTTCTGTTTGCCCGCCGTCACCGTGCCGGCGGCATCGGTGATGGTTCCGGTGAACTTGCCCACCGCGACGAGTTGCCCGCCCCGCTTCTTGAATTTCGTGATGTTCAGCAGCCCGGCGACTTCGCCGGTCCCGTCCTGAAGGGTGCCAGTGACCTTTCCATTCACCGCACTGGGCTCTGGTGGCGCGGCTTGTGCGGGGACACTACCAAGCACACCGACGCTCAATGCGAGAACGAACGCGACCAACGCGGCAAGGATTCTCGACCCTGCCCAACGCTGGCGGCCCACCCTTCGAGGCTCGTAGTCCATGGATTTTCCTTCCCTCTGCGAGTTCGGCCGGGCCGCAGTCGGAATCAGGGCGGGTTTGCGTTCGCACCTGCCTGTGGCGGCCTTTGGCCCTACACCACTGATGACGCCTTGGTCGGGCGCTGATGACGTGTGGCTCTAGCTCGGATATCGCCCCGCGCAACCGACCACGCCTCGCGTTCGGCCGACATCCTGAACCCGGCCTCGCGTCATGCCTGAACCCTCAAGGTGTCCAGCAGGATCTCCGTATGGTTCGAACGCCGATCGTGACCGCTGCGTCTCAAGCCTGCGCTGACCGATGGATCATGTGGTACGTCGCGAGTATCTCTACGAAGAATTCGGAAGCTGCGGAAACGACCTCGCTCACTTCTTCAGGCGGGGTCTCCGCGAGCACTCGGCGAAAGACATCATGATGGATCGTCGCCAACTCGAGCATGCTCACATCCTGAACAACAGCCGCCCGACCGATCTCATATCCGCTATGGAGCGAGGATTCGTTGCGGTGAATCAGGTGGCCCAGGAAGGCAGAGTAGTAGTCCCGCCGGATCGACTCGATCGCGGTCATTGACCGTCTCGGCCGGTCCGAAGGTCGGAACTTCTACCGATGCCGGACAGGTATTCAAGTCCAGCCTCAAGGTCGAGTGCCGTCGGCACCGAACCGGTGTCCAACCCCAGTTCGACCATCGCGAACGCAACGTCGGGCTGTATTCCCACGATCGTTGCGGCAGCCCCTCGCAGCCGGGCCATCTCGGCGATGTTTCGCAGGGTGAAGGCAGCGAAGGAATCCAGCACGTCCAGCGCGGCAACATCGATGATCACCCCGCGCGATCGGTATTCGCCGATTCGATCGATCAGGTCGCGCTGAAACTGCGCCAGCTGCGAATCATCCAGAGCAGTGTGGATCGATGCGATCAGGTTGGGGCCCTGCCGCAGGATCGATACCAGTGCCGGTCCACTGTCCATCATTCAGCCGATTCAACTGCGCGGATGACCCGATATCCGAGCAAGCGCTCTGCTTCCTCGAGCCCACCCTGGAGATCTCCGATCGTGTTCATCTTGCTCAGGTCGACCCCGATTGTCACAAGTGTCTGAGCAATCTCCGGGGACAGACCGGTGATGATCACGCTGGCTCCCATCAGTCGGGATGCGTCAACAGTGCGAACGAGGTAGTTGGCCACCGATTCATCGACGTCCGGAGCGCCGGTGATGTCCATGACCACGACCTTAGCCCGATGGGCGCGGATGCCCAGCAGGAGTTGTTCGGTCAGCTGCTGGGCACGCTCGGTGTCGAGTACGCCGATGATCGGCAGGATCAGCAATCGTTCCCGCACTGGTAGGACTGGTGTGGAGAGTTCACGAATCGAGTCCTGCTGCTGTCGAATCACGCGTTCGCGTTCGTCGACGAAACTGACCGCGACGGTGTTCGCGATCCGGTTTGCCGCCGGCTCGTACGCGTCGAGTACCTCATTGAGCAGAGAGAAGCTGCCTTGGTACTTCTCGAACAGGGACCGGGCGAGGACATCGCGTAGCAGGAGCACGATGCCGACCACCTCGTGAGTCTCCACGCCTCGCGGAATGATGCGTTCCGACAGGTCACGGGCGTAGCGTTGGAGAGCTTCAACGCTGCCGGTCTCCAGCACCTCGACGTAGTTGTCGTACACCGATGTCGTCTCGTCGGCCATCTCCTGCGGGGTCATCGCCTGCAGCAGGTGCGCCTCGTGAACCCGGATCTCCCATTCCTGGCGCAACCGGGTTCGGTGCTCCCGTAGGTGCGAGACGAGTTGCGGAAGCAACTGTCGCTCATCGACGACCTGCTGTTGGTCCGCTGACCGCTTCTCGTGGGTCGATTGCTCGGTCATCGAGGCTCCTGTCGTCTCCATTTGGTCATCGTGACTGTGGTGCCACGTTGAGGCTCACTGTTGATCTCAAAGTCGTCCATCAGCCGACGAGCGCCCGGCAGCCCCAAACCCAAGCCGCCGTATGTGCTCTGGCCGATCGTCATGGCCCGTTGCAGTTCGTCGATTCCTGGTCCGGAGTCGCGGGCGACGACCCGCAATCCGGCTCGGGGTTCGTCGAGCAGTTCGAGGTAGATTTCGCCACGCTCGGCGAATCGCACGATATTTCGGCTGATCTCGGAGACGGCCGTCGCAATAACCGTGATCTCCGCCGGGCTGAAGTCCAGCCTGGAGGCGAGTTCCCGGGCCCCTTTGCGCGCCGCGACGATGTCTGCGTCGGTGCCGATCTTGATTCGGATTTCGTTATCGCGTGGCTGGCCGCGCTCCAACAGCGGTTCGCTCAGATCTGCGCAGACGTTGCACTCGAGCAGGTGGCGTGCCGCCCCGACTTCCAGTTGCCGACGCCGATCCGCCGCAGACAGCGCGAGTAGAACTGGGCGGCAGCGGTCGGTCGGTGGATCTAGCCTGTGCAGAGCGAGCAAGTACTCGACGCGGAGGCGCGCCCGGGTTCGATTCAATTGCGCCGCAACGGCGCCTGTCGACACTCCGAGCTCTTTGGCAATCGACCTCGTGTCCCGACCTGCGATCTCGTGCGCCAAGAGATTCACGCGATCGCGGTCGTTGAGTCTGGTCAACGCCTCGGTGATGGCTTCGGCGTCGACGTCTTTCAACAGCTGTTCATCGGCGTCTTCTGCCATGGCGACGTCAAGAACTCTGTGCTGGTTGCGTCGCTGGCGGTCGCGCTGGGTCCACATCGTCTTGACCACATTCCGGGCCGTCACGATTGCGTACGGCTCCAGCATGTTGGGTGCCACCCGGTTCGCCTTGGCCAGGACCTTGACGAGGGCTTCCTGCACCAGGTCCTCTGCGACCAACGGGTCGCCGACGCGTGCGCGGACAATCCGACGAATGATCGGAATGAGGGATTCGACGGACGCGTCTGTGCCAGCAACGCTCTCCGGCCGACTGTCAACACCCCCCGCGGCGCCCATAGCGGCCACACTACGCCCCGGACTTCCACATCCGATCCGGTCAGAACGCCGCCCGCATCATGGTGGCAAGCGATAGGTGTCTTCACTGTCGGGGACTCGATCAGCCGGCCAGACGGGGCCGCGCTGGGGGGCTCCTCACCGCCCCGCGGACATACCGCGCAGTCCGCGATGTGCGATGGGCGTGGTCGTCGGCACCCCAACCTCCCGAGCCTGCGGCCACGCCCCGCGCGGTTCTCTCCGCATGACCCGATCAATCATCGGACGCTCGGAATCCGTCGGTGAACGGGTTCGGGGCGCGCACGCCGGACCGCTAGGTCAGCCTTCGATTCCTGTGCTGTCGTGCGGAGCGCCGACTGGTTTGGATTCGGGTGATCCGCGTTGGCGGAGGTAGATCGCGAACACGGCCATGGCTGCGACAGCGAGGAATTCTGATTGCCAGTTCTGCAGGGTCCTGCTCCAGAAATCCGGCGAGCTGACGTATCCCCACCAGCTGACGGGATCCTCGTACTCGCTCAGTTGTTGGGCGTTGTAGGCGGCCCGTCCGGCGATGGATTGGGCCAGCCAGGACAGGAGGAAGATGCTGCCCATGACGAGCACCAGCGAACGGGAGTAGATCGCCAGTCGCCAACCCCCGGCGCGGGCCCAGCCAGGGGACCGCTCGTTCGCGTACGCACCGACCAGCTGGTCCTGGTCGGACTCGCGGCCGGTCTTGTTGAGTTCTTTCGATTCGCTCGATCCACGTTGGACCAACCAGACCGTCACGTAGATGTAGAGCAGGAACTGAAGGAATTCCGACTGCCAGTTCTCCGCGACATCGACAGCGAAATCTGAACTCAGCAGGTAGTGGCCCAGTGTCGTCGGCTGGAGCCCGGCGGTGAGTTGCTGCTGGTTGTACTCGGCCAGCCCGGCAATGGCCTGGCCTGCCAGAGCGAGGATGAGGATGGTGCCGAAGAACAGGCTGAGCCCGTTCTCCCGTAGGCGTCGCCTCATGCGGCCCCCTCGACCCGGGAACGCGGTGATGGTCGCGGCGTGATCATCGTTGGAGCAGCCCGATGATGATCATGTAGACCAGGCCGACGGCGATGAAGCCGACGGTAAGGGTAAAGGCGGCACGCATCTCAGCTCCGGACTGCGCAGTCGTAGGTCTGGTTCGGTTGCCGCTGGCAACCTGCGCCGGAGATCCTCCAGCCGGCCGGGTACTTGGCCAGGAACAGTGCACCGGTGGACAGTCGGGCCTGGGCATTGTCGCCCCACACCTCGACCATCCCGGGCTGGCCGGAAGGCAGCTTCAACGCAGTAAGCGCAGCAGCACATGGTCGAGCGCTGGTCAGCTCCAACGAGCTGCGGGCTTGCTCCGACAGCATCCCGCACGCTGCCCGGCTGTCGTCCGCGCGGACCGCGGCCTGGAAATCGCGCGCAGCCGTCTGCACGTCGGTGGTCGCTGCTGGAGCGCAACCAGCCAGCAGCAGAACAGCTGCGACCGCGAACAACGCGGGACGCCTGACCCCCGCGACACCGCAGCGTTCACGCATCAAGCACTCCTTTTCATCAGCTGCCAACGCAGTGCCCGCAATCACGACGGCGAAACCGCGACCGCAACTCGTCGCCGAACTCGTAGACAATATTGCCGATACGAAGACGACCACCTCAAGCCGGGCGGGACGTAGGGCGGTCGAAGTTGATCATGGCGTTTGGGGACGCGACGATCAAGACTGATTCGGGTCAGCTCGGACCGTCGCTAGGCCAAGACGATGCGCCGCACCCTGACCATGTGGCGGTGCTACACCGCGATGACCCGCAAGTTATGGGCTTGGGGTGATCGCTTGCTGGATGACCTGTTCGGCGGTTCCGGCGAGGCCGGTCCCGTTGCTGTCGGCGAGGTTGACGAGGTGTTGGTAGGCAGTCTCCATGTCGAGGTGTTCGCGGTGGGCCAGGACGCCCTTGGCTCGTTCGATGAGGATGCGGCCGTACAGGGCGGTCTGGATCCGGTCGATCACGTCGTTGAGGTCGATGCCTGGGGTTTGGATGAGCGCGAGCATGGCGGCGTCGGTGATGGCTTCGATGAATTCGGTTTGCTCGGCTGTTATCGGTTCTGGCTGGGTGCGGAAGAAGTTCATGCCGCCGAGGACTGTGTTGTGCCACAGCATCGGTTGGGCGTGCACCATCTGGAATCCGGCGGCGGCGATGACCGGACCGATCTCGGGCCACCGATCGGCAATCACCTCGGCACCCTGGGCCGTGACGGGCTGGCGGGTCTTCATGCAGTCGACGCAGGGGCCGGCGCCGTGGTGGGCCTGGAAGATTTCCAGGACTGCGACCCGGTGGGAGGTGGCCGACAGCAGTTCGAGGTCACCACCGCGGGTGGTGACCAACAGGCCGGCAGCGCTCAGGTCGAGCGTGTCGATGGCATCGTGAAGGAGGGTGGACAAGATGTCGGTGATGTCGTGGTCGCGGACCAGGGCGGCGTTGACATCAGCCAGCACCTGGGTCGGGCTGCGCCTGGTCATGATGGCTCGTTCCTATCGATGATCTGGGAGAAGTCGAGTCGTCGTTGAACGATGTCGTTGGCAACTGCGGCGAGGGTGGTGGATTGGGCGTAGGCGTGCGCCCGCATCAGTGCCAACGCGTCATCGGCGGGGATGCCCAGTTGGGCGATGACCGCGCCAGTGGCCTGGTGGACCCGGGCCCGGGACAGCCAGGATTCATCCTGATCGGTGTCGACGTCCCATCCCGGTTCGCGTACCAGTGCCGCGCCGACCGCATCGACGGCGAATTGGGCTGCATCGGTCGGGATCGGAGGTGGGTGTTCGCCGAGTTGGCACAGAGTGAGCACACCCAGGATGTGCTCGCCGTCGGGCCGCATCGGGAACGCGTACAACACGGCCGGACCGGTCTGTTCGGCGGCTGCGCTGCTGAACATGGGCCAGCGCACGTCATCGGCATTGAGATGGTCACCGACCTTTCCCTGGGCCACCACACCGGTGCGGTCGGCGTCAAAACCGGGCCCTTCTCCGACGAGTTCCTGGAGATCTTCCAACCGCGACGCGATCGGACTTGTTACCGCAACCGTGACTCGTTCGGCGGCGGTGTAGGCCAGGGTGATCACCCCGGCCTCGGCGCCGGTGATGTCAACGCAGGCCCGGCACAGCCGGACGGCCAGCGGTTGCCCGTCTCTGGCCACGACCGCGGCCGCGAGTCGGGTCAACACCGATGCCTTGTCCACAGTCACGAGCTCGACAACGACCCTCCTGGATCGGGCTCGGACGCGATCTCCGCGTCCTCGCCGCCGAGTGTAAGACCAAACGCTTCGGCCATTGTTTGCTCCAGTGTGGTCCTCGCATCGGCCGAGCGCTCGCGGATGCCGCCGGCTCGGACCAGGTTCTGGGCCAGGTCGCGCAACTTCATGTTGTTGTTTTGGGAGTATCGGCGCAAGACCTCGAAGGATTGGTCCAGGTCCAGTCCGAAGCGTTGGATCAAGATGCCTTGGGCCACGCCGATGATCTGTCGCGACCGCATCGCTGTTCGCAGTTGTTCCTGGTTGCGTGCGTCGGCCAACGCGGTGCCGGCATGTCGGGCCAGGATGCTGGCGATCGCCACGTCGGTGTGATCGAAGGCGTGGGGTCGGTTGGCATACAGGTTCAGGCCCGCCAGTGCCTGCCCCTCTGGAGTCTCGACCTGCACGCTGAGAACCGAACCGATCCCCAGGCCAGCGGCCCGTGGGGCCCACGTCGGCCATCGGGTCTCGGTCTTCATGTCGTCGATGGTGCAGGTGTCCAGGGTCCAGATCGCTTCCAGACACGGTCCCTCGCCGAGTTGGTACTGCAGGGCATCTGCCTGGTCGACGAGTGGATCGGTGCTGGCCGGAGTCCAGACCCGGCCGCCCGGCTCGCGGACCGAGACGCCGCAGTAGTCACAGCCGTCAACCGTCTGAACTGCTCGGGTCACGATCAACTCCAGCGTCGGCAGCTCGGCATTTTCACGATGCAAGTCCGCAGCGAGCAGCGCGAAATCCAGCGCATACTTCAGGTCAGTATCCATCACTCCTCCGATCCCACCACACCACCGGCGACCAAAACGCCGGCCCGTCGATCACCATGAGTCGGCTCCCCGCCACCTTCCCGAACATGACTCACGTGTCGGCGCATCGAATCACGCGGTTCGCGCAGCCGGGACACGGGTAAGGACACCTCACAGCTCAATCGTCGAAGACGATCGAGCGAAATTGCACGCGGGCCGATGGTGGCCTTGCCGCAAGGAGGCCGACCCTGGAGCATTCATCCGCTGCTCCGGGGTCGAACTCTGTAGCGGGCTCGAGTGCTTCCCGTTCATCGTGGGCCAGAGCGTTCACCTGGCGTTCCTGTACATGATCATCCTCCATTTGAAACCGGAAAGCAGCCGGTGTTCAAACACCGAACGCCAGGTTCGGCAGTGTCGAGCGGACGTTCCGGATCTCGTGACCGGCGGGCGTCGGGTAGCTCGGCCTCCGTCTCATCCATCAGATGCAGGCGGGATGAGGTTGCGGGGTCTTATGAGCTTCGTCGCCGCCGGTCACGAGGCCGGGTCCGGTGTGCGGTCTACCCGCTAGGTGGAGATCGCCTTCTGCTCGCCGCGGTCGCTGTTGATTTCGATCTTGCGGGGTTTTGCCTTTTCGGCGACCGGGATCTGTAGTCGAAGGACACCGTCGAGGTAGTTGGCGGTGATGTTTTCCAGGTCGAGGTTGTCACCCAGGATCAACTGTCGACTGAAGACGCCGCGAGGCCGTTCGGCCGCGATCTGTTCCCCTGCGGTGTCGGTGCCGGGACGTTCGGCGTGGATGGTCAACACGTTGCGTTCGACATCCAGGTTGATCGAGTTCTGCTCGACGCCGGGTAGGTCGAACTCGACGTAGAAGGTGTCGCCGTCACGCCAGGCATCCATCGGCATCACCGCCGGACGGGTGCTGGTCCCGAAGGCTTGCTGGGTGAGCCGGTCGAGCTCGCGGAAGGGATCGGTACGCATCAACATCGTTGCCTCACCTCCGTTGGGACATTTTGATGTCGGTCACTTCAAAACATCGATGCGTAGGCTGCACCAAATCTGTGGTGCAGACATAGATATAATCGATGCGCCGTGAAGATTCAAGCCCCGATTTCGGAGGACGTCAGATGGCGAAGCCGAACCGCGATCACCCCGTGTTCGGGATCGCTGTCGCTGCCGAGCTCTCGGGCACCGGCCCACAGAACCTGCGAGCCTACGAACGTGCTGGACTGATTGATCCTGCCCGGACCGAAGGCGGTACTCGCCGTTACAGCCAGGCCGACGTCGATCGGCTGCGCCGGATCAGCGAACTCTTGCAGACGGGCCTCAACCTCGCCGGTGTCGCCATGGTCCTCGACCTCCAGGACCGCAACGCACAGTTGCAGCAGAAACTCAGCAAGAAGCGCGGGCCGACTGACTGACCCTGGGTCGAACCACAACGAGCCGTTGCCTTCGGTTGGGGCCTTCAGCGAGGCCCACCATCGCGGCTTGAACCGCGCTGGAACGTGTGGATGTTGTGGTCAGTGGGTATCCGTACCACATCGGTCCCAACCAGGACACCGAAGTGTAGGAGGAGAGATGTTGGGCAAGGTCTTCATTGCCATGGCCGGCGGTGCGCTGGGTTACGTCCTCGGCGCCAAGGCCGGCAGGGAACGGTATGAGCAGATCCTGGACCAGGCACGTCGGGTGCGACGAGATCCCAGGGTGCGACAGACGGCGTCTCGGGCCGCGGAGGGCGTCAAGGACGTTGCGCAGAAGGCGACCGAACAGGCCAAAGACAAGATCGCTGACGCTGGCCCGAGCCAGCCGTCGCAAGACCCACCTGAACCCGGTTCCGGTGCCCACTTGGATCGGGGTGGGCAGGACGAGTAGCGACCTACTGTCGGGATCCGATCGAATCTCGGCACCACGATTGCCGGCTGTCCGTCGAACTCACGATGCCGAAGGAATGACGGGTTCCGTTACCCGAATGACGCTGTATCTGCATGGACACATGAGCGGAGGGCGGCTCGTGCCGGCCTCCGGCGCCGGGCTTGACGCAAGAATCGTTCCCTGCAAGGTCGAGCGGGCTTTGTGCCTGCCGGTCGGCGCCGAGAGGCGAACACGGTTTCGATGCTGATCTAGTCCCGGCCCGTACATCGCAGGTTCGCGCACAAAATGCGACGCAGCCGCGCTGGTCGATCTCCGCGGCTGCGTCGAAGGCGCGAGGAGCGCTTTGCACGACGGTCAGTGAATCTCATCTCGCCAGGCGCCGGTCTCGCTGTCGGTCGACTCGATGAACTCCTTGAATCGAGTCAGATCCTTGTTCAGTTGACGTTTCGGGACATTGAGTGCCTCGCCCACCTTCTCCGTGACACCTTCGGTGTCGTAGCCGATGGCGGCGCTGATCCGGGTGGTGTTCTCGTCGAGCTTCTCGAACCGGACCGTGCCGGAATTGTCCGTGTCACCCGAGGAACGCCAGGCGATCACTTCGTCGGGACGCTGCTCGGTGATCTCGGCGTCGTACTCACGACTGACGCCGCCGATGCTCACCTTCCAATGCAAGTGCTTGTCGTCGAACTGTTGGACCCTCTCCACTCCACTCATGAACTTGGGGAATGATTCGAACTGTGTCCATTGGTTGTACGCCTTCTGAACCGGGACATTGACTTCAATGGTCTCTTCCGCGACGCCCATCTCGACCTCCTGGTTTCGTGTTTGACGGGTGCCGTTGGAGTTACCCAGCGCGAACGGAGGTAGTCACCCAAGTTCGGCTTGTTTCGCACTGTCACCGCTCAGCAGGCGCGCTGCCGCTTTGATGCTTCAGACGTTAGACCGACGGCTACAACGGGTAGTGACCGAATACCGAGCATGCGGTTCGACCGGGACGGAGAGAGTGCCATGTCGTCGAGGGAAGATATGCCGCTGCGGGTTCGGTCGATGCATCGACTCGAATCCGCCGCCAGCCTGGATCCGGCCGTGTCGCGGGTATACGCCTTGAGCGGCTGGCTGCGCCGACGACCCTCGCTGATGCGGTTGCTGCAAGGGCACTGGCTCGGACATGCGGTGCACCCGGTGTTGACCGTCGCGTCGCTAGGCATGTGGACTTCGGCCCTTTCGCTGGATCTGCTGGGTGGCAAGGGATCTCGGCACGCCGCGCAACGGTTGGTAGGGCTCGGCGTACTGGCTGCGGTGCCGACCTCGTTGACCGGCTTGGCCGAGTGGCAATCGGCCGACCACGACTCGCAGCGGGTCGCCGTCGTACACGCCGCGGCCAACGGCACCGCACTGCTGCTGTACGCCGGATCTTGGGCGGCTCGCCGATCGGGTCGGCACCGTGCAGGGGTCTTGCTGGCGATAGCGGGAAGTTCGTCGGCCGGCGCCGGCGGTTACCTGGGGGGACACCTGTCCGCGGTCCGCAAGGTGTCCACGCGGCACGAGGGATTCGACACCTGAGAAGGCTGGATGCGGCTACGGCGCTCCGACCCGTCGTCCTCCGGCCTGCGACGCCGCCGCCGAGGCTCCGGATTCAGTTATCACCAGCCGGACGGCTCGCGGGTAAGCCCGCAGGACCGGGAACGAATCCATGCGCTGGCGATTCCGCCGGCCTGGCGGGACGTCTGGATCTGCCCCTGGCCCAACGGCCACATTCAGGCTATGGGGACCGACGACGCCGGCCGCCGGCAGTACCTCTATCACCAGGAGTGGCGGCGGCAACGCGACGAGGAGAAGTACGACCGGGTGCTCGAGCTTGCGTCGCGACTACCGCGGTTCCGGCGTGAGATCGATCGGCAGCTGACCGGCCGGGGCTGGCCGCGGACCAGGACCCTGGCGGTGGCGTTACGGATGCTGGACCACGGCGTCTTCAGGACCGGTGGTGAGGAGTATGCCGAGACCAACGGCACCTACGGCGTCGCCACCGTGCTGCGTGAGCACGTCCGAATCAACGCCGATCGGATCACCTTTCATTACCTCGCCAAGGGCGGCATCGAACAGTCGCTCACGCTGTCGGACCGTGAACTGGCGCGGGCCGTCGCCGGACTCCGCCGAGCAGCCGCGGCCGCGATCGCAACGCGCTGCATCCCGTGCGGAGAAGGCAGCAGTGCTGGAGGTTTCCGAACACCTGGGCAACACGCCGTCGGTGGCCCGCAAGTCCTACATCGACCCTCGAGTCTTCGATCTGTTCGAGGATGGTACGACGATCGCAGCGAAGCTTGCGCGGCTCGGCTTGGCGGAGCTGCCGACGGCCCGGATCCGGGCCGCGGTGGACCGTGCGGTACTGGATCTGCTCTCAGACTGATCATCCGGACCTGGGGCCGACGGATCCGGATTGCGGTCGTCGCCGGGCTCCGGAATGACCCCGATTGCGCGACCTCAGACGCAGCGGGACGCCGATCCACAGGGCTGCGGTGGCCAGAAACAGCACGGCCCCGCTGATGACGCCCAACTTCTGACCGAGGACCACATCGAAGATCAACAGCACCGTGCCGGGGAAAAGAATCGAGCTGGCCACCAGGCAGATGATCAAGATCCGGTTGGCCGACAACACCACATCGTCCATCTGCCGATGGCGGAACAGCAGCCGGTGAGTGCTGACCGGAGCCAGCGCCAGGATCGAGATGGACGCCGCCAGCACCACCAAACAGAGATAGATGCCGACCTGCGAGTCGGACAGTCCACTGAAACGTTGCTGGAACGGGAGCGTCAGCAGGAATCCGGCCAGCAACTGGGTCCCGGTCTGGGTGATGCGCAGTTCCTGCTGGAGGTCGCGCCAATTCCGGTCGTAGCGCTCGCTTCGGGTCTCGTTCCGATCCGTCCGGCCGGCCCGCCCACCATCCGTGCGGCGATCATCGGGTTGGGAATCGTCGCTGTCGTTCATGGCACAACTTCACCATGGTCGCCGGGTGACTGGTTGGGTTTGTGAGCGTGTGAACCGCATCGCGATCTTCATCCTCCTGACCCGCCGCGACGAACCCGGCGACCCAGTCCTGCACCGTATACGAGATGAGCTGTGATCAGCGCGGCGATCTCGCGAGGATGATCACGATGCATCGGCTCCCGGATCCGCAGCAACGGCAGACCCAGCTCATAATTGGCTAGACAGACGGCGACCCCAAAGACTGCGCCCCGCAGCGCCGAAGGCGATCGGCTGAGCAACGCATAGGCCGAGCCCAGCGCCGTACCGTAGCCGAAGTGGGCGATCAAGGTCAGCCATCGCGCCCGATCATCATCAAGCTCAGGAAGCAGTCGGTCGACGATCTGTCGCGGTGGCAGTTGGCCAATCCAACCGGCCCGTTCAAACGCCCTGAACACGCCGGTCATGGTGGCCGTCGCCGCGGCACCCTTGCCGGCTCCGGCCAGTAGTGATCGACCGGTCCCGGTTCTGTTCGCAGAGTTGATCATGCTCACCGCCTGACGGTCTATCCCGGATCGTCCCGATTCGCTCGGCTCCGGAAGAGTCGTACCCGAACCGCGTGTGTCAAAACCGGAACGGCTGGTG
>DATCVL010000025.1:0-4882 GCA_036566865.1 Microlunatus sp.
GGGAGGGCGTCATCGGCACCCCGTGGCATCCCGAGCAGCAACTGCCGATCGCCGACGCGATCCGGGCATCAACCCGCGGTCGGGGCGAGGTCAGGGTTGGCGATCCGGCCGATCTGGTGTTGCTGGACGCGGACCCGTACCCGCTGACCGGACCGGAGTTGATCACCATCGGCGTGCACGCGACAGCGGTCGCCGGCCGTTGGTTGCACGGGCCGGGCGAGCTGACCGGCTGATCACTTCGGGCCGCACCACCGGCACCGATCGCGTCAGTCGTCGACGCAGGCCGCGAACACCTGATCGGCCACCGCGGCCAGGTGGGCCATGTCCACCGCGTGGGTGCTGCGCAGATTGCTCAGATAGGCCAGGGCAAGATCACGATCCGCGTCCGCCCAGGCGATGCAGCAGTTGCTGCCGTTGTGACCGAAGGTGTTGTGGCTGCTGCGATAGCCGAAGGGTGGCACCCGCCCCGGCCCGCGAGGGCCGCCGAGCTGGAAGCCGAGCGACCACGGCACCGGCGCGCGGCAGAAGCGGTCCATCTCGCCGTGGTTGGACGGGGTGCGGGCGGTCGCGATCGCTGCCGGGCTGATCAGTTGTTGATCATGAATCCGGCCTCCGGCCAGCAGCATCCGGTAGAAGTTGATCACTTCGTAGGCGGTGGTGGAGATGCCGGCGCTGGGCATGATCGCCTGCCGGGTGGAGAGCTTGTTGATGCCGGACGCCGCGAAGCCGCCGCCGGTGTGCCGGAAGACCACCGGGACGTGCCGTGGCCACTCGTCCGGGCCGATCCCCAGGTGAGTGTCGGTCAGACCCAGCGGAGTGATCAACTCGCGCTCCAGCACCGTCCGGAAGGGCAGACCGGTGATGCGTTGGACCAGCTCGCCCAGGATGAAGCCGAAGATCATGAACTGGTAGGCGGGTGCGGTCCCGGCGGGTCGCCGCGGCCGGGTCTGTTCGATGGACCGGATCGCACGGTCCCAATCGGTGCAGGCGAGCACGTCGCGGAGCGCGCTGCCCGCGGTGGCGAAGCCGGTGCGGTGCTGCAGCACCTGCCGGATCGTGATCATGGACTTGCCGTGCTGGCCGAATTCGGGCCAGTGCCGGGCGACCGGATCGTCCAGATCGAGCAGGCCACGTTCGACCAGCTGATGGACCAGGATCACGGTGTACGGCTTGCTGGCCGAGAACAGCCAGAACAGACTGTCCGGTGCGCAGTTGATCACCTCGTACGCCACCAGCCGGCCGTGCCGAAGCACACAGAATTGGGCTGCCGCGTCGCGGCGGCGTACCAACTCCACCGCTCGCCGCAGCCGTTCGGGATCCATCCCGACGGCAGCCGGATCTGTCACCGGCGGTGTCGGCCGATGATCCAGCTGCTCGGTGGACTGAAGAATGGCCATGGTTTGCTGCGATCAAGATGAACGGACGTCGACGATCGGTCGACGACCCGGTTGAGCCTACCGAACACCGGGTCGTACCGGCCGGCTTTCGCAGGGTTCGAAGTCGGCGATCTCGGGAAACCCGGCCCGGCGTTGCTGATCAGGACTTCGGCCCGCGGTCATGCTGATCAAGCCGTCGGCGGCGCAGCGGTGGTGTCGCGGATGATCAACGACGTTGCCAACTCCTCACGAGGCAGTCCGCGATCGGACTCTCGCTGCCGCAGCAACAGCCGCATCGCCGCCGCACCCATCTCGGCGATCGGCTGTCGTACGGTGGTCAACCCGGCCCAGGCCGCCTCCGGCAGGTCGTCGAAACCGACCAGACTGAGCTGCTCCGGAATGGCGATGCCGCGCGAGGTGGCGGCGCGGATCACCGCCAGCGCGAGGCTGTCCGCGCTGGCGAAGATCGCGGTCGGCGGCTCCGGCCCGTCCAGGAGCCGGCCCGCCGCTTCGACCGCCGACAGTTGCCGATCGAGAAACAGCACCGAAGCATCGGCCGGTTCGACTCCGCCGGAATCGTCGTGATGCAGCCTCACCGTGGAGGTGAACCCGTCCACCCGGGCACGGTTGTAGAGCTGCCGGGAACTGCCGGCGAGCACGGCGAGCCGGCGATGCCCCAGCCCGAGCAGATACTCGGCCACGTCCCGCCCGGCCGGCCAGTTGGTGGCGCCGACGCTGGCCACCGACTCCGGCGGTGGATCGACCGGGTCGAGCAGCACCACCGGCACCCGAGCCGCTCGCAGGGTCGCCAGTTGCTCGCCACTGGCGTCGACCAGGGCAAGGACCGCGCCGGAGGAGGGACGGGACAGCAGCCTGGTCACCCAGTCCTCCCGGGCCGCGCCGCCGTCGGTCGACTCCAGCGGACGAGCCGACTCCCGGGGATGCGTGGTGCCGATCGCGTCCCGTCCGCCCGGCCGAGCGACCGTGACCACCAGGTCGTACCCGGCCGAAGCGGCAGCGCTTTCGACGCCGACCAGGACCTGATTCGCCCAGCCTCCGGCGACCCCGCTGATCACCAGATCGATCAATCGTCGGGCGCCGGCAGGCCGGACCGCGAGGGCCGTACCGCGCCGCCGATAACCGGTCTGGGCGACCAGTTCCATGATCCGGTTGCGGGTGGCCTCGGACACATCCGAACGGCCGTTGAGCACCTTCGACACGGTCGGCACCGTGGTGCCGGCGCGGGCCGCGATGTCGGCCAGGGTCGGCTGGCGGTGAGTCCCGGGAGTCACGGCACCATCCTGTTCGCTGGACTTGAGTTGCGCAACATCGGCATCGCTCGGATCCGACCTTCGACGACGATTGACACGGCTGATACGCGGTGGAATGCTCGACTGCGGCGTAGATCGCAGCACCGTGATTGCGCAACTTCAGTCAACGTCGGCTGTGGGCGTACGCGCGCTTCGGCCGGCCATCAAGGAGAAGACCGACCGCTGATGACGAGTCAGACCAACAATCCGACCGCGCTGATCGTCCGGGGTGGCTGGGACGGCCACGAACCGGTGCAGACCACCGATTCGTTTGTCCCGTTCCTGACCGACAACGGATATCAGGTGCGGGTCGAGGACAGCACCAAGATCTATGCCGACGCCGACTATCTGGCGACGGTCGACCTGATCGTCCAGGTCGTCACCATGTCGACGATCGAGCGCGACGAGCTGAAGGGGCTGCGGGCTGCCGTTGCCGCGGGCACCGGGCTGGCCGGTTGGCACGGCGGCATTGCGGACTCGTACCGGAACGAGGCGGACTACCTGCAGCTGATCGGCGGCCAGTTCGCCCATCACCAGGCCAAGGCCCGGCCGGAGGACCTGAAGGGTGACGGCAGCGACAACTTCGTCCGCTACAGCGTCAACATCGTGCCCGAGCAGTCCGAGCACCCGATCGTCGCCGGCATCTCCGACTTCGAGCTGGAGACCGAGCAGTACTGGGTGCTCAGCGACGAATACAACGACGTGCTGGCGACCACCACGATCCCGTGCCGGGACTTCGACAACTGGCATCGGCCGATCACATGTCCGGCGATCTGGACCCGGCAGTGGGGCAAGGGCAAGGTCTTCGTCTGCACTCCGGGCCACCAGCTGAGCGTTGTCCAGGATCCGTCCGTACGGAAGATCATCGAACGCGGTCTGCTGTGGGTGACTCGATGAGCGCGACCGATATCGATCCGAACCAGTCCGGGGTCGAGCCGATCAAGATCGGCATGATCGGTGCCGGTGCGATCTCCGGGCAGTACCTGGCCGTGATCGAGCGGCTGCCGATCCTGCAGCTCACCGCGGTCGCGGACCTGGACCAGACCCGAGCCGCCGCCGTTGCCGAGAAGTACGGCGCGGCCACGCTGACCGTGGACGAGTTGATCAACAGTGACGATGTTGATCTTGTCCTGAATCTGACCATTCCGGCCGCGCATGCCGAGATCGCGCTGCAGGCGATCGCCGCCGGCAAGGCGGTGTACGGGGAGAAGCCGTTGGCCGCAACTCTGGCCGACGGGATCAAGATCATCGAGGCTGCACGAGCGGCCGGTGTCCGGGTCGGATCGGCACCGGACACGGTCCTGGGCACCGGGACGCAGACCGCGCGCAAGGCAATCGACGACGGCCTGATCGGGACGCCGATCTCGGCCACCGCGACCATGGTCACGCCCGGTCACGAGCGCTGGCACCCCAACCCCGACTTCTACTACCAGCCCGGCGGCGGTCCGCTGCTGGACATGGGCCCCTACTACGTATCATCACTGATCACCATGCTCGGGCCGGTCCGTCAGGTGATCGGCGCGGCCAGCCACACCCGGCCGACCAGGACGATCGGCTCGGGTGCACGTGCGGGGGAGATCATCGACGTCGCGGTGGACACCCACGTGACGGGTGTGCTCGTGCACGAGTCGGGCGCGCTGTCCACGCTGGTGATGAGCTTCGACGCCGCTGCCACCAAGGCGTCCAACATCGAGGTGCACGGGTCGACCGCATCCCTGGTGGTGCCGGATCCGAATCGCTTCGACGGTGACGTGTCGCTGCACGAAGTCGGGGGCGAGTGGACCGCCCTGCCGGTCACCGCCGGCTATCGCGATGCCGGTCGCGGCTTCGGGATCGCCGATCTGGCGGCCACTGCCGATGATCAACCGATCCGCGCCTCCGGTGATCTTGGTCTGCACGTGCTGGACGTGATGTTGTCGCTGCTCGAGTCGGCCGATCAAGGCGTCGCCGTCGAGGTCGGCACCACCTGCGAGCGGCCGGCCCCGGTTCCGCTCGGGGATGCGCCCGGCGGTGTGATCACCGTCTGATCGGCCACGCACTCGGTCGGCGAACGCCCCGGTCTCCGATGGAGGCCGGGGCGTTCGCGATCACATCTGCCTACGGGGCGCGCCGATTCGCCCGGATCCGGCCGACGACAGGCGACTGGTAGGCGAATGTCATCGCCGGCGGCAGCCTTCTCGCCTGGCGAACCCGATT
>DATCVL010000026.1:0-2908 GCA_036566865.1 Microlunatus sp.
GTCACCGCAGGTCAGCTGATCGGCCACGTCGGACAGACCGGCCGCGCATTCGGCCCGCACACCCACGTCGAGCTGTACCCGGCCGGGGTCACCCCGGGCGACGTCTACAGCGCCACCGACCCGGCGGTCTGGTTCCGCGCCCACGGCCTGAATCCCTGAGCCGCACCCCGGCAGTCGCACCTGACAGCGCCTCTCGCACCCGATCCACCGGGTACGGGAGGCGCTTTTGTGTACCGCTGTGGAAGGGGTCGACAGCCGATCGCTGAATCAGCGAAGGATCAGAGCTTCTCCAACGGCGCATGCCGCAGGGAAAGCCGTTTCACACCGATCGAGCCGAAGTCGACGTCGGCATTGGCGTTGTCGCCGGCACCCGACGTGGCGACCACGCTGCCCATCCCGAAGACCGAGTGCAGCACCCTGTCCCCGGCCGCCAGTGAAGGAACTGCCTTCTTCTTCGGCAGAGCACTCCCGAAGCCGACGGTGTTCCGCCAGCGCGCGGTGGCCTCGTCCTTGGCCCGCTCTCGTTCCTGCGAGCTGGCGGAGGTCGACCGCCAACTGGTCACCGCCCCTTCGGTACGCCGCCAGTCGATCAGGTCGACCGGGATCTCGGCCAGGAATCTGCTGGGCGGATTGTGCTGCGGAGCACCCCAGGCGGACCGCACGATGGCCCGGCTCAGATACAGCCGCTTCCGGGCCCGGGTCAGCCCGACGTAGGCGAGCCGACGTTCCTCCTCGAGCTCGGCCCGTTCACCCAGCGCCCGTTGGTGCGGGAAGATCCCGTCCTCGAGGCCGCCGAGGAAGACCGTGTCGAATTCCAGTCCCTTGGCAGTGTGCAACGTCATCAGGGTGACCATCCCGCTGCCCTTGCCGTCCGGGCTGTCGGGGATCTGATCGGCATCGGCGACCAGTGCCACCCGCTCCAGGAAGGCGCCCAGGGATACGTCCGGCTGCGCCGCCCCGGCGCCCAGCTCGAACTCCGCACCGGTCAGCTGATCCGCGTCGGGCCCGACCTGCACCTCGTCCAGGATCGATGTCCGGACCGTGCCTGCCGCCTCCGCAGTGGCGAGCTCGGGTCCGGTGCCGGTCGGGGGCGCCTGGACCAGACTCTCGTCCTGATCAAGATCGAACAGCCCTTCGGCGAACAGGCTGTCCGCCGGCGCCGGGTCGACCTTCGGACTCTCCACCGGCTTCGGCGGCTCGGCCTGCGGGAGTGCACTCGGCAGTTCAGTGGCCAGGATCGGTTCGGTGCTCAACGAGGACAGCCCACCGCCCTCGCCACCGCTGCCCAAGGGGGTGGTCCCGCCGGCCGCGACGAACTCGCGCGCCACCGCCACCAACTCGACCAGGTTCTCCAGCCGGGTCTCGTCCTGTGGGTCGGTGGAGGCATGCAGTTCGGCCAGGTAACCCGAGTCCTGCAGCACTGTGGTCAGCACCTCGTCGGCGGGCGACCCGTCGGCGACCAGCCGCTCGCACTTGTCCATGAAGGCAGTGAATCCCGCGATCTGCTTGGCCGACCGGGTCGCCAGTCCGGCGATCTCGTCGACCTGCCGCAGCGCATCACCGAAGCTGATCCGTTGCTCGCTCGCGTACGCCTCCACGGCTGCCTCAGCGCGATCACCGATCCCTCGCTTCGGCACGTTCAGGATCCGGCGTACGGACACATCGTCGCTGCGGTTGGCGATCGCCCGCAGGTACGCGATGGCGTCCCGGATCTCGCGTCGCTCGTAGAACCGCACGCCGCCGACGACCTTGTACGGCAGCCCGACCCGGACGAAGACTTCCTCGAAGGCACGCGACTGGGCGTTGGTCCGGTAGAACACCGCGACGTCGCCGTACTTGATCTTGCCCTGATCAGCCAGCGAATCGATCTCGCCGGCGACGAACTGGGCCTCGTCGTGCTCGGAATCGGCGACGTAGCCGACCAACTTGTCGCCGCTGCCGACGTCGGACCACAACCGTTTCTCGGTCCGGCCCTGGTTGTGCGAGATCACCGCATTCGCGGCATCGAGGATGCTCTGGGTGGAGCGGTAATTCTGCTCCAACAAGATCGTTTCGGCGCCCGGGAAGTCGGACTCGAAGTCCAGGATGTTGCGGATCGTCGCGCCGCGGAAGGCGTAGATCGACTGGTCCGAATCACCGACCACCATCAGCTCGGCCGGTGCCGCCGCCGGACCCTGCTCGGTCTGCGTCGGGCCATCCTCGACCTCGCCGCTGAGCTGCCGGATCAACTCGTACTGAGCGATGTTGGTGTCCTGGTACTCGTCCACCAGGACATGGCGGAAGCGGCGGCGATACTGCTCACGGACCTCCGGGAACGCCTGCATCAGGTGCACCGTGGTCATGATCAAATCGTCGAAGTCCAACGCGTTCGCCGCGACCAGCCGCTGCTGGTACTCCTTGTACGCCGCCAGATAGCCCTCCTCCAGCGGCGTGCTCACCTTCGTATTCGCCGAGTCGGTGTCGACCAATTCGTTCTTCAGGTTGGACACCCAGTTCAGCACCGCGCGCGGCGGGAACCGCTTCGGGTCCAGCGAAAGATCACGACAGACCAACTGCATCAACCGCTTGGCGTCGGCGTCGTCGTAGATCGAGAACGTCCGGGCCATGTTGAACCGGCCGATCTCCGAACGCAGGATCCTGACACACGCCGAGTGGAACGTTGACACCCACATCAACTTGGCCCGATTACCGACCAACTCGGTGACCCGATCCCGCATCTCCGCGGCCGCCTTGTTGGTGAAGGTGATCGCCAGGATCGAACCGGGGTGCACATTGCGCTCGCCGACCAGGTAGGCGATCCGCCGGGTCAACACCCGGGTCTTGCCCGATCCGGCGCCGGCGACCACCAGCACCGGCGCTCCGGTGTGCAGCACCGCCTGCCGCTGCTGGGGGTTCAACCCTTCCAGCA
>DATCVL010000027.1:0-9960 GCA_036566865.1 Microlunatus sp.
CTACGTCCCGATCACCGCCTACGAACCCGCCGGCGACCGCGCCACCTACGACGCCGCCTACACCCACTGGAACGGCGTTCCCGCCCGCGACAGCTACCGCGTGGCGTGGCGTGCCATGGCTGCCAACACCGGCGAGCGAACCTTGATCAGCGCTCTGATCCCGCCTGGAGCGGCGCATCCGAACGGTGTCTTCGACGTTGGCTTGGAGGCGTCCGATGATCTTGTCATGGTTCTCGCGTCGATGAGCTCGCTCCTGGGTGACTTCCTGGTTCGAGTCGCACCCAAGAGCGGAATCTACAAGGCGGTCGTCGAGCGGCTGGCCTACGTCGATGCGGATCCGCGAATGGCCGCAGAATTGCGACTTCGAATCCTCCGACTCAACTGTGTGAGTCAGGCTTACGGACGGATCTGGACGGAGTCGTGGGGCGACGAGTTCACCGACCTGAGCTGGGCCGACGACATGACTGCCTCCCGATTGGGAGAAGTGGCGCCAGTTTGGGACGAAAGCACGCCGCTGCGGGGAGATCATGAGCGTCGGCAGGCGCAGTTGGAAGTCGACGTGCTTGTTTCGCTGGCACTGGGCATTTCACCTGATGAGCTTTGCACCGTTTACCGCACCCAGTTCGCCGTACTCCGCGGGTACGACCAGCGCGACTATCTCTATGACGCGAACGGGCGGCTGGTGCCGATGCCGGTGCAGCAGGTGTGGCGGCGCAAGGGCGATGCGATCAGCAAGGACGAGCGGACGCACACCAATGCAATGGGCAACACCTACGTCTACGAACTGCCGTTCCGCAACTACGATCGCGAGGCCGACATGCGGCGCGCGTACGCCGTGTTCGCCGAGCGGCTGGGCATGACATGAGCACGCTGCTGCCGACGGTCCAGGCAGCGGATCTGCGGCGCGCGCTGACCGACTACCTGACGACGACGTTCGCGTTGACGGACGTCGACGCACGCACTGCACTGACCGACTTCCTCGAAGATCCGGCGACCGGCATCTTCAAGGGCCCGTGGACGCGGCTCCGGGTGCCGTTCGCGCCGGCCGAGGCCGGCTGGCAGGACAGTCTGGACTGGTTGCCTGAGGATTTCGTGCCTTATGCGCACCAGGCCGGCGCCTTCACCCGGTTGAGCAGCAAAGTGCGGATTGGTGGTCCTTCGACAAGCTCAGGACCCCTGGTGGGGCGCTCAGGACCCTCGGTCGGGATTTCGGGACCTGGGGCCGGGAGCTCCGGAACCTCGGGCGACTTCCGTCGGCCACAACCGACATTGGTGACCACCGGCACCGGCTCGGGCAAGACCGAGGCGTTCCTCTATCCGATCGTCGACCACGTGCTCCGGGCTCGGTCGTTAGGCATCCGCGGGATGAAGGCGCTGATCCTCTACCCGATGAACGCGCTCGCCAATGATCAGGCCGGTCGCCTCACGTCCTTGATCACCAAGGACCCGCGGCTCTCGCGGGTGACGGCTGCCATCTACACCGGGGAGCAGCAAGCCGAGCGGACCATCGTCAGCGAGCGGGGACTGATCACCGACCGGGCGGTGATCCGCGACGATCCGCCGGACATCCTGTTGACCAACTACAAGATGCTCGACCAACTGCTGCTGCGGCACGACGACCGCAGGCTGTGGACCGAGAGCGCCGACAGCCTCACCTATCTGGTGCTGGACGAATTCCACACCTACGACGGCGCCCAGGGAACCGACGTGGCCATGCTGCTGCGCCGGCTCGGACTGATCCTCGCCCGCCACCGGACCGTCGACGTCGACGAGCAGCCGGCCACGGCAGTGCCGCTCGGCCCGATCACCCCGGTCGCCACCTCCGCCACTCTCGGCGACGGCGGCGACCCGGCGGCCATGATCAACTTCGCCCGGACGGTGTTCGGCACGAGTTTCGACGCCGACGCCGTGATCACAGAACGACGCCTCGATGTCGACACCTGGGCCGACACCTGGTCCGGGCCGGTCGAGGCGAGCACCCCGGGGCCGCTCGTCCGCGCCCAACAGATGAGCGACTCGTTGGAGACCCTGGACGCGACCGACGACCCCGAGATCATCACCAGCACCGTCGTCGACATGTTCCGTACAAACGACGATCCGACCGGGGCCACGGCCACCGACGTACCTGAGCAGGCATCGGTCCTGTTGAGTTCGCCCCAGCTGCGCGCCCTGTTGCAGGACGGTCATCGTGCCCGATCGGCCGAGGAGATGCTGACCACGCTGGTCGAGGACACCGGGACACCCGAGGTCACCCGCGGTGCGGTCCGCTGGATCGGCTACCTGATCGCCACGCTGAGCCATCTGCGCAGCCAGCTCGGCCGCGACTTCGTCACAGTCGAGACCCACCTGTGGATTCGCGAGCTCACCCGACTGGACCGCCTCGCGTCCTCCACCGCGGGCTTTCGCTGGAGCGACGACGGCGAACACGTCCACGACCTCGACCAGGCCGTCGACGGCGCTCGGCCGGCGGTCTACTGCCGGCACTGCGGCCGCTCCGGCTGGGGCGTCTATCTCGAACCGACCGGCAGCTCGATCAGCGACGCCCGCGACATCCGGGCCCGTCACCGCAACCGCGAACGCTACTTCCGAGCACTGATTCACGCCCGCAGCGAGTACGACGCCGACCAGCTCGCCGACCTCTCCTGGTGGGACACCCGGCACAGCACGCTCACCCGCGGCCTGCCCGACATTGACAGCGAGGAATTCTCCGAAGGACGGATCATCCCGGTCCTCACCCACCGCCGCGACGAGGAGGACCTGGCGGCCAACGACGACTGCCCCTCCTGCCAGGGCAAGGACGGCATCCGCTTCCTCGGCTCGGCCGTCGCCACCCAACTCTCCGTCAGCCTGTCCGCCCTCTTCGGGGCACGACGCATCGACACCGCCGAAAAGAAGGCCCTGGTCTTCACCGACTCGGTGCAGGACGCGGCCCATCGGGCCGGGTTCGTGGAGGCCCGATCCCACACCCTGACCCTGCGGTCGGCCATCGCCGACGCCGCCACCGACGAGCCGCTCACCCTGGACGACCTCGCCACGGCGATCCTTCGTCACGCCGGCGACGACCCGTTCCGCCGGTACCGACTGCTGCACCCCGAACTCGTGGACCGGCCACGGTTCGCCGAATTCTGGCAGGAACCCGGACGCGCCGGCGCCGGCATCCGGCGCGACGTCCGGCGCCGGGTGCTGTTCGACCTGGCCCTGGAATTCGGGCTGCAGTCCCGATTCGGTCGCACCCTGGAAACCACCGGCACCGTCTCCGCCGCCGTCGACGCAGGCAGCCGCCAACAGCTCGCCGCCTCCGCCCGGCGGGTGCTCGGTGAGGTCACTCTGCCGCTCGAGCCCGACAGGGACCCGCTCACCGACGACGATGTTCTGGTCAGCTGGATCCGCGGCGTACTGGAGCACATGCGAGCCGTCGGTGCCATCCACCACGACTGGCTCCGCCCGTTCATGGCGAGCGACGGCAACCGGTGGAAGGTCTGGGGCGGTCGACCGCGGACCGAAGGTATGCCCGCCTTCCCGCCAGGTCGGTCGACCCCCACCTTCCCCCGCGTCGGCGCGGCGAGCGGCCGCCGTGACCCGCTGCTCGAAGCCGCCACCTCGCCGCAGGGCTGGTACGCCCGATGGGCACAGCGCACCCTCAAAGTCACCGCCCCAGCGGGCGCCACCCTGACCCGACTGCTGCTGGCCGACCTCGCCGACCAGGGGGTCCTTGTCCCGGTCGCCACCGACAGCAGCGTCGCCGTCTCGGCCACCAGCTACGCGATCCCGTCGGACCGGGTCCTGGTCGGCCTGGCGTCCGACGACGACCTGACCGAGCGCCGGCAGCTGTTGCGTTGCGATGTCTGCCACACCGAACAGCACGGCGACCGCGAGGTGGTCGCCCAACTCGCCGACGCACCGTGCCTGCTGGTCCGCTGCTCCGGTCACCTGGCCCCGCAGTCGATGGCCCCGGACAACTACTACCGTCGCCTATACCGGGCACCCGACATGCGGCGCATCGTTGCCCGCGAACACACCGGCCTGCTGCCACCGGAGATCCGACTCGACTACGAGGACGCGTTCAAAGAGGCCGACGCCGTGCCCGGCGCGCCGAACGTGCTGGTCGCCACGCCCACCCTGGAGATGGGCATCGACATCGGCAGCCTCTCCACCGTCTTCCTGTCCTCCCTGCCCCGTACGGTCGCCTCCTACCTGCAACGCATCGGCCGCGCCGGCCGGCTCACCGGCAACGCCTTCGACCTCACCTACGTCACCGGACACAGCCGCAACCTGGCCCGGCTGAACGACCCGCTGTCTATGGTCAACGGGGCCGTCCGCCCGCCCGCTACCTGGCTGTCGGCCGAGGAGATCCTGCGCCGGCAGTACTTCGCCCACGTCGTCGACCGGACGGCCGGCCGCGGCGACATCGACCATCCGCGGACCGCCCCCCAGGTCCTCGGCGACCGGAACCCCGACAACTACCTGCGCACGGTCTGCGACTTCGCCGACCAGCACGCTGCCGAGGTCGTCGACGACTTCCTCGGCACCTTCGACGGGCTCCGAGCAGAGGTGGTCGCCAGACTCCGCAGCTGGACCACCCCGGCCGAGGGCGGGACCAGCCCGATGACTGATCTGGTTCGTCGCGCGGTCGACCGCTGGAACGCCGACGCCGAGGCCCTGGAACGAAAACGGACGACCATCCAACAGGCCCTTCCGGCCCTGCAACAGCGCGCCGAGCTGCCGCAACCCGACGACGAGGACGTCCGTGCCCACCGATCGGCACGCGCCGCGCTGGCCCATCTCGGCAAACAGATCTCCGACCGCAACTCCCAGCACTGGGTCGCGGCACTGGAGGAGGCCGGCCTGTTGCCCAACTACACCCTGCTGGATGACGCGGTCACCCTCGATGTGGTCGTCACCTGGCTCGACCCGGACAGCCAGGACTGGCAGGAGGAGGACGCGTCGATCAGCCGTCCGTCGGCCCAGGCGTTGCGGGAGTTCGCGCCCGGATCCCGCTTCTACGCGCGCGGCATGGAGATCAAGATCGACGCGATCGACCTCGGCGCCGACGGGGACGCCATTCGCGCGTGGGCCTGGTGCGCCGACTGCGGTTGGGCCACCGACGCAGACTCGGCCCCGACCTGTCCCCGGTGCGGCAGCACCTCCACCCAGGACACCGGGCAGCGGGTGCCGGTGGTCGAGTTGACCTCGGTCTCGGCGCAGATGCGCCGGGACGAAGCCATGATCACCGACAACACCGACGAACGCGATCGGAGCGCGTACACGATTGTCACCCTGCCCGACATCGACCTGGACACGGCGGCACAGCGGTGGGCCGTGCAGGGTTACGACTTCGGCGTCCACTACCTCGACCGGCTGACGCTGCGCTGGCTCAATCTCGGACGGCGTGGGACCGGCGCGACCTGGCAGGTCGGCGGGGACCAGACCACCGCGCCGCTCTTCCGGGTCTGCCGTGGCTGCGGGGTGCAGGACCGCCAGGCCCAGGACAACCGCCCCGACGAGCATCGTCCGTGGTGCAGCTACCGCACCGCCACGGGCGAAGGCCATGTGGAGACCGTTGCGCTCTCCCGTACCCTGCAGACGCAAGGTGTGCTGGTGACCCTGCCGCCGCAGGTCACCCTGGGCGACTCGTTCGCCCTGCCGAGCCTGACCGCCGCACTGTTGCTCGGCCTGCGCGAGCAGTTCGGCGGCGATCCTGACCATCTCGGCGTCACCCCGTGCGTGGCGCCCAGTCGGCACGGCAACAACCACGAAGCTCTGCTGCTGCACGACCTCGTGCCCGGCGGCACCGGATACCTGGCCGATCTCGCCACACCCGATCAGGCATGGCGGATGCTGCACCGCGCCTGGGAGATCGTCCGCGACTGTCCCTGCGCCGAGGAGGACCAACTCAGCTGCCATCGCTGCCTGCTGCCGTTCGCCGGCGACGTGGGGCACGTGTCCAGGGCGGCCGCGGAGCGACATCTCCGTGACATCCTGACCGCCGGAGATTCGCTGCCCGATCCGGGCCCGGCGGTGCAATGGACGGTGACGGAGTCGGTGACGCCGATCAGCGGCGACGGTGCCTCATGGCTGGAACGTCGCTTCTACCGTGCGTTCCGAGAGCTGGCCGGTGAGCTGTCGGCGCAGGTGACCGAGACACCGGGGACGTACGGAAACCGGATGCGGCTCAGGCTGCCCGGGCAGTCGCGGACCTGGACTCTGGAGCCCCAGGTCCTGATGCACGGCAGCAAACCGGACTTCGTGCTGCGATCGGACGACACCCAGGTGCCCCAGACGGCGATCTTCACCGACGGCCGGGCCTTCCACGCCTCAGTGACGAACAACAACCTGGCCGGCGACGCCGGCAAGCGACAGGCGCTTCGCGACGCCGGAGTCCGAGTGCTGTCGATCACCGCCCGCGACGTCACCGTCGAGGAGGAGAACGGCCGGCCGGTGCCGCCGAGATGGTGGTCCGAGCAGCTCAGGCCTCGGCTGATCCAGCAGTTCCCGACGACCTCCGGCGCCCTCGACGACATCACATCCGGCCCGTTCGGGATCCTGCGCAGTTGGTTGGCCGCGCCGCAGGTCAGCGCACGTACCGATCTGGCGACGTATCTCCCGTTGGCGCTGCTGCGGAGATACCACCGGCAGAAGCCGGTCGGGGACGCCGCCCACGCCGCTGCTGACCTGCTTGCTGTCGGTGTCGATCCGTCCGCTCCTTTCGGCACCTGGTCCGAGACCGGGATCGGGATCACCGTCCGGCAGATCGGCAACCTGGTGGGTTGCTGCGCCCTGATCGATGATCGCGACCACGCTCTGTCCGCCGACGGGGCTCGGGAAGCCTGGTACGACTGGCTGACCTTCGCCAACGTCGCGCAGTTGTCCGCGGCGCCGCTCACGATCGGCACGTTGTCGACGGTTACGACGGATGCGCAGCTCGTGCCGGCTACCGGGCCGGTGGGGGCCGGCGTCGACCTGCCGGAAGGCTGGGCCCAGGCGTACGAGGAGTACGACAGCGACGAGGACCAGCGGCTCGTCGTCGAGCTCGCGCGGCGTGGCCTGCCGGTGGCGACGATCGGCTACGAGGTGACCCGACACAACATTCCGGTCGAACTGTCCTGGCCGGACAAAAAGATCGGTGTGGACCTGGGCAATCACCTGTCCGAGCAGGATTTGCAATCCATCCGTGACGCGGGGTGGATCGTCGTTGCGGCAGATCCGGATGCGATCGCCGCAGCACTGAGAAGGGAAGCGCGATGACCGAGTCGCAGATCATCCTGTCGCGGACCGCGATGAAGTTCGACCCGACGATCCGCTCCAAGGTGACCGCCTTTCTGCAGAAGGTGACGGAGAACGACGCCAGCAAGGGACTGCGCATCGAGCCGATCCACGGCACGGTCGACCCGCGGGTCCGTACCGGACGTGTGGACCTTGCCTACCGCGCCGTGCTGTTCCAGCTCGACCAGGACCGTGAGCGGTTCTATGTGCTGTACGGCATCTGGCATCACGACGAGGCGATCGAACGCGCCAAGCGCGCCCGGTTGTCGGCCAATCCGTTGAACGGTGTCCCGGCTATCGAGGAGACCGAACCAACGCCGGTGGCTGTGCCGCAGTCGGCGACACCGTCCCCGGAGCACGAACTGCCGACGATCCTCGGGCATTCGGCGACCGAGTTGGTCGAAGGTCTGGGACTCGATCCGGATGTCGCCGAGCAGGTGGCTCGTTGCACCGACGAGGACGAGCTGATCGTCTTCGCTGAGAAGTTGGGCGGCTGGCGCGGGCTGGCGTTGTTCGACATGTCGTCCGGGGACTCGATCGAGCAGGTGCGCGAGCAGTACGGACTCAGCAAACCGGCCGACGACTCCGATGCGACCCTGTTGGACTCGCTGTTGCGCAGCCCGGCCGCGCGCACCGAGTTCACCTACGTCGAGGATGCCGACGAACTGCGCCGCATCATCGAGTCCGGCGACTTCATCGCCTGGCGGACCTGGCTGCACCCGAGTCAGCGGCGGGTCGTGGAAGCCACGTACAACGGGTCCTACCGGCTCAGCGGCGGCGCCGGCACTGGCAAGACCGTCGTGCTGCTGCATCGAGCCAGGAGACTTGCGCGGGCCGACCAGCGAGCTCGGGTGCTGGCCACCACGTTCACCACGAACCTGGCCGAGCAGATGCGCCAGGATCTGCGCACCCTCGATCCTGGCCTGCCGGTCTCGGACTCGCTGGGCCGCCCCGGCCTGATGGTCGCCGGTGTCGACTCGGTCGCCGCCGCCGTGCTCCGTGAAGCGAGTGACCAGGTCGGGGCCGCCGCCGCCCAGCTGTTCGGCAGCTCGCGCTCGTCGATCGCGCAACGGACCGATGCCGCTGAGGCGTGGAGAACGGCGCTCGCCTCGGCCGGATCCAACCTGCCCGAACCGCTGCGGTCGGTCTCCTTCGTCGAGGCCGAGTACGCCACCGTCGTCCTGCCCAACAGGATCACGACCTTGGACGAGTACGTGCGGATCCCGCGTCCGGGACGAGGAGTCCGACTGTCGCGCAGCCAGCGCCGTGCCGTATGGGAGGTCGTCCTCGCATACCGTGCGGGTGCGACCACATCGGGGATGATCGACTACGGCGAAGCCGCCGCGCTGGCAGCGGTTGCGCTCGACCTCCGCGCTGCAGGGGGTGGGGCCAGACCGTTCGACCATGTGGTGGTGGACGAGGGACAGGATCTCGATCCGGCACACCTGCAGTTGATCCGTGCCTTGGTGGCCGAGGGACCCGACGACGTCTTCATCGCCGAGGACTCACATCAACGGATCTACGGCCAGCGCGTCGTGATGTCGCGCTATGGGTTGAACATCCGTGGCCGGTCGAGTCGCCTCCGGCTCAACTACCGCACCACGGCGGAGAACCTCGGGTTGGCACGGAGGATCCTGGCAGGCGCCGACTGGGTCGACGCCGAGGACGAGCCGGAGGCGTCGTCGGACTACCGATCCCTGCGCAACGGCCCGGAGCCCCGGATCGTCCGGGCGGAGTCGTTGACCGACGAATACGACAAGGCAGCCGAGCTGCTGCGGACCTGGCTCGCCGAGGTGGCCGAGCAGGGGCTGGCCCGGGAATCGATCGGGGTGCTCGTTCGGGACAGCCGCCAACGCGACCGGGTGGTCTCGGCGCTGGCCGAGCGCGGTGTCGAGACACGGGCGGTGGACCGGAAGGCGATATCGACCGGACGACCAGCCGTGCTGACCATGCACCGCTCGAAGGGCACCGAATTCGCCAAGGTCCTCCTGCTCGGCGTCTCCGACAGGTCCGTGCCGGCGGTTTATGTGTCCCGGACCTTGCCCGAGGAGGAGCGGACCGAGGCGATGCTGCGTGAAAGGGCCTTGCTCTACGTGGCCTCCAGCCGTGCCCGCGACGAACTGGTGATCAGCTACTCCGGCGAACCTAGCTCTCTGCTGCCTGGGTGATCGGGGATGCAGGTCAGTCGATCGAGGCCCCGAACAGGCCGATCGTGGGATCGGTCAATTCACCCACCAACAGAGCTCGGTCCAGCAGCAAGTTGAAGTGCTCGCAGCTGGTCTCGGGGAGCAACAGACACGCGTGGCACGCGGCGAGGTTCATCCCGTCGACGCCGGACGAGGTTGTCTCGATACAGACTGGGTCCGTGGTGCACCAGCGTGCGCGCCGAATGGCCGAGGCCAGGATCGCCGAAAGCCGATCGGGCTCACTCAGGGACGCCAGGCCCCCCAGGCTTCCTGCGCTGTCGGCGGTGGCGGTGTAGATCAGAATTCCGGCCTGGCCGTCGTCGGCATAAACCCGCTCACGCAGCGACGCAGCCGGGTAGCCGGCCGTCAACGACAGCTCGTCCAGCAGGGCGTGAGCCAACGAGTGCAGCGTCACCATGCGGATGTCGATGCCTTGTACCCGCGTCATCGAGCTGCCCGCGGATGCCAAGGAGTTGCTGTCCACGAGCTGGGCCAGTCTGCGGCGGGCAAA
>DATCVL010000028.1:0-9870 GCA_036566865.1 Microlunatus sp.
CGGCGGCGGCGGTGTCGAACCGCCCGTCTGGGTCACGGCCGGCTGATCGAAGAGCGTTGACCGGTACGGATCCGACGGCTGCTGATACGAACCCGCACCGTAGGAGGTCTGATCGGCGGACGACGGACCGGCCTGGTAGCCCGGATGATGCGGCTGTTGTTGACCGAACCCGGACTGGCCGTAGGACTGCTGGGTCTGGTCGGCAGTGCCGAAGGACCGTTGCGTCGGGCCGGGCTGCTGTTGGGTCGGGTCGTTCTGTCCGTACGAGCGCTGGACGGTGTCCTCGGTTGATGAATCGGCACCGTAGGGTGCACGCGACGGCCACTGCGGGTCGTTCCCGGTTCCGGGCGCGTTCTCATTCATGGGCCCAGGCTGCTCGCGGACCTTGTGTCAACGCTGTGAATGTCCTGTCGGCTGCCCTTGTCCCTGCGGCCACGCTCGGCCCGGTGCGATCGTCGACGTTTGGCCGCGCCGAGGTCACCGAGCGCGTGCCCGTGGTGCTTCGTACCGTCGAAGCCGCTTACCGTCGCGCCGCGACGAGGTACACCACGGCTGCGGACGCGACCGCAACGACCGCGCTGACCATCCAGTGAACGACGAAGGCGAGCCGACGGCGCCGGTAGCCGCCGACCCTGATGCCGATCATCGACGCGACCGCGCAGGCAGCCAGCAGGACCAGCGCAACGGCCGCGATCATCCACCAGACAGGACCGGTGCAGGTTGTCGAGTCGGCGGTGCAGGCGCGGAACGGACCCCCTCGGCCGGACGCGTCATAGGTCCCCGCCGCCATCACCCCCAGCATCCAGAGCGGCAACAGCAGCGGTTGCGCGGCGGCGGTGATCAGCACGGTGACCGCCGGTGCGGCCCAGGCGCGCCACCGGCGCACGGTCGGCGACACGGACGGCCGATCTTTCAGCACCGGAGTCGACATCAGTGTTGTTTCAGGTAGTCCAGCTGAGCCCGTACCGATTGTTCGGCGGCCGGCCAGACCGACCGATCGACGTCGGCGTAAACGATCTTGACCACGTCCATCGCGTTCTGCGCGCCGGAGTCCAGTGCGGCCCGCACCTGATCCAGCCGCTCCAGCCGGTGCTCCCGGTAGAAGGCGAGCACCCGTGCCGGATCGGCAATCCGATCTCCGTGACCGGGCAGGATCTCGGCGACCCGTTGATCGTCAACGATCGTGATCATGGTCTGCAACGAGTCGAAGTAGGCGGCAAGATCACCATCGGGATGGGTGATCACCGTGGTTCCCCGACCCAGGACCATGTCGCCGGTGATCAACAGTGCCGACCGATGCCGGCCGGAGATCAGGAACGAGGTCGAGTCACTGGTGTGGCCCGGTGTCGTCACCGCCCGCAGCTCAAGACCGGCAAGATCAATTCGGTAGCCATCCTCGAGCTCGCAGTCCTGATCACTGGCGTACGCGGGATCGGCGGCCATCACCTGGCATCCGGCCAGCTCGGCCATCCGTCCGGCACCGTCGGAATGATCATGATGCCGATGAGTCAGCCATATCGCGCCGGCCCGACCACCGGCAACCTCCAGCACCCGTTCCAGATGATCTTCGTCCAGAGGTCCAGGATCGACGATGATCGGAGCCACCCGTACCGGGTCGCCGATCACCCAGGTGTTCGTCCCTTCCAAGGTCATCGGCCCCGGGTTGGGCGCCAACACCTTCTGCACCCCCGCCGCCACCGCCTCGTACTTGATCATCACTCGGCTCCCTCACGCTTGATCGACTCGTCGGAGCCTGAGATCTCCGCTGCAGCTCCGGTTGCTGCCAGATCGGAGTAGTCGAAGACCCAACCCTGCGGCCCGTGGACGAATCGGGGCAGCACCGTCTCCACCCGCCGACCCCGACAGCCTGCGATCGCTGACTCGACCGAACCGAAGCCGGCCAGTTCGATCAAGATCGATCGGGTCGGCGGCATCAACGCCAACTCCGCCGCGTCTGCCGCGGTGAGCAACGCCGCCGGCGACCGCCACTCGGCCTTCCAGGTCTCGCCGGACACGTCGGCCGCGTCCTGACCGGGCGGCAGCGCGGCCAGATAGAAGAAGGTGTCGTAGCGCCGGGGCTCGATCTCGGGGGTGATCCAATGCGCCCACGGGTGCAAGGCCGCGGGCTCGAGCCTGACCCCGGTCTCCTCCTCGGTCTCCCGAGCAGCGCAGTGCAGCAACGCTGCCGCGTCCGGACCGAAACCCGCTCCGAGTACGCCGTCGACCGCGTCCCAGCGGCCGCCGGGGAAAACCACCATCCCCGCCGCGAACGGCATCCGGCTGTGCCGATGCAATGCGTACGTCTCCAGCCCGCCGTGATGATCACGGAGCAGGACCACACTGGCAGCAGGATGCGGCTCGACCGCCGGACCAGCCGGGCTCTCGAGCTTGCCGACGGCAGCCGCCGGTACCCGCCGATCCAGCTGGGACAAGACATCCCTCGACGACGTGATCATCAAACCCCCTGCGCCGGGCGACCAGCCAGGAACGCACCGAAGATCAAGATCAGTAAACGACCCGGGCGATGATCTCCACCTCGACCGGCGCATCCAACGGCAGCGACACGACACCGACCGCACTGCGGGCGTGCACGCCGTCGTCACCGAAGATCGCCGCCAGCAGATCGCTGGCCCCGTTGGCCACCGCCGGTTGAGCGGTGAAGTCGGGGGTGCTGGCCACGAATGCCACCACCTTGACGATCTTGTTGATCTTGTCCACACCGCCGGCCACTGCGGCCACCGCCGCCACCGCATTCAGGGCCGCTATCTTGGCCGCCTCGGCCGCGTCCTCGATCGAGACCTCGGCGCCGACCTTGCCGCGGGCAACCAGCTCACCACCGATCAGGGGCAATTGCCCGGACGTGTACACCAGATCGTCCAACGACACCGCGGGCCGGTAGGACCCCAGCGGAGTCGCAGCCGCTGGCAGAGTCAGACCAAGTTCGGTCAGCCGTTCGGTTGCGGTCCCCGCCATCGTCAGCCCTGGCTGCCGGACTGGCCCGGCCCCTCGATCGGCCGCTTCAGGTACGCGACCAGGTTCTCCGCGTTCATGCCCGGAACGATCTGCACCAGTTCCCAACCATCGGCACCCCAGTTGTCCAGGATCTGCTTGGTCGCATGCACCAGCACCGGCACGGTCACGTACTCCCATTTCGTCATGGGCCTCACCCTACTGACGCTCGCACGCCTGACGCCTCCCGCGCCACCGGACCGGTAGACCGGTAGACCGGCCGCACTAACATCAAAGCCATGACTGATGGCGCCTCCGCTGCCGGCAACCCCGAGCACCCGAGTCCGATCGGCGTCCCCACCTCATCCCCGACGTTGGCTTCGATCGGGATCCTGGGCGGCACCGGACCACAGGGTCGCGGACTCGCCCGGCGGTTCGCGGCGGCCGGCTACCGGGTTCTGATCGGATCGCGGAGTGCCGAGCGGGCGACCGAGATCGCGGCCGGCTATGCCGATGTCGGCCAGGTGAGCGGGGCGGCCAATGCCGACGCCGCCGCCGCGGATCTGGTGATCGTTGCTGTCCCCTACGACGGGCATGCCGACCTGCTGACCGAGCTGGCTCCGAAGCTGGCCGGCAAGATCGTGGTGGACTGCGTGAACCGGATCGGCTTCGACGCCCAGGGTCCGTATGCGATCGAGGTGCCGGCAGGCTCGAGCGCCCAGGAGGCCGCCGAACTGCTGCCGGACTCGACCGTGATCGGCGCCTTCCACCACGTCAGCTCCGCTCTGCTGGACGACCCCTCGGTGGACCGGATCGAACTCGATGTGTTGGTACTGGGCGAGGACCGGCCGGCGATCGGCGTGGTCTGTGATCTTGCCGCCGCCATCCCGGGTGCTCGCGGCATCTACGGCGGCCGGTTGCGTAACGCCGCCCAGGTGGAGGCCTTGACGGCCAACCTGATCGCGATCAACCGCCGCTACAAGGCGCACGCCGGGCTGCGCATCACCGACGTCTGAGGCTGTTGATCATGACAGTTGAGCGGCGCCCGAGCTGGCTGACACCACCACCGGCCGACGGCCCAGAGCACACGTTGCACATCGTCAGCGGCAAGGGCGGCACCGGCAAGACCACCATTGCCGGATCGCTGGCCTGCGCGCTGGCCACCGAGGGACGCCGGGTGCTGCTCTGCGAGGTGGAGGGCAGGGATGCGATCTCCCAGCTCTTCAACACCGAGACGCTGCGCAATCGCGGTGAACGCCGGTTGATCCAGACGCCGGCCGGCGGAACCGTGTACGGGCTGGCAATGGATCCCGAGAACGCCCTGATGGAGTATCTGGAGACCTTCTACCATCTCGGCCTGGCCGGCAAGGCGCTGGACCGTTTCGGCGTGATCGACTTCGCCACCTCGATCGCTCCCGGATTGCAGGATGTGTTGCTCACCGGCAAGGTGTACGAGGTTGCGCGGCGGTTGATCAAGAGGCTGCCGAATGCCTACGACGCGGTCGTGCTGGACGCGCCGCCGACCGGCCGGATCGCGAAGTTCCTGAATGTGCACGATGCGGTCGCCGATCTGGCCAAGGTCGGGCCGATTCGCGGCCAGGCCGATTCGATCAACGCCGTACTGCATTCCGAGCACACCGTCGTACATCTGGTCACTCTGCTGGAGGACATGCCGATCACCGAGACCATCGAAGCCATGGACGATCTCGAACCCACCGAGATCGCGTTGGGTGCGGTGATCGCCAACATGATCACCCCCACCTCGCTGGACCAAGATCAACTGGAGCTGGCCGCTGACCGGCGGCTGCCGATCGAGGTTCCGGGGTTGTCCGAGGTCGCCAACAAGGCCCTCATCGACGAATTCGCGATGGATGCTCGACGGATGCTGGCTGAGCACCAGCGCCGTCAGCGGTTGCAGCAGCTCGGTCGGCCGCTGGTGGAAGTTGATCTTGATCCACTCGGCATCGACGTGGAGGCGCTGTTCGGCATCGCCGCGACCCTGCGCGACCAGTTGGCAGCGGAGGTACGAGCATGATCACCCAGGCCCCGGTTCTCGATCTCTCCGCAACCATCGACGACCAACGGACCAAGATCATCATCTGCTGCGGCTCCGGTGGTGTCGGCAAGACGACGACCTCGGCGGCCTTGGCGGTCCAAGCCGCGGAGGCAGGGCGCAAGACCGTCGTCCTCACCATCGACCCGGCACGAAGACTGGCCCAGTCGCTGGGTGTCGATCAACTGGACAACACCCCACGACCGGTCAACGGCATCGACACCACGGCCGGCGGTTCGCTGGACGCGATGATGCTGGACATGAAGCGGACCTTCGACGACGTGGTCTCCGCGCACGCAACCCCCGAGAAGGCGGAGCAGATCTTCGCCAACCGCTTCTACCAGGCGTTGTCGACGTCGTTCTCCGGCACCCAGGAGTACATGGCGATGGAGAAGCTCGGTCAACTGTCGGACCAGGCCGAGTCCGACGGCAGCTGGGATCTGATCATCGTCGACACCCCGCCGTCTCGATCGGCGCTGGACTTCCTGGACGCGCCCGAGCACCTGAGCGCGCTGCTGGACGGCAAGTTCCTGCGGTTGCTGCTGACTCCGGCCAAGGGACCGTTCCGGCTGATGAGCGTCGGCTTCAACCTCGCGTATTCGGCGATGGAGAAGGTGCTGGGCGCCCAGATCATCACCGATGTGAAGACCTTCGCGGCCGCGTTCGAGACCCTGTTCGGCGGGTTTCGGGCGCGCTCGGAAGACACCCTGCGGCTGCTCAGCTCCGAGGTGACCACCTTCCTGGTGGTCGCGACACCGGAGCCGGACGCCTTGCGCGAGGCCAACTTCTTCGTCGATCGGCTGACCCAATCGGGTCTGCCGCTCTCCGGCCTCGTGGTCAACCGCACGCACGGCAGTGAATTGGAGGTCTCGGCCGAGCGCGCATTGGCGCTGGCCGAGGACCTCCAGACCTCAGCCGAGGACATTCATCAGGTCGAGATCGCAGCCTTGCAACGGCATGCCGACCGGATGCGGATGATCGAACGCGAGCAGCGCCTGCTGGACCGGTTCCGTAGTTCGCGACCCGACGTCGCAATGGCCCGGGTGCCGGCGCTGCCGCGCGACGTCACCGATGTGGAAGCGTTACGACGCCTGGGCGCCTCGCTGATCGACCAGCAGTGAACGCCAGCTCCTGACATCGGTGTGCTGACGCAGCAACTGCCGTCGCTCGCGCTCGGTCATTCCTCCCCAGACACCCCACTCGATCCGATTGTCCAGCGCCTCTGCCAGACATTCCGATCGAACCGGGCAACCCGCGCAAACTCCGCGAGCACGCTTCTGTTCGGACGCCTCCGGAAAGAGCGCGTCTTCCATACCGCGACACTTTGCTTGCAGCGTCCAGTCTTCTTGAAACAACGCAGTCATTGACTGACCCCCATTACTCGCACCGATCCACGCTCGGACTCCACCCGTGGCCCGCGCATTCCCCTGCGGATCGATGCAGGAATAGTACGAACGAAGTCCACGCGAGACTAGGGCTAAAGGCCCGAGACTTTTTCGCAACATTGCGGCGGGACACGATGATTCGGCGAGGCCTTGAACCTCACGTAGCCTGTGGGCCATGCCATTCAGCCCCAAGCGCGCCGGAAGCGTCACCTACTCGGCGGCGATGTTCCTGGTCGTGAGCATGGTTGCCGGACTCCTGGTAGCGGGCCTGGCGGTGCCGGTGGCAGCCATGGCGGGCGTCGGCGGTCGGGCTGCGGAGAAGACGGTGAACGAACTGCCGCAGGCATTCCAAACCCCTCCGCAGCCGGTGAAGAGCAAGGTCACCATGGCCGACGGCGAAACGTTGGCGTACTTCTACGACCAGGACCGTACCTACGTCAAGCTGGACGACATCGCGCCGATCATGCGCCAGGCGCAGTTGGCGATCGAGGATCACCGGTTCTATCAGCACGGGGCGATCGACGTCACCGGCACCCTGCGGGCGCTGCTCACCAACGCGGCCGCAGGCGGCGTCTCCCAGGGCGGCTCCAGCATCACGCAGCAGTACGTGAAGATGGTGCGGATCCAGCAGGCCCAGTTGGCCGGCGACGAGAAGGGCATCAAGGAGGCGCAGGACGACACCTACGCCCGCAAGGTCCAGGAGCTCAAGTACGCGATCGGGCTGGAGAAGAAGCTCAGCAAGGACCAGATCCTCGAGCGCTACCTCAACATCGCCTATTACGGCGACGGCGCGTACGGGGTCGAGGCCGCGGCCCAGCACTACTTCGACAAGCACGCCAAGGACCTGAACATCAACCAGGCCGCGATGCTGGCCGGCCTGGTGCAGAGCCCCGATGCCGACAACCCGGTCCAGCACGAGGCGTCGGCGATCGCCCGCCGCAACACGGTGCTGAATCGGATGGCGGAGCTGAACATCATCTCCGACAAGCAGCTGGCGTCGGCCAAGAAGGCCGGTTTCCATCAGGACAAGGTCCAGAAGGCGCCGAACGGTTGCATCAGCAGCAAGTACCCATTCCTGTGCACCTACGTGTACCAAAGTCTGTTGAAGCAGCCGAGCCTGGGCAAGACCGAGCAGGACCGGATCAACACCATCAAACGCGGTGGCCTGACCATCGAGACCGCGATCGATCCCGAGACCCAGGACGCAGCCCAGGAAGCGGTCAGCGATTACGTCGGGCCGGAGGACCCGGTGATCGCGACCATGTCGATGATCCAGCCGGGCACCGGGCTGATCATCGGGATGGGTCAGAGCCGTCCGGTGATGGGCAACGACTCCAAGAAGGGCGAGACCTACTACTCCTATCCGGCACCGCCGGATCTCGGCGGCAGTAGCGGCGGTTTCCAGTCCGGTTCGACGTTCAAGGCGATCACCATGGCGGCCGCGTTGGAAGCGGGTGTGCCGCCGTCGAAGACCTACAACGCCAGGTCGCCGATGAATTTCACCGGCACGACGTGGAAATCCTGTGACGGCAGTTTCGTCCTCGGCGACAAGAATTACGCGCCGAAGAACTCCACCGGTGTCAACGGCGTGATGGATATGCGCAAGGCAGCCAAGTACTCGGTGAACACGTACTTCCTGCAACTGGAACACACGATCGGCCTGTGCCCGGTACTCAAGATGGCCGAGAAGCTCGGCGTGAAGCTCGCCTCCGGTGAGCCGATCTCGGAGTCGGCGAGGTACAACCGGTCGCCGTCGCTGACCCTCGGTGTCGCCAACATCGCGCCGCTCAGCCTGGCCGAGGCGTACGCCACCTTCGCCGCCCGCGGCATCCACTGCGATCCGATCATCATCGACAAGATCACCAACGCCGACGGCAAGGAGCTCGAAGCACCCAGCGCGAACTGCAAGCGGGTGATCTCCAAGGACGTCGCGGACGGGGTGAACGACATCCTGCAAGGCGTGATGACCGGGACCGGCGCACCGGCCGCGCTGCCGGACGGCCGACCGGAGGCGGGCAAGACCGGTACCACCGACGACAACCAGGCAGTCTGGTTCGCCGGCTACACGCCGGACCTGGCCGGGGTTGCCTCGATCGCCGAGGACACGGTCCGCAAGCCGTTCCGGCAGGGGCACGTTCGCAGTGGTGGTCTGCTCGGCTACCACCTGTCCACCGACGTGTATCTGCAGGCAACCGGTGGCGGCGACGCGGGCGGCGGCATTTGGAAGCCGGCCATGACGAAGGCGCTGAAGGACGTCGATCCCAGCGACTTCGCCGACTACAAGACCAAGGACACGGCCAAGATGGTCGAACTGCCTGACGTCGAGGGCATGGACGTGAAGAAGGCCACCAACGAGTTGGAGGATGCCGGATTCAGCGTGGTGCCGACCTCGCAGTACAGCGATCAGCCGTACGGATACTTCATCGGGTTCTCTCAGTACGGCGGAAAGCTACCGAAATTCAGCACGATTTACGCCGTCTACTCCGCCGGTCCGGCACCGAAACCGAAGACGACGAAGAAGCAGAATTCCGACGACGGCGGATCCGACAAAAAGAAGAGCAACGATGACGGCGGCGGGAAAAAGAAGAACGACGATGGCGGAAAGAAGGGCAAGAAGGGCGGCTAGTCCAGCCGGCACCTGAAGCAAATCCGGCCGTCGACCCGTTGGGGTCGGCGGCCGGCTTGCTTGTTGCTCGGGACTGATTGTTTATGGCTCAGGACTGGCTGATGATCATGAAGCGAGCTGCCGCTTGACCTCGTCGGCCACGGCCTTGCCGTCGGCCCGGCCCTTGGTCTGCGGCGTGACCACGCCCATCACCTTGCCCATCCCGCGGATGCCGAGCTCGGCCGCTCCGGTGCTGGCGATCGCATCCGCGACCAGCTGACTGACCTCTTCTGCGGTCAGCGCGGCCGGCAGATATTCGGCCAGCACCGCCCCCTCGGCCTCTTCCTTGTCGGCCAGCTCCGGGCGGTCGGCATTCCGGTATGCCTGCGCGGACTCCCGGCGCTTCTTGGCTTCACTGACCACCACGTCGCGGATCTGATCCTCAGTGAGCTCGATCGCCTCGGTGCCCGAAGTCTCGGCCCGGCTGACCGCGGACAAGACACCGCGGATGGTGTCGGCTCGCAGCCGGTCCCGGGCCTTCAACGCAGTCGTCAGATCGGAACGCAGGCGAGTGATCAACTCGGAGTCTGAGGGCATGGGGATCAGTCTCCCACGCGGCTCGGGTAGCCTTCTCGCCATGCCTGACCGCCCTGCCCGCAGCGTGCTCGGACGGATCGCGACCGGGACCTCCCTGGTGGCTGGGTTCGGTGCAGCATGCGTGGCCTACGCCAGCCTGTACGAAGTGCGCGCGTTCACGTTGCGGCGGGTGCACGTGCCGGTGCTGCCGGCCGGCGCGCGGCCGATCCGGGTCCTGCACATCTCCGATCTGCACATGACCCCGTACCAGCAGGCCAAGCAACGGTGGGTCTCCCGGCTGG
>DATCVL010000029.1:0-13541 GCA_036566865.1 Microlunatus sp.
TGTCTCCGTTAGTGTATCCGGAGATGGTCTCCGATTAACCCTGACCTGCCCCGCTCGGACTCGACAGCAACAGGATCGAAATCAATCGGAGTCAGTCTCCGCATAACTCTACTCCTCAGTTCCCGAGAGCGCGACGGCGCGCCACAAGCCCCAAGATCGTCGCCTTCCGGCGACGACCGCTGTCCCTCCCACATCTCGTCGGCGCCCGAACGACGCCGTCTCGTCACCACAGTCACCCGCCGGCCACCGTCGACAGGTTGATCAAACTCAGTGAAGGATCGCTGTGTCCGTTCAGATCTCGTCTCGTCCTACCGGCGACGCCACTGCGTCGCCAGGCCGTTTCCGGGCCGGCATCACGCTGGCCGTCATCCTCACCGCCCAGCTGATGCTCGTGCTGGACGCCACCATCGTCAATGTCGCACTGCCGGTGATCCGCGAACAGTTCGGCTTCAGCGCGGCATCGCTGAGCTGGGTGCTGAACGCCTACACCCTCGCCTTCGGTGGGCTGCTGCTGCTCGGCGGCCGGCTCGGCGATGTCGTCGGCTACCGCCGTACGTTCATGATCGGGTTGACCGTCTTCGTGATCAGTTCGGCGCTCGGCGGCGCCGCCCAATCCAGCGAGTGGCTGATCGCCGCTCGCGCCGCACAAGGCATCGGCGCCGCCCTGGCCGCTCCGGCGGCGTTGTCCCTGTTGACCCGCTCCCGCGCCGAGGGACCCGAACGCAATCGCGCCCTCGGCCTGTTCGCCGCGGTCAGTTCCGGCGGGGCATCGATCGGGCTGATCCTGGGTGGGATCCTGACCTCCGGCGCCTCGTGGCGGTGGTCGTTGTTGATCAACGTGCCGATCGGCATCGCCGCGCTGCTGATCGGGTCCAAGGTGCTGCCGGACACCGACCGCCGGCGGGAGCCGTTCGACCTGCCGGGCGCGCTGACCGCCGTCATCGGAATGACCTCGCTGGTGGCCGGGTTTGTCTGGATGCCGGAGTACGGCTGGTCCACCCGGACCGTGGTCAGCATCGCCATCGGTGTTGCCGCGATGGCCGCCTTCGCCATGATCGAACGCCGTACCGCCTACCCGCTGTTTGCGCTCCGCCTGCTGCGCGACTCGAACCGGGTCACCGCACTGCTGGCGTTCATGCTCGTGGTCGGCGGCCAGATGGGCGGCTTCTTCTTCCTGGTGCAGTACCTGCAGGTGGTGCACGGCTTCGACCCGTTCACCTCGGGCCTGGCCTTCCTGCCGCTCACCGTCGGCATCTTCGTGATGTCGCGGATCGCACCACGGCTGATCAACCGCTTCGGTCCGATGCTGGTCGGGCTCGGCGGCATGGTGCTGCTGATCGGCGCCCACCTGATCCTCAGCCGGATCACCGCCGACAGCAACCTGGCGCTGGTGCTGATCCCGATGATGCTGCTCGGTGTCGGCGGCGGGGCGACCTTCCTTCCGTTGAACGTACGCATCCTGTCCGGCGTACCGGCCCGCGACGCCGGCTCGGCATCCGGCATGCTGCAGACCGCTCAACAGGCCGGCGGTGCCGCCCTCGGACTCGCCGTCCTGGTCGCAGCATCCGGGATCGGGTCGACCGGCGGTGCCATCGAGGTGCCCGCGATGATCAACGGAATGCACCGAGCCTTCAGCACCGCGGCGATCTTCGTCAGCGTCGGCTTCTTGATCACCGTCGGCACCCTGGTCCGGCAGCGGGTCGTCAGCCGGCGAGAAATCGAGGCGGTCGACGCGGGGGTGTGATGAGATCGACCTGATGTGTCGATCCGCACCCGACCCGATCATCGGAATCGATGTCGACGCACCGAGACGTTGATCTCCACCACGGTTGAAGTTCTACGGTGGTGCGAGCGGTTCGCCCGTGCTCATCTGCCGGCTCAGCGCCGGACGGTGGGCGCGGGCGATTCGGCGGTGACAACTCGACGAAAGGCATCGATGACTCAGTCCGGCTCACCAACCCGCGCCAGCGTCGGATTGCGATCCGAACGCGGGCCGGTCCTGGGCTCGCTGATGCTGGGTACGGCCCTGATCGCCTTGGACGCCACCATCCTGGCGACCGCAGTGCCGTCGGTGGTCGACACCCTCGGCGGCTTCTCCCAATTCCCGTGGCTGTTCTCGATCTACGTCCTGGCGCAAGCGGTCTCGGTCCCGATCTACGGCAAGCTGTCCGACCAGATCGGTCGGAAACCGATCATGATCTTCGGAATCGGCTTGTTCGTGGTCGGATCGATCCTCTGCGGGCTGGCCTGGGCGATGCCGGTGTTGATCATCTTCCGCGCGGTGCAGGGACTGGGTGCCGGCGCAATCGGTCCGATGGCGATGACGATCATCGGCGACATCTACAGCGTCGAGGAACGAGCCAAGGTCCAGGGCTACACGGCCAGCGTCTGGGGCATCTCGTCGGTTGTCGGACCGACCCTGGGCGGAGTCTTCACCGACTTCGTCAGCTGGCGTGCGATCTTCTTCGTCAACATCCCGCTCGGCCTGTTCGCCGGCTGGATGCTGTGGCGGCACTTCCACGAATCGGTCAAGATCACCAAACACAAGATCGACTTCGCCGGTGCGGCCACCCTCACCGTCGGCGCTTCCTTGATCATCCTCGGCCTGCTGGAAGGCGGAGTGCTCTGGTCCTGGATGTCGGTCCCGAGCGTCGTGATCTTCGTCGTCGGTGCGGTGGTGCTGGTCGGCTTCGTGATCATCGAACGACATGCCGCCGAGCCGGTGCTGCCGGGATGGGCGTTCAGCCGGCGGATCTTCGACGGCGTCTACATCACCGCGATGGCGGTCGGCGTACTGACGCTGGGCCTGAGTTCGTACGTGCCGATGTTCGTACAGAACGTGCTCGGCAGCAGCGCCCTGATCGCCGGCTTCGCCCTGGCCGGGCAGAGTCTCGGCTGGCCGCTGGCCGCCAGCCAGTCCGGCCGGATCTACCTGCGGATCGGCTTCCGGAACACTGCCTTGATCGGCGGCGGGTTCGCCCTGCTCGGGTCGGCGTCGCTGCTGTTGCTCGGTCCCGACAGCACCCCACTCCAGGTCGGGCTCAGTTGCGCCGTGGTCGGCATCGGCTTGGGACTGACCACCAGTCCGACGCTGGTCGCGGCGCAGTCCGTTGTCGGTTGGCAGCAGCGCGGCGTGATCACCGCCACCAACATGTTCGCTCGGTCGATGGGAAGTGCGGTCGGCACCGCGATCTTCGGCGCGATCGCGAACGCCACCATCAAGGGCAGCGGCCAACTGACCGGGCACGGCAGCACCAGCAGCGGTGTGCCCCGGATGGTGCTGTACGACGCCATCGGCAACGTCTTCATCGCGTCCGTGGTGGTGTCGGTGATCATGGTGCTGGCGATCCTGGTGATTCCGAGAAAGATCAGCACCACCGGCTGACGGACTGCAAGGAGTGTCCCGAGCTCTGCAGATCGCGAACATCCCCGGCAATAAGGGCATACCGTCGATGTCATGTCCGTCGGGGGTCGGACGCGGGTCTGCCAACGGCGCATGCTGGTCGGAGTTGTGCTGGTCATCGCTGCGCTCGCGGGCTGCACCTACTCCGAACGGGAACCGGGCCTCTTCGACGAGGACGAGCCGTCACCGACACCAAACCCCGGGGTCCCGACGGCCCCACCGCCGGTACATCGATCGGGTCCAACTCCGACCAATGCCCGGCTACCGTTGGCGGGCGAGCGGAGCTGGACCACCACCGACGGCAGCGAGCTGACCTTCCGGATCGCCGTACACACCCTGCGCCGGATGAACGACGCGACGGTGCTGGACTGGTCCATCACAACATTGCCCAGCGGCTCCCTCGGCTACGGCGACCTGATCCCGGCAACGATCCCGCTCGGCGCCGCCGACGACCCACTGTCCTTCCGGCTGATCGACGGCTCGGCGCACCGCGTCTACCGACCGTTGCGCAACGACCACACCGGCTGTCTCTGCACCACCCTCGGTCGGCTCCAGGTCGGCGTCACCGCCCTGCAGCAGGTGGTCTTCCCGGGACTGGCCGCCGACGCGAGAGTCGGCCGTTTGCTCGAGGTCGACATCCCGACCGTCGCACTGTTCACCGATGTCTACGCACCGCCCATCGGGTCAGCGGTACGGGCCACTGATGCACCCGACCTGTCCCGGCGGGAGGAGCCGGCCGGCGCGATCCGCTGGACCGAGGCGTTCACCTGGCCGGCCAACAGTGCACAGCAGCTGCGGATCGGCATCGTCTCGATCCGCGCTTCAGAACGATCGACCTCCGTGGTCTGGTCGATCTGGAACATCGGCGGCGCGAGCGAGCACCCGAAGACCGCGGCTCCGATCACCGATCGGGTCGACTCGGCCCTCTCCAACCAGGTCGCGAGCGGACTACGACTTCGGCTGTCGCGCCGGACCGCGACCGGTGACGTGGTCGTCGATGAACTCCTGCCCTGGCGAACCGGCCCGGTGGCGAAGTCGGAGTGTTTGTGCACCGACCTGCGCGGGTGGGCCGAGCTGCTGCCGCCGTCGCACCGAACCGTCACGGTCATCACCAACCTGCCCGCACTGCCGCCCGGAATCGAGACGGTCGATGTGGCCCTGCCCGGCCTGACACCGCTCCGGCGGGTCGACGTCGAGTCGCCGGCGGACCGGCCACGACTGGCGATCACCCGTGCCCAGCCAACCGCCGGCTGGCGCGCCCCGCATCCGTACCGGATCAGGGCCTGGCCCACCTCGGACTGGCCGACGCCGATGCCGGACGCCTCGATGCTGGCCCACTTCACCGGATCCAGCGAGCTGCTGCGGCGACCAGAGACATGATCGTGACGGCGACATGCCCGATCAGGCGCTACTTTCTTGTCCATGGTCCAGGGCCGGGTCGACGGCACGCATCCGCACCGGATTGCCGGTGTGTTGATGATCATGATCATGCTCACCGGCTGCAGCTACTCCCGGCAGGAGCCCGGGCTGTTCGGACGGGATACGCCGACGCCGTCGCCGACCGGCGGTTCTACCACGGCAGCAACGACCCCGCCGACGAGTCTGGGCACCTCCACGCCGCGGCAGACCAATCCCGACCTGCCGGTGGCGGGTGAGCGGACCTGGACTGCCGCCGACGGCAGCCAGCTGACATTCCGGATCGCCGTGCACACCTTGCGCCGGATTCAGGGGGCAACCGTGCTGGATTGGTCGATCACCCCGCTGCCCGGCAGCGCGATCAAGTACGGCGACCCGGTGCCGCAGGACGTACTGCTGGGGCCGGTCGGCGACCCGCTCTCCTTCCGGCTGATCGACACCGACGTGCACGCGGTCTTCCGGCCGCTTCGCAATGAGGCGGGCGGCTGCCTGTGCACCAGTCAGGGGCCGCTGCAGGTCGGCGTCACCCGGATCCAGCAGCTCGCCTTTCCGCGACTGCCCGGTCGCGAGGATGTCGGCCGGAAGGTCGAGGTCGACGTCCCGTCGGTGGCGCTCTTCACCCAGGTGTTCGCGCCGCCGATCGGCTCGGTGCTGCAGCCAGATCGATCACCGGACCTGTCCCGACCGGCGACTCCGGACGGAGTGATCCGCTGGACCGAAGCCTTCAACTACCCCAAGAGCAGTGGTCAACGGATGCGGATCGGCATCATCGCGGTCACCGCGTCGGCCGAAGCCACCTCGGTGACGTGGTCGCTGTGGAGCATCAGTGCCGGTGACGGGATCGGTCGAGTCGGCGCGCCGCCGGTGACCGATCCCGCCGACGCGGCCGTCCGCAGGGCAGTCGCCAGCGGCGTGCGACTGCAGCTGCGCGCGAAGGCTCCGAGCACCGGGGAGGATCTGCTGCTGCCCTGGCGGGACGGCCTGGCCAGGACCCCGGAATGCCTGTGCACCGATCTGCAGGGATGGGCACCGGGACTGACCGAGGCCCGACGCTCGGTGACCATGGTGACCAACCTGCCGCCGATGCCGGCCGACATCGGCACGGTGCAGGTCGTCCTGCCCGGGCTGTCGCCGGTGGCCAGGATCCAGGTTGAAGCAGCGGCCACACCGCCACCGGTACGGCTGACAACCGGCTCCCCGGAACGCTGGGCCTCGGGCACGTTCCGGACACCGCCCCAGCTGATCTCCGCATGGCCCACACCGCTGCCGAACGAGGGGATGCTGCCGTACTTCATCGGATCGACCGAGCCGCTGCGCTGACCCGCTCAGGCCGTGGTCGCAAGCCAGCCGGCCACGTCCCGACCGGTCCAGTTGACGAATCGCTCGGTCGGGGTCGCCCCGGGCGCCGATTCGACGACCGGCCCGAACGGGATCGGACCGCCCCGACGCTCGGCTGGAAGCCGCCGCCGCGACACCTGCAGCGCGACCTCGGCGAGATCCTGATCGGCCTCGGCCGGCTGCCCGGTAGCGACGGCCAGATCCCAACCATGGGCGAGCGCCTCGCAGAGATAGTTGCCGATCGCCTCGGTCGCCGGCACCTCACCGAACGGTGCCCGAACCACTCCGGCCAGGTCGCCGAGCTGCCAGGCCCGCTGTGCTGCCGCCGCCTTCTGGTGATAGCTGCCAGCAAGATCAACTTCGGGCAGTTCGCTGATCACCGGAATGCTCAGCGCGTCGCCTCCCTCGGCCATCACCGCGACCCGATCGGCTCCGGTGTAGAGATGGCCGATCAGCGCACGGACATCGAAGTCCGGGCACGGTGTCGGGCGATCCAACTGGTCCGGCGTGACGCCGGAGATGAGACTCTGCACCCAGCCCTGGGCCCGGGCCAGTTCGGAGCGGAGATCGGGAAAGGTCTGCTGATTCATGGTGACTCCTGTGTTGTCGGCCGGCCTGATTCGCCGGTAGCACCAGGATGGGACCCAATAAGTGACATCTGGTGTCGTGTATTTCTGGAAGAGTTCGGGACATGTTGGGAGCGTCCTGGTGAGAGCGGATCGGCTGCTGAGCCTGGTTGCGCTGCTGCGCCGACACGGGAAGCTGTCGGCCGCCGAGCTGGCACGACGGCTGGAAGTGGACCGTCGGACCGTACTGCGCGATGTCGAGGCGCTGTCGACGGCCGGCTTCCCGATCTATGCCGAACGCGGCCGCAACGGTGGATTCGCACTGCTGCCGGAGTATCGGCCGGACGTCGGTGGGCTGACCGCAGACGAGACCCGGGCGCTGTTCCTGGCCGGCGGCCAGCCCGCGCTGGAGCGGCTCGGGTTGGCCGGACCGTTGGCCACCGCGTTGACCAAGCTGAGCGCGGACCTGCCCGATGATCGACAGCAGCAGCTCGCACGGACCGAGCAGCGGATCATCTTCGACGCGGCCGGTTGGCTGGTCGGACCGGAATCGCTGCCCGACCTCGACACCTTGCAGCGGGCCGTGCTCACCGATCACCGGCTGCGCTTCGACTACCAGCCGATGCCGCCCAGCCGGCCCGGCATCCGCACGGTCGATCCGTACGGTCTGCTGCAGGCTGCCGGCACCTGGTACCTGATCGCCGCCCACCGCGGCCGGCCGCGTACCTATCGGGCGTCGAGGATGCGGTCGGCTCGGCTGTTGCCGCAGCCGAGCCGGCGGCCCGATGATCTTGATCTTCGTGCGCTGTGGGAACAGCTTCGCGGACGATATGCCGAACGGCGACCGGGCATCAAGATCAAAATCCGGACCAGCGCCCGTTGGCTCGACCTGGTCCGTCGCAATCTGTACGGTCAGCTGACCGACGCTCCGGTGATCACCGAGGACGGCGACGAGATGATCTTGGAAGCCTCGGTGGTCGCGATCCGTGGTGCGGTGGGCGTGCTGGCCGGCCTCGGCACCATGATCGAGGTCCTGGAGCCACCGGAGTTGATCAACGGACTGCTCGAGGTGGCGAGCCAACTCCAAGATCAATATCGAACCTCGCCACCCGACGCACGCGAATCACCCACTCCGCCTGCCGGCTGACACTCGGGTCGCGCGGCAGCCAGACCGGGTTGGCTGGTGCCGCCACGGAGGGGACGTACTTCAGTCCGCGCTCAACTCTTCGCTCTCCGGCGGTGTCAACTCCTTGACCAAGGGGACGACGTCGGCGATCGACTCCATGATCCTGGTCGGCCGATAGGGGAAGCCGCCGACCTTCTCCCGGGGCGTTGATCCGGTCAGCACCAGGATCGTCCGCAGCCCGGCCTCCAGGCCCGAGATCACGTCGGTGTCCATCCGGTCGCCGATCATGATCGTGGTCTCCGAGTGCGCTTCCAGGCGATTCAGCGCGGACCGCATCATCAACGGGTTCGGCTTGCCGACGTAGTACGGCTCCAGGCCGGTCGCCCGGGTGATCAAGGCGGCCACCGAGCCGGTGGCCGGCAGCGAGCCCTCGGCGGACGGGCCGGTCGAGTCCGGGTTGGTGGCGATGAACTTCGCACCGCGTTCCAACAGCCGAATCGCCTTGGTGATCGCCTCGAACGAATAGGTCCTGGTCTCACCGAGGACGACATAGTCCGGGTCGGTCTCGGTCAGCACGAATCCGGCGTCGTGAAGAGCCGTGGTCAGCCCGGCCTCACCGATCACGTACGCGGTGCCACCGGGGCTCTGCTCGGACAGGAATTGCGCGGTCGCCAGCGCGGATGTCCAGATCGATTCCTCCGGCACTTCGATACCGCTGATCAGCAGTCGGGCCCGCAGATCCCGCGGGGTGTAGATCGAGTTGTTGGTCAGCACCAGGAAGCGCCGGCCGTTGTCCTGCAGCGCGGCAATGAAATCGGCGGCGCCGGGCAGCGCCTCCTGCTCGTGCACCAGCACGCCATCCATGTCGGTCAGCCAGCAATGTACGGGCCTGTGCTCGTTCATGGCTTCAGTCTCGGTCTCCGGCAGCCAGCTTCCAAACCCACGGCGTAACCATCAGATGAATCAGGGTTACGGTTTGCCGATGACCGACACCACCGCACTGCTGGATGATCTTCGGCGGGAACTGCCTGCTGCACGCCTCGTGACTGATCCGCGGGTGATGGAATCGCTCGCCCACGACGACGCCGAATGGGCACCCTGGGAGCTCCCGGCAGGCGTCGTCCGGGCCGAATCGGCCGCAGCGGTGCAATCGGTGATCAAGACCGCGATCAGGCATCGGGTGCCGGTGATCCCGCGCGGTTCCGGCACCGGACTGTCCGGTGGCGCGAACGCCACCGCTGGTTCGTTGGTGATCGACCTGTCGAGCATGAACGAGATCAAGATCATCGATCCGATCGAACGACTGGCCGTGGTCGGCCCAGGGGTGATCAATGATCATCTTCGGGCGGCCTGCGCCGAGCACGGCCTGTGGTACCCGCCCGATCCGGCGAGCTCACCGTGGTCGTCGATCGGCGGCAATGTCGCCACCAACGCCGGCGGCGTCTGCTGTGTCAAGTACGGCGTCACCCGCGATTACGTGCTGGGGTTGGAGCTGGTGAACGGCCGGGGCGAGATCGTCCGGCTCGGCAAGCGGACGGCGAAGGGCGTCGCCGGCTATGACCTGACCTCGCTGGTGGTCGGCTCCGAGGGCACCCTGGGCATCGTCACCGAGATCACCGTGCGACTGCGCAAGCAGCGGCCGGCCGAACACACCGTGGTCGGCTACTTCGACTCGGTGACCGATGCCGGCGTTGCGGTGACCAAGATCGCCGAGACCGGGCTGACCCCGTCCGCGCTGGAGCTGGTCGACCGACATTGCTTGCAGGCAGTGGATGCCTGGAAGAACATGGGCCTGTCGGCGGACGCGAATGTGATCTTGCTCGGCCGCACCGACTCCCCGGGCGAGGCCGGGGCTCAGGAGGCAGCCGAACTGTTGGCTGCCTTCGACGCCGGCGGTGCCACCTGGAGTGCACAGACCGATGATCAAGAAGAGGGTGATGCCCTCTTCGCCGCCCGGCGACTGGCCTATCCGGCACTGGAACGCCTCGGTCCGGTGCTCACCGAGGACATCTGCCTGCCGCTGGGCAAGCTGCCGCAGATGCTGTCCCGGATCGAGCAGATCGCAGTTGATCATGACACCACGATCGCCAACATCGCCCACGCCGGCGACGGCAACCTGCATCCGTTGTTGATCACTCCGATCGGCGATGATCAAGCCCGGATCCGTGCCCAGCAGGCGTTTTCTCAGATCATCGCCGGCTGTCTCGAGCTCGGCGGCACCGTCACCGGCGAGCACGGCGTCGGCCTGCTCAAGCTGTCGGGCCTGGCCCAGGAACTGTCCCCGGCGGTGCAGCGGATGCAGGCCGACGTGAAGGCCGCGCTCGATCCGTACGGAATCCTCAACCCGGGCAAGGCGATCGTCCAGCGGTCACCGAGCGGTGATGGTGACTGACTGGCCGTCCGGATCGGTGACCTCGACCTGCTGGCCACCGGAGGCCGACCGCGGCCGGTAACCGGCATCGCGCAGCCGGCCGACGACTGCGGTCAGATCCTCGGCGATCTCGAAGCCGACGGCGTACCGGTCCGCACCGGCATCACCGCGATGCAGGACGATCACGCCGGCGACATCGGTCGATTCGAGCCGGACCGGGTGTCCTCCTGCCGTCTGGGACGCGGCCCGGAACCCGAGCGCTGCAAACAATTCCTGCGCACCGTCGAAGTCAGCGGTGGAGCAGTGAGTGACCACGGTCACCGGTCCCGGCGTTGGGTCGTACAGCTGATATCCGTAGGGATCCGGCTGGATCTCGTTGATGATGATCTTGCGTTCGCCGACGTTGACGACCGCCTGATGCCCGAACGCCTCATCCCAGACGCTGACCTCGACACCCTCCTGGTCGGCCAGCCCGGCGGCGAAGGCGGGCACGTCCCGAACGATCAGCACCAGATCGGTCTTGCCCGACTCCGCGTCCGGGTTGCCCGCCGCGCCGATGGCGTGCAGACTGACCGACCCCGCTGCGGCCTGCAGCTCCAGCCAGCTGCCTTCCTCGTTGGAGACGCGGGGGCTCAGCCCGAGCACCTCGAGGAAGGCAGCGACAGCGCGCGGATCCTTCGAGTAGCGGAAGGCCGACACCTCGAGCGATCCGACCCGTACCGGATGTTGATCTTGATTCGCGGTCATCATTTCTTCTCCTTGGCTGTCGACGCCGACAGGTAGCTCGTCAAGGCGGATTCGACCAGCGCGGAGAGACTGCGCCCCTCGTCGATGGCCCGATGCTTGACCTCGCGCACCACGTCCGGCGGCAGATACACGTTGAACTGCACCTTGGGGGGGTGCACTTCGAACTGCTTCCCACCCGAACCTTGTTCGCTCATGCAAGCATGCTAGCAATCTATGTGGCTAGCAGGCAAGACCTCATCGGATGGAGCCGGACGGCGGGCCTGCATCCGCGGGCAAGGGCGACCGTCAGTCGGTCAGCAGTTCGCCGATCCCCTGCACCGCAACCGCGACCTCGGAGAAGCTGGTGGACAGCGGCGAGAGGCCAAGCCTCAGCCCGTCCGGGCGCCGATAGTCGGGCAGGATGCCGCGCCGCCACAGCTCGTCCTTGATCGACTTGAAGTCGCGATGGGTGATCGTGATGTGGCCGCCGCGATGTTCATGATCACGGGGCGAGGCGAGCCGGACGCCCCGGGGAGCGAGGTGCTCGTCGACAAGATCAACAGCGAAGTCGGTCAGCGCCAGCGACTTGCTCCGGATGGCTTCGATGCCGACCTCGCTGATCAGGGAAACCATCCGTCGCATCGGCACCGTCGCCAAGATCGGCGGGCCACCGGTGAGGTAGCCGCGGATGCCGGGATGGGGCTCGTACTCCGGTCCCATGTCGAACGGGTCGCGGTGGCCCATCCAGCCGTGCAGCGGTTGCCGAGTGCGGTCCTGATGGCGTGCGGCCACATAGCCGAAGGCGGGCGAGCCCGGACCACCGTTGAGGTACTTGTAGCCGCAGCCGACCGCAAAGTCGGCTCCCCAGTCGTCCAACTGGATCGGCAGTGCGCCGACCGAATGGCAGCAGTCCCACAGCACCAGCCCGCCGGCTTGGTGCACGATCTCGGTGATCGTCTTCGCCTCCGCGACGTGGCCGGAGAGGTAGGCCGCATGGCTCGCCAGGAACAGCGCCGTACGCTCCCCCACCACATCGCGGACCTGCTCCGGGGTGACACCGAAGCCCAGATCGGAGCGGATCCACAGCACTTCCAGGCCGAGCTCTTCGGCAATGCCCTCGAGCAGGTAGCGATCGGTCGGGAAGTTGTCGATGTCCAGCACGATCTGATCCCGCACCGGGTCGGCCAGCGACAACGCCGCCCGGGCGAGCTTGTAGATCGCCACCGACGTCTGATCGGCCACGTAGGTCTGCCCGGGCGCCGCGCCGAGCGCGGCTGCAGCCAATTCGTCGCCGACCACAGTCGGCCAATCCATCCAGGCCTCGTCCCAGCTGCGGATCAGCCTGGTCCCCCAATCCTGCTTGATGAAATCGCTCATCACCTCGGGCAGGTCCACCGGTGGCCGGCCGAGTGAATTGCCGTCCAGGTAGGCGATCATCGAGTCGTCGCCCGGCGGCACGAAACGCCGCAGGTAGCCGGCGAGGGGATCATGATCATCGAGTTCGGCAGCCAGGTCCGTCATCTCAGCCATGTTCGGAACGTTAGCCCGGCCTCCGGGCCGGAGTCGCGTGCGGCACGGTTGCAGAGGTACGACGCCGTCCTGCGCAGGTCGTCGGCTACGGCTCTGCTCACGTCGGGACCCGACCCCTGATCCGCCGGCTCAGTTGTCAGGGCAGCTGATGGATCGCCAGTGGCAGCACCTCGGCCGCCCCGGCATCGCTGAGCAGCTTGCCCGCCACGGTCATCGTCCAGCGGGTCCGGATGGTGTCGTCGACCAGCAGCACCGGGCCGTCCAGCCGGAGGTCCGGGCGTGGCCCCAACCCGGCCAACAGCTCCCGGACACGTACGCCGGAGGCTGCGTCGTCGGTGGGACGCGGCCCGGTGATCATCAACGCGTCCAGCAGCGGCAGCCGACCGACCGTGGCCAGGTGTGACGCGACAGAGTTGATCAAGGTCGGGAATCGTCGGGACGGCATCGGCACCACCGCGGTCGGCCGCTGCCAATGGCGGGACCACCGCTTCAGCACCTCGACGGTCGCGTCCAGGATCTCCTGCGGTGCCTCGGCATCGCGCTGCCAGAGCCGGTCCAGGGTTTCCTGCCAGGCCGGGTCATCGGCGTACGCGATGGCTCGGCCCTCGCCGAGGAAGTTGATCTTGCCCTTGACTCCGTCGATCCGGGACGGCCACAGCTTGCGCGGCTCCACGGCGACGTCGAGCCCGCGGAAGAACCGCTGCGCCGCTTGGACCGTCTCGGTCGCCGGATGCCCGCCCGGCTCCGGCAGCTGACCGGTGCACACCGAGCATCGGCCGCAGGGGGTGGGATCGGGATCGTCCAACGCCTGTTGGAGAAACTGCATCAGGCAGCCCTCGCCGTGGGCGTATCGCCGCATCAGGTCTGCCTCGGCGGCCCGGACCCGTCGAAGCTCCGTCCACTTCCGCTGGTCGTAGGTCCAGCCCTTGCCGGTGGCCAGCCAGCCGCCCGGCACCTTCTGCACCGCATCGTCGACGGCAATGATCTTGAGCAAGGTGGACAGTCGACCCGGCCGGATCCCGGTCGCGGTGCTGATCGCACTCTCACTGGCCGGCTCATCGGTGA
>DATCVL010000030.1:0-4339 GCA_036566865.1 Microlunatus sp.
CGGCGCGACGATCAGCCCGGCCGCCAGCGAAGCGATCTCCTCGGCACCGATCATCCCCAGAACAGCTGCCTCGACGGTTGACGTCGGCGCCGGGCACGCGATCTCGCGATCAGGCATCAAAGGCCCGACGCAGCCTGGCCACGCCCTCGACGATTCGCTCCGGCGGGGTCGAGGCGAAGCACAGTCGCAACGCGTCCGGGTAGCGGTCCGACGGTGAGAACGCCGATCCCGGGATGTACGCGACGCCCTCGGCCAGCGCTGCCGCGAAGAGCCGCCGGGTGTCGGCGCCGGGAATCGTCACCCAGAGGAAGAATCCGCCCTCCGGATCGGTCCAACGAGCCCGCGACCCGAACTCCTGCGAGAGCGCGGTCTGCATGGCGATCTTGCGCTCGCGATAGCGCGCCCGCTGGGTCTGCAGATGATCATCAAGACCACCCTCGGTCAGGAAGCCTGCCACCAGACGCTGACCGGGAAGGTTCGTACAGGTGTCCATCGCCTGCTTGGCGCTGATGATCAATTGTTGGTGCTCCGGCGCGGTGTCCAGCCAGCCGACCCGCAGCCCTGGCGCGATGATCTTGGAGAAGGTACGCACCGCGAACACCAGCGGGTCGCCTTCGGCCAGTGCTCGCAACGACGGGATGTCCTCACCGCCGAATCTCAGCAGCCCGTACGGATCGTCGTCGATGATCATCGAGCCCCACCGACGGGCCAATTCGATCAGCCGCAGCCGACGGTCCAAGCTCAGGGTGGTGCCGGACGGATTCTGGAAGGTGGGGATCACATAGATCGCCTTCGGCGCCCGACCCGCCCGGTCGACGACCTCGATCAATTCGTCGATGATCATGCCGTCGGCGTCGACACCGACCTCGGCCAGCTGAGCGCCGTAGGACAGGGCGGTCGCGCTGCCGTTGGTGTACGTCGGCGACTCGACGATCACCAGGTCACCGGGATCGATGAACAGCTTGCCGAAGATGTCCAGCCCCTGCATCCCGCCGGCGGTGATGGTGAGCCGATCCGCCGTGGTCCGATCGGAAGTCTCCTCCAGCATCTCCAACAGGGGTTCACGGAGCTGCGGATCCCCTTCGGTCGCGGCATAGTCGAAGGCGTCCGCACCCAGAGCCTTGGCGGCCAGCGGTTCGAAGTCCGGGATGGCCTCGGCTGCCGGACTTCCCATCGCGAACCGCACGATGTCGTGGGACTGCTTCTGCAGCAGTGAGGTCGATGAGTCGATCACCGACCCCACCAGTTGATTCGTCCTCTTCGCCAGCAGGGTCTTGCTCATCTCCTCACCGTCCTTTCACGCGTAGCTCTTGATCAACATTGGTCAGGCGTTCGGCCCCGGCATCGGTGACCAGGATCGACTCACTCAACTCGTATCCCCACCCGTCGGCCCACATCCCGGCGATCACATGGAACGCCATCCCCGACCGCAGCTGGGTCTGATCACCGGTACGAAGGCTGATCGTCCGTTCGCCCCAGTCCGGCGGGTAGCCGATCCCGATCGAGTAACCCAGCCGGGATTCCTTCACCAGGTGGTGTCTTGCCAGCACGACATCGAACGCCGCATGCGCCTCGTCCGCGGTGGCACCGGGCTTGATCAACTCCAACACCGCCGCCATCGCGTCGGCGACCACCCCGGCGACGTGGGACAACCGCCGCGGCGCCGGCCCGAGCATCACGGTCCGGGCCAGCGGCGCGTGGTAACGCTCGGCGACACCGGTCAGCTCGATGGTGGTCGCCTCACCCTCGACGAAACGATCACCACTCCAGGTCAGATGCGGCACCCCCGCGGAGACTCCGGTCGGCAGCAGCGGCACGATCGCCGGATAGTCGCCGCCCTCATCATCAACACCGGTGATCTGCGCCGAGGTGATCGCGGCCACCACATCACATTGCCGTACGCCGGCCGCGATCGTGTCCAGCGCCGTGGCCATCGCGTACTCGCAGATCCGGCCGGCCCGGCGTAGTTGATCTTGTTCGTAGTCCGACTTGATCACCCGAACCCAGTTGATCAACTCCTCGCTGTCGATCACCCGGCCCGCTCCACAGTGCTCGGCCAGCGCGAGATAACCCCTGGCCGGGAAGAAGTGCGCGTCACCCTCGACCGCGATCAGCCCGTCGTCAGGCAGCAGTCCGAGCTCGGCTGCCCGATGACAGATCCACTGGTACGGGTGCCGATCCGGCCGGTGCACCAGGTCCTCCGGATAGCCGTGCACCAGCTCCGGTCCGAGATCGGCCCCGAACCTGGATCCGGCTGCATCCATCGCCCGGGCGAAGAACTGCGGCTCACCCTCGGCCGGCACGATCAGGCATTGCGGTGTGTAGAAGCTCCAGGCGTCGTAGCCGACCAGGTAGTAGATGTTCGCCGGATCGGCCACCACCAGCGCGGCCAGCGATCGGGCCGCCATCGCCTCCTGCACCCGCTGCAGCCGCTGCCGGTATTCGGCCACCGGCGGCGTCATCGAGCGACCCCGATGCCGGCCTGCAGCAATCGTTGACCGGGGCCGACCGCGTCGAGTCCGACCAGCCGGAGCAGTGCCCAGATGGTGGCCTGGTTGGCGGTGATCACCGGCTTCCCGATGATCGTTTCCACCTCGGCGATCAGGTCGTAGGTGGCCAGATTCGTACAGCACACCACCAGGCCGTCGGCATCGGAACGGTCGGCTGCAAGCAGCAGTTCACGGGTGACCTGGTAGCTGACATGCCAGATGTCGTGGCTCAGCCCGAGGTTGCGGGAACCGGCGACATCGATGCCGTGTTCGCCGAGGTAGCGCTCGAACGCGACCGAGATGTCCAGCTGGTAGGGATTGGCCACCGCCACTCGCCGCAGCCCCAGCTCCTGGATCGCCGTCACCAGCGCACTGCTGGTGGTGATCGAGGGCCGCCCGGTGGTGGTGGTGATCGCATCCACGATCGCCTGCTGCCCCGCCTTCCCGTTGATGAAACTTCCCGACGTGCAGCCGTACGCATAGGCGAGCGGCTCGACGCTGACCAGGTCGGTTGCGGTCCGGCCGATCATCTCCGGATCGCTCAGATCTGTGACCAATTCGGTTGTCACCTCCAATGGCGAATAGGGCGTTCGGGTGAGCAGCAGGCTGATGTCGTCGGGGATCCACCGCCACAGCTCGCGGTCCAGCGCCATGTCGTGCGGCACCACGATCCCGACCGCGAGCCGACTCCCCTCCACGTACATGACCACAGTCTGCCTGCGACGGTAGATTGTTGACAATGTCCCGCGCCGATTTCTAGGGTCTGCACGTGCCCTCTGTGCCTGAACAATCGAATACGGTCCCCGTCATCGCTGTGCTCTGCCGCGATGATCACGACCAGCCCCCGGGGCTGGACGTGCTCGCCGAGCGGGTCCGGCTCCGGTTCACCGACGCAGACGGCCTGCCGGAGGCGATCGCCGGCGCCGACGCCCTGTTCGTCTGGGACTTCTTCTCCCCCGCCGTCCGTGCCGCCTGGCCGCGGGCCGATTCACTGCGTTGGATCCACGTCGCCGCGACCGGTGTGGACGCGGTCTTGTTCGAGGACTTGATCAACTCCGACGTGGTGCTGACCAATGCCCGGGGAGTCTTCGACCAGCCGATCGCCGAGTACGTGCTGGCGATGATCTTGGCCCGAGCCAAGCAGCTGCACGAGACCCGCAGGTTGCAGGACGAGCGTCGATGGCAGCACCGCGAGACGACCTCGGTGGCCGGCCAGCATGCCCTGATCGTCGGCACCGGTGGCATCGGACGGGCCACCGCGCGGTTGCTGCGGGCGGTCGGGCTCCGGGTCACCGGTGCCGGCCGATCACCGACCGACCATGATCCCGACTTCGGCACCGTTGTGGACAGCATGCAGCTGGATCGCCACCTCGCCGGCGTCGACCAGCTGATCATGGTCACACCGCTGACGCCGGCCACCACCGGCTTGATCAACAGCCAGGTGCTGGCAGCGATGAAGCCCGGTTCACATCTGATCAATGTCGGCCGCGGGCCGACCGTGCAGGAAGCTGCATTGCTGCAGGCCTTGAGATCCGGGCCGCTCGGCGCGGCATCGCTGGATGTCTTCGACGCCGAGCCACTGCCCGATGATCATCCGTTCTGGGACCAGCCGAATCTGTTCATCAGCCCGCACATGTCCGGTGACACCGTTGGCTGGTCACAACGGTTGGCCGATCAGTTCGTGGACACTGCCGTACGCTGGCTGGACGGTGGTGAGTTGATCAACATGGTGGACAAACGACGCGGCTATTCCGCAGCGAGGGCCGAGAACCGATGAACGAGCTTTCCATGATCACCGCCGGCGACCTGGTTGCGGGATACCGCAAGGGTGAGCTGTCTCCGGTGGAGGC
>DATCVL010000031.1:0-21056 GCA_036566865.1 Microlunatus sp.
CCCGGCTAGCCAGCCGGGCCCCGCCTGCGGAAGAAATGTTCGGAGCGGATGTCGAATCCGGTGCTTGTGCTTCGACGGGTGGGTAAGAGCCCGAACAGCGGGCCACCCGAGCAACGGAGCCAGCAATGACCCGGATCAGCACTCCCACCGTCACCCGGACCAGCACCACCGACCGCGGCAGCAGCAGCCCCAGTCAGCACGGCACCCGGCCGCACCGCAGCGTCCGCGGGCGCATCGGCATCGCCGTCGTCTTCCTGGCCCGGCTCGTCCTGGCCTACGTATTCGTCCAGTCCGCCGCCGCCAAGCTGACCTTGAACGATCAGGCCGTGGCCGGCTTCGCCCAACTCGGCGGCGTACCGATGTTGATCTTCGTCGGACTGCTCGAGACGGCCGGCGCGATCGGTCTGATGGTCCCGATCCTGTCCGGCGTCGCCGCGATCGGCCTGAGCGCGTTGCTGATCATCATCTCGGTCGTCACCATCACCTTGTACGGCGTCTCGATGGCCGGCTTGCCGCTGTCCTGCCTCGCCCTGGCGCTGGTCCTGGTCTACCTGCGGCGCCGCCAGACCGTACGGCTGGCCCGGTTCGTCCGCCGTGTCGCCGGGCGATGAGCCGGTCCACTCCCTCGACTTCGCAAAACGGCCACCGTTTCGGACGGTCGGCCGTTTTGCCTGTCACGACATCGAATGCCGCCAGCGCCACCGACTGCGGACGCGCGTACGGTGGCGGCATGCCCGCCGACCTGGTCGCCGTCCGATCATTGGCGATCGGCGCCGTACCAGCCATCATGGGAGCGTTGCTCATCGCCGCACCGTTGCCGGCCGGCGGCGGTGTCGTCGGCTATCTGATCGCCGCGGGGCTGGTGGCGATCGGCTGGCATCGGAGCCGACTCGAGTTGCCCCGTTTCGGGCTGGCCAATGCGGTCACCTTGGCCAGACTGGTCGGCACCGGCTGGATTCTTGCGCTGCTGCTGCAGGCAGTCTGGATCGAGCCCACCCAGATGATCAGCCTCACCATCGTCGGCCTCGGTTCGATCTGCCTGGTGCTGGACGGGGTGGACGGCAGGATCGCGCGGCGGCGTGGTGAGACCAGCGCCTTCGGCGCCCGGTTCGACGTCGAGACCGACGCCGCCACCACCCTCATCCTGTGCCTGACCCTGCCGGTGCTCGGCGTCACCGGTTGGTGGGTGATGGCGATCGGCGCGCTGCGTTACCTCTACATCGGCGCCGGCCTGCTCCAACCTGCACTGCGCCAACCGCTCCGCTACAGCCGGGCCCGGCGGGTGATCGGAACCGGGCAGGCGATCGCCCTGCTGCTCGCACTGGGGTTGGACGCACTGCTGCCCGGACCCACCGGCTGGCTGTCGATCCTGCCGGCCGCCGCGTTGGTCGCCCTGCTCTGGTCCTTCGGCCGTGACATCAGGGAGCAACTGCGTGCCTGAATCGTGCGATCAGGAAAGTCCGCACGACTCGGTTCGAAGCCACTCGTCACGTTGAAGTCGGTGGCGGCGTTGCCTCGCCTGTTGACGGGCTCTCCGCTTGGGCAGTTGCGCGTACCGCCGCATGCCTCCAGGCCAGAGCAAACAGGAGAACCGTCAGGATGCCGATGGAGTTGAGGATCGTGATCGACACCGTGACCAACGGATCGGTGACAAAGGGAAATATCATCATGAGCAGCATGGGACCGATATTGCGGACCGCCGTGGTCACCTCAGCAGCATGCCTGGTCCCGACGTCTTTGACTCGGAGACTCGAAACGAGAAGGTAGCCACACCCGAGGCCGATGAATGGCCCTGCAATAGCTGCTATGTAGCTCTTGGTGCCCCAGGTGTTCACGAACAGATTCCAATACGCAACCAGTGTGAAGTTGAGATTGAAGAGCAGACACAGAATTGCGACTCGGACGACCCACCGCGCCAAAGGCGGCGCCAGATCGGCGAACAACACCCTGACCGCGCAGCCGAGGCCGAGCGGCAGGAGCAAGAAGAGCAGCAACGGCCAAGCAACATCCCAGGCGGAGACCTTGAGTTGAGCGTCGACCGCGTCGACAGCCAAGGGCAGTCCAATCGGGAGGGCGATGACGGTCGCGACAGTCAGGACGACCAACAGCGTGGTGGATATGCCGGCATTCGCCTTGGCCAAGCGGGAGAGAAGGGGAGCGAAAGGCATTCCCGCCGATAGCGAGGCGACACAGAAGCCGATTTTGATCTCTCCAGGAATCGACGACGCAATCGTCAGCAGATATCCGATGAACAGGAACGGGATAACAACGAAGTTGGTCACCAGGGTCAACGCGGCGATCTTCCGGTGGACAAAGACTTGCGTGAGCAGATTTCCGATCGGGAGTCTGAGACCCAACCCGAACGCGTTCAATATGACGAAGAGCACCCCGAACCCGTTGATCAGAAGGCTCGGAGCGGATTGAGTTGCCATTTCGTTCCTCCGCGCGAACGCCGGCACCGAGAGCCGTTCCATGCTCAGCCGTGTCCGCCATGTCCAGCGCACGGTCCCTTGAAGCAGCCGGCCCCGAACCGGCCGTCCCTGTCGATCACATCGCTGGGATGGTGTGACGTCATCACGCGGCGAGCATGAACAACACCGACCGAGCGGAGATTTGCGCTGTCATGCCGATATCGGTGCTGTGCCTCGGCCCACTCGCCTTCCCGTGACTTGACGAGCTGGCCGAGACGTGCGGCGGGACCCACCGAGCACGTCATCCTCGTTGGGTGGATTGCCGGGGACACACGGGACGCTGACGGCTGCCGAAGGTGTCAAGGACCTGACGGCCGGACCGCATCCGGCCCAACTCGACTGCTGGAGCCACCTGTCGGAATCGAACCGACGACCTATTCATTACGAGGCGGCTGGGGCGTCGATTCGATTCGCGTCGGCGGGTGGCGGATGGCTGCGTCGGTTCGGGGGTTTGTGGTGGAGGTGTCCGTGGGATGTCACGCAGTTGGTCACCCGTCTCGGCCAGGGAGAGCCACCGACCCGATAGCCAGCCAATTACTCGGCGTTGGCCGGAGTCAAGGGGGCCGAAGGCAGCCAACGGCCACGGAGCGAAGCGGAGTGCCCTTTACGCCGGCCGGCGGCGAGTGACAATCAAACATCGGGTCGGCGGCTCGGAGGTGAGTTGATCGGCAGACCTGGGCATCGTCGGCCTGGTCGATGAGTGGAGCGTCTTGATCTTGCGGGATCGGGCGCTCTCTTTGGTTTGCCCGGGTGGGGTCCCCGGGGTGCCCGGGCTGCGCGCCGAAGGCGCGCCTTGAACCAGTAAAGAAAGTCCTCACGATCACTCGCACGACGAGGCGCCGAGGGGCGCTCGCATCGAAGAGCTGCACTCAACCTCCCTATGCAGCGCATCGGCACCGCCGCGGTTTTCGGACGCGCGATCTCGAGTGATTCGGCTAGCGCGACGTCGAGACGGTGCGCCGAGTCGTGTTGTGGGCAGTTCTCAGCGTCCGGCTGGTGGACTTCCCCACGACATCAGAGCCTGCGGGTTGCCCTGTCTGCGTGGGCTACCAATCGCCAGCGCTTGTGACTCCTAGCCGCATCGCCTCATTGATCAAATCCGTGAGGTCTGGTGGGGGATTCGCTTCGCGAAGTTGAGCGACTATCTCCTGCAGGCGGTAGCCGACCCCCCATTGTTGGCCGCTTGTGTTCTTGAGGAGGTGTGTAACGAGGCGAGCCCAATCTTTCGCCTCGGCCGCGACGTCGAGGCCCTGGAGGCGGTAGAGCAACCCACCGTGCTGAACGAGGCTCGCCTCGGAGCCGAGGACTAGGTCGATTGCCTGATCCCGCACGCCAGAGAGTGCCAAGACCCAGCTGGCTGTGGCGGAAGCTTCGGCGGGCGTGAAAGGACGCGGAACCGAGCGATTGCGGCCTGCCCAGTAATCCAGGACCCATCGCTCCCACTGATTCGTGGTCTCACGAGAGTCGATCTGAGCCAACGCGTGCTCGACCTGCCGTGCCCATGTGACACGGAGATCCTCTGAGGCCCCGAGGACGAAGCGCGTCAACCAGGGCTTTGGGTCGACTGCAGCGAACATCGTGATAGATACATGGTGCCCTGCAAGCCGGCCACGCAGGTCGTCGGGCAACTGGTCCGCATGCACCACGGCCTCTGCATAACCATTGAGTAATCCAGCTTGTAGCAGGCCGTCGTTCCATCGACCCCAGGTGAGGAATCCCTGCCAGGCTGCAGCGGCCTCCACTTCGTTCGTCCAGTCGAAGAGCGGGAGAAGTCGGGCTTCGCACCACTCACGGTCCGCGCCAAAGAAGAAGTGCAGCTGAGAGCCGAGGATTGTTCGGGCAAGAAGACCATTGCGGTCTGGTGCTGAGATCATCTGATCGAGATGTCTGACAATCGATACTGGAAGGCCATCCCAGGTCGACTCACTCCGCGTCCATTCCCACTGAACGACCTTCGTCCAAAATTCGGCGAGGTCACCCGCGGGGTGGTTGATCGCCTCCATAACGATGTCCGCACCCCCGAGGAGTGCACCTTCGATATCTGCCGTGGGCCATAGTTCCGTTGCCAGTCGTCGAGCTGATTCGTGCTGATGCCATGCAGTGGGGTGATCGGGTGCTCCGCCATTCGAAAGCATGGACGCAGCTGGCCGGCGGACTTCGTCGTGGTCCCACCCTGCGATGATGGCCAGAACTCGATCCACCAGTGGATCAGTAAGTGTGGCACCATCCCAACCTCTGATGATTGATGTCCAGAGGTCCCTGTCGGCGTCCTGCAGGACCTGAGAGATCTTCACTCCATCTTCGGGATATGTCGAAACGCACGCCTGAAGAGAGTGGAGTGCGCCGGTCCAGGTCGGACCTTTGAGCGCGTGCGTCTCAGTCTGGAACGCCCGGAGGCTTGTAAGGGCCGCAGCGGGATCGTGGCCGACCATCTCGTGGAACTCCGCCGCTGTGAACGGAAGTGCATCTTCGACAACTCCGGACACCCCATAGTGGCTGAAATCATCGTGCCCCGTTCGGCGATATTCGGGGTGAGCCGACTGAGCGTGCTCAAATGCGCTCACCGCCGCTTGGAGATCAGGTGCCGAGGACGCGAGCCATCCGAGAAGGTTGTAGCTCCGGTAACGCGAGTACTCATCGTCATCGCTCGGAGGGCCGGCGGTGGCCGCATCAACGAGTTGGAGGGCTACAGGATCGCTCGCGCCCGCGAGCGCGTCTCGAATCAATTGGAAAACTTCGTGGTGGAGAGGCGATTCCCAGAGCAGGTTCCTTCTGAGCAGCCAATTCAGCTTGTCATCGGCGCTGACGTCGCTGCGAACGCGCCAGCCATGCGCAGCGAGCCGTCGGAATATCGCGTGGGGAGACGAGCACCAGACCTCCAAGTATGCCGCGGCAATGGGGAGGGAATCGGAGAGGGCCACCTCAATCGAGTCGCGGGCTGCGTCGATGAGTACGTCGACAGGCTTCCGAAAGTCGTCTTGTTCGTGGTGCTCAATAGCTGATCGTGAGAACGAGATCGGATCGAAAGAACTATCAGGATCCAATCCGCGCAGGCTTCGGTAGGCACTCGAGATCTGTTCGGTTGTCAGACTGAGGAGTTGAGCGAAGTGTTGGTCGAGTACCGGTAGGAAGATCTTGGTCCAGCTGTCGGTAAGCCAGTATTCGTCGCCACATAGATCCACTTCGAATCGGGGCTGGTCATTGCCCCCACCGAAGTCTGGAGCTCGTTTCAGCTGTGGACGGGTCCGGTCCTTGAATACCGTGAGCGCGAGATCGAAATTGGTAGACCAGTCTTTGTCCACAAGCATCATATCGAGCATGTCATGCTGGCGGGTTGGAGCGTTCTGAAGGACAAGCTGAAGCCATGGGTTGAGCCAATTCGGGAACGCGCCCTTGTAAGCGAAAATGGCCTGCGTTATGACATACCACGTATCAGGGGGCCACAGCTTGTCCCGGAAGGCGCGAAGTGCTATCGCAGAGCCTTCTTCGGAGACAACATATTGGTCTGCAAGCCACGCCATGAGAGTTCGGGACGTCGGCTCACTCGCAGAATCCTGCGAGAACAACCCTAAGAAGGAGCGCCTGCCTTCAATCCAAGCGAACCACCGTTGTCGGCGGTGACGGTCGTTGAATCTCGCCTTCTCCGCGAAGTACCTGATGCGTTCCGGGTGTTCGAGCGCGGCCTCAACGTACGAGACTTCCTCGGGAATGGTGGGTGGCTCAGCTGAAAGAAGGTCGGCAAGTCGCGTGCGATGCTCTACCTGCCCCATCGTTGCTAGCTCTCGCCATCGCTCAAGCGATGCCGGCAGCGCCGAGTGGTTCCCTTCGTCATTCGGATACGAGATCGGAGCGAGACCTAGCCGACGCCACTCCGCGTTCTGCTCATCATCGGTGAGGACGTATCGGTTGTGATTTGGCCCTAGGGAGCGGGCAAGGTATTGCATCACGACATCGCCGTGGCTGTAGCCGATAAAGAGAACGGTGAACGCAGAGAACATCCGCTCAAGAAACCTTGCCGCCCATGCCTCTCGGAGGTAGGCGCGTCCGAAGTCCGTGTCGGTGACCACAAGTCTTCGACTGAACTGTGTCAACGACCCGTGGAGGTGGACAACCCCCTCGAAGTCGTCGCCGACAGGCAGAGCCGGCGCTTGGTAGACGTCAAGACCGAGGGAGTGAGCGCTGGCTGCAGAGGTCAGGTGCCGGTCGTAGTTCGTCGTGACGACTCTGGGGTTGGGATACGCGCCCGCAAGCCTGACGATGGCGTGATGGAGAGCGTTCGGCTGTGAGTCGGGCAGGTCGATCGCATTGGCTACGAGCTGATGTACATCGTTGCCGCTGTCCCGTAGTCGACCGAGAAAGACGTCAGGGTGGCGGACCTCATCATCGGTCGGGTTGCGCCCGACGAGCGCGCCAATGTTGCGCACCAGTTGTTTGAAGTCCGGGAGGTCGGATGGGGCAGCACGAGATGCGCCAGCTCCGACGAAGAGCGCAAAGGTACCCGCCTCTGCGGCGTCGAGGACCGGCTGGGGCACGTCAATGTCGCCAATCCACATCGTTTAGCTCACCTCGCTCAGGAGTTGCGCGGTCTGCCGGATGCGGCGGTACGGCGGCACCTTGCAAATCCTGCCTGCGGCCACCCACATGGTCAACCCGTACGGGTCTTCTCGGTAATACATGAGGACTACAGCGTCAGCCTTGTATCCTGACCAGCACAGTGACCAGAAGCGACCTGCCGACCGACTGGTGGACCACCGAGGATGTGGCCACCGCGCTCGACGTGTCAGCTTCGACGATCCGTGCGTACTTGGCTCGGAGCCAGATGCCTGCGCCGGACCGAACGATCGGCAACATGCGCCTCTGGCGGCCTGAGACCATCCAAGAATGGCACGCACGCCGGCCGAGGAAGGGCCAAGATCAGAAGCGCGAGCGTGGGTGAAGTTGGCCATGGCGGACGAGGTGATCGGCGATCTGATCGCGAGCATCCGTCGCGCTAACGGGTGGTCGCAAGGTGATCTTGCAGACGCGTTGAACCAGGCGTCGGGCGAGGTAACGCTCACGAGGACCGAGGTCTCTCGGTGGGAACGCGGGGTTCGAGTTCCTCAGCGCTACTGGACGAAGTGGATTGCAGATGTCGGCGGCATCTCTCTCGACCGAGTGCAGCAGTGCCGCACTGCTGCGAAGGCACTACGAGGGAACGCTCCTATCCCAACTTTGAACCTGCCAGAGATCGTCCCTGATCCAGACGAGCGGCAACGCCTTGATGGCGTCATTTCGGGATCGCATCGTCCAGATGCCGCCGCACTCGACTGGATCGCGGACTGCCTGGCACGGCATCGCACCGCCGAAGATGATCTTGGAGCAGAGCCGATCGCGCCGGTGGCTCGCGCGCAACTGGATGCCGTGACCGATATCGCCAATAGGTCCCATGGTGACCTGCGAATCAGGGCCGTTGACATGGCAGCTCAGTACGCGCAGTTCTTGGGTTGGATGGCGGTCACCACGGCTGACCATGCCGAGGCATCTGCCTGGTACGCGCGGTCACGAGAGTGGGCCGACCAGGCTGGCAATCCCGAGCTGGCAGCGACGGCGTTGAGCATGCAGGCGCACCATGCTTGGGGTCAGGGTGACGCACGGCTATGCCAGCGCTTGGTCGCGGTCGCCGATGACTACGACGGACTCTCCCCCGGGCTAAGCGGGATGCTTCGTCAGACCTCGGCACGAGGGTTCGCGTTAGCTGGTGACGCAGAGATGGCGAGAGCAGAGCTGGACCGCGCTAGCGAACTCCTGCAGCTTGCGTCTGATCCGGCGAAGGTCGATCCCGATTGGCTGTACTTCTACAACGAGGACTGGCTTCTCAGGCAGCGAGGAACCATCGAGCTGCAACTCGGCAACTTCCCCGAGGCGGTTGACCTACTCTCCACTGGATACGAGCGAATCGAGTCGACTTACCCGCGAGATCAGGCCTGGATCGGGAGCTGTCTCTCGCTAGCCCTCGCAGCAAGCGGCGAAGTCGACGGATCGGTGAAGATCGCCAGCGAGATTGCAGACGATGCCATCGCCCTGAATCGCCATGCGGTCGAGAAGCTACGGGAGACTTCCAAGATCATCTCTTTGCACGCGCCAGGACGTGCCGATGCGGTCAGCGAACTGATTCGCTCCGCTGCTTGACCGACTGGCAGAACTCCCAAGCGGTGCGAGTCCATTCCGCGTCGGCCAGGGCGTGGTGCTTACCGCTCGGCGGGGCGCTTGATTCGATGTCAATCCCAAGATCAACTGCGAGCTGTTCCAGGTCGCGGCAGAACATCGGCCACCCGTCCGGCAGGTCCACCATTGGACCGAAAAGCTGGCATAGCGCGACCCAGTCGTAGGCGGCGTAGTACGCCCACCACTCCGGAGCTGCGCCGGCAAAGTGAACCAAGTCGGCCGCGATCTCCTTCCTGGCCTTCTGCGGTCCGGACAGCTTCGGCACGACGTTCTCTCGCACCCAGGGGTTAGCCGCCTCGCGGTCGGCTTCGACCGGCTCGGCGTAGTAGGTCGCACCGTCGTCGCGAACCACTCCGATCGACAGCAGCTCGATCCGGCGGCCGTCGTCAATGAACTCCGTGTCAAACCACAGGCGAGACATGGCGGGAACCATACCGGCGGTCGCAGGCAACTGGCCCCTAGTTTGGCCCCTCTCTGCTCGGCCCCGACACAGCAGAGTTGAATCCACGAAGCCATTGACTACAGCACGAGTGCTGTATAGCGTGTACAGCATTAGTGCTGTATTCAGCGAGTGGAAGGGCTAGACGATGGCGTTGCAGAAGCGGTTCAGGGTGGCTCACGGTGATGTCTTTCCGATGGGCGCGTACATGAAGGGCTCGGTTGAGGCGGTGGCTGATTTCACGGCGCCGCAGCGGCAGGACGGGTCTCGTCCGCAGCAGCTCGACAAGGAGACCGGCTTGCCGTTGTGGCAGGTGACGGTCCTGGATGCCGATGATGAGGCGGGCAAGCGAGACACGGCGGTGTCGGTGAAGTTGGCGGCGAAGGTGCAGCCGACTCCTCCGGAGAATCCGACCGGGACGCCGTGGCGGCCGGTGGAGTTTGTCGGGCTGACGGCGTTGGCCTGGGTGGATTACGGCGGCGGGAAGGATCGCGAGGGTCGCGATCGTGCACGTGTTGCTTGGTCGTTCAAGGCCGAGGACATCGTTGCGCCGGGTGAGGCGAAGAAGCCTGGCGGGTCGAGCAGCGGCCCTGGTTCTCGGGCGGCGTGATGAGCACCGCACAGTTAACGCTGTACTGGTGTGATCTTTGCGGGTACGGCGGGCGTAGTGCTTCGGCGCATTGGTTCGAGTCCTTCCCTGGCGGGGTGGTGTTGTGCCGATGGTGTTCGCAGGTGGGGCCGGTCCGACTTGAGGGCGGTGGGCATCGGGTCGAGTTCACCGCTGGCTCCTGGTCGTGCAGTTGCGGCGGTGAGTTCTGGGGTGCTCCGCTGCTGGCCCCGAGGCATGTGGTCGAGGTTGTGCCGGATCTTTTGCTGGCGACGGCCAACATCCACGTGAACGCCGGTCCGGTGGAGTTGGCGGCGTCATGACTGGCATGGCGGTCGGTTCAGGCAACGCCGTTCGTGCGGTTGGCCGCGGGTTGCGGTGGCTGGGCCGCTGGCTGCTTCGGACGAAGTGCTGGCTCGTGCTGTTGTTGCTGGCAGCGGTCGCGGCCTGGTGGCTTGGCCGGGAGTTGATCTTGGCGACCGCGGTGGTCGCGGTTGGTGTGTCGCCTGGCCTGGTCGGCGCAACGTGGGTTGCGGTACATCCGGGATCGTTTGAGCTGCTGGCGGCTGGCCCGTGGCGGCGGCTCCGGTGGCGGCGTGCGATCACCTCGCGGTGGGAGGCGGTCTGTCGCGACGCGCACCTGGCCGAGCGGCGGACGGTGGAGCGTCGATCGCTGACCGGTGAGCGGATGATCTTGGAGTCGTGGCGCTGTCCGAGGCTGCGCAAGGTCCGGACGACGCGGCATGCGATGGAGTTGATCATCCGTGCCCGGTCGGGTCAGACAGTGACGGAGTTGGAGGCCGGCGCCGAACGGATCGCGTCGATCTTCGATGCTGTCGCGTTTCGGTGCTGGCCGGTGTCGGGCTCGACGTTGGCGATCGAGTTGATCATGCGGGACTTGTTGATCATGCCGATGCTCGGAACCGTCCGCGACGTCCTGGTGGTGGACACGGTTCGGTTGGGGCGGACGCAGGCGGGCCGGGATTGGCTGCTGCCGATCACTGGACGCCACACCTTGTGTGTCGGCGCGTCGGGATCGGGCAAGGGGTCGGTGCTGTGGGGCATCTGCTGCGGCCTGGCACCGGCTGTGCACGCCGACCTGGTTCGGTTGTGGGGCGTGGACTTGAAGGCCGGCGTCGAGCTGGCCAATGGCCGTCACCTGTTCTCTGCGTTCGCGCGGACGGCCGACGAAGCGGTGCGGGTGCTCGCAACGCTGGCCGAAGTCACCGAACAACGCGGCCAGGCGATGGCCGGTCAGACTCGCCAACACCAACCGGCGCCGGGCGATCCGCTACACGTGCTGGTGATCGACGAGCTGGCCGCGCTGACTGCCTATGCGCCGCCGGATGCGAAGAAGGAAGCCGACCGGCTGCTGGCGCGGATCTTGACTCAGGGCCGCGCCCTGGGCGTCGTCGTGGTCGCGTTCGTTCAGGACCCGCGCAAGGAGATCGTGGGCATGCGCGGATTGTTTACCCAGACGATCGCGCTGCGGCTGCGGTCGGGTGAGGAAACCTCGATGGTCCTCGGCGACGGCATGGCCAAGCTCGCCCCGGCGCATCGGATCAGTCCGGCGACGCCGGGTGTCGGCTGGCTGGTCGAGGACACCGGCAGCACAGATCGGGTCCGGGCCGACTACTGGTCCGACGATCAGATCCGACAGGTCGCGACGAGGTACCCGACCCTGGTGCAGGCGGTCCTGATCACGCCGACCGAACCGGTCGACCGGGAACGGACACGGACCCGCCGCGTCCGCACACCCAAGGCGGGTGCGGCATGACCGGGCGCACGGTGTGGGTGGACCCAGCCCCGGTGCGTGCCCATGTCGAACGACTGCTGGCGGCCGGATTGACCAAGCCTCAGATCGGACGCAGGTCCGGGCTGGCACCCAACACGATCACTGCCCTGCTGGTCGGCGTCCATGGCCGCGGACCATCCGAGCGGGTGCGGCAAGACACCGCCGGCCGTCTCCTGGCGGTCGAGCCGGAGTTGATCGGCCCCGAAGACGGCGGCTGGGTGAACCCGATCGGCACCATGCGCCGGCTCCGGTCCCTGGTGGCGTTGGGCTGGTCGGTGAAGTCGATCGCGAAGATGGCCGATCTTCCCGACGGCATCTTGTGGCCGACGCTGGCCGGTCGATCCCGCGTGATCCGAGTGGCCACCCGGGATCGGCTGAGCAGTTTGTACGAACAACTGACCCAGCAACCTCCGCCACCGGCGTCGATGGGTGCGACCTGGGCGCGGAACCGTGCGGCTCGGTTGGCGTGGCCACTGCCGTGCGTGTGGTCCGGTGACGGGATCGACGAACCCGACGCACGCCCTGTCAATGCCCGATATCCGGAGGCCAGCGTCGAGTCGCAGAGCTATCGCGCGCTGATCGAGCCCCCGCGAACGGCGGATCGGTGGGCTGCGGTGGTCGAGCATTTGCTGGACGCCGATCCTGGCTGGACGGTTGCCCGGGTGGCGACCCGTTTCGGCCGGACACCGCAGACGGTGCGGAAGGGTCTGCGTCAGGCGGGCCGCTCCGACCTGCTCGATCGTCTGACGGGACACCGCAGTGCCCGTACTCGGCAGTGGTGGGCCCAGCAGGTCGAGGATCTGCTCGACCTCGACCCCGATCTGACCCTGGCCGAGGTCATCGACCGGCTCCGGGCCCCGGCGCTGGAGGGGTATCTGTACGAGGCCGGTCGAGTTGATCTGTGGCGGCGGCTGCAGCGCAACAAGGTCCGCCGCCGGTACCGGAGCACGCAATGAGCGGGCTCGGTTGGACTGACGAGGCCGCTTGCGTTGATTGGCCCGGGCTGCCGTGGATCGGGCCGCGGCGCGGTCAGTCACTGGACCCGGCCGATCTGGATCAGATGATCGAGACTTGCGCTGCCTGCCCGGTGATCGACGCCTGCCGCGACTACGTCCAGGCGGCCGAGGTGACTGGCGGTTTCTGGGCCGGCGCCTGGCGCCACCTCAACGACATTGTTGGTGGTCGGGCGGCATGACCACGATGACCGGCGAGCCGATGGCTTCGGAGTTTCCGGGCTTCACCGAGGATGTCCCGCTGGACCTGGCGAATCTGTCGCCGGCTGCCGAGGCGGGCATCGTTGCTCGATTGGTCGACAAGTCTCATGATGCGTTCGCCGAGACCGCTGCTGGGGTTGGCTATTGCGCTCACCCGATCCGACTGACGGGCAGTTCGACAACACTTGATGCGGCGACGGGTGAGGTGTTGTCGTCGTTCTCGTCGGCGGATGCGCCGTTGGGTGTGTTGTATCGGGCGTGCGGGAATCGGCGCGCGGACGTGTGCCCGTCGTGTTCACGCACCTATGCCCGCGACACGTTCGCCATGATCAAATCCGGAGTGGCCGGCGGCAAGACGGTTCCCGAAACCGTGGCAGACAATCCGCTGCTGTTCGTCACCCTCACTGCCCCGACGTTCGGACATGTGCACGGATCGCACGGCAAGAACGGTCAGAAGTCGGGGGTACGTTGTCGGCCGCGGGATCGGGTCAAGGTCTGTGATCATGGTCGCCGGATCGGGTGCATGGCCGTACATGATCATGACGATCCGATCGTTGGCACGCCGTTATGCGCCGATTGCTACGACTGGACCTCGGCGGTGGTGTGGCAGTGGTGGGCACCGGAATTGTGGCGGCGGACGACAATCGCGCTGCGCCGAGCTGTCGCTGCCGAACTAAACGTGAGTGAGCGACAGTTGAAGCGGGTCGCCTCGGTGCAGTTCGCCAAGGTCGCCGAGTACCAGGCTCGCGGTCTGATTCATTTCCACGCCTTGATCCGGATCGACGGGCCGGACGGGCCGGGGTCGCCGTCTCCGTTGGTGGGTGATCAACTCGCGGCCCTGGTCGACCAGGCGGCTCGATCGGTGACGTACACCGCGCCGGGTGTGGACGATGATGATCAGTCGCGCCGGTTGGCCTGGGGCGCTCAGGTCGACGTCCGGGTGGTTCGCGCCGGGTCGCGCACCGATGACCCGACCGGGGCGTTGACCGCCGAGCAGGTGGCTGGGTACTTGGCCAAGTACGCCACCAAGGACGCCAGCAGTTTCCGCGAAGATGATCAGCGACTGAGGCCGCATCTGGATCGGCTGGCCCGTACGGCGCGGGATCTGGCCGATCGGGGCCGTCGGTATGACCATGCTGGCTCGCCTTATCGATTGCTCGGCAAGTGGGCGCACATGCTGGGCTATCGCGGGCATTTCTCCAGCAAGTCGCGCCGGTACTCGATCACCCTTGGCGCGCTGCGCAGGGCGCGTCATCGGTTCCAACAGTTGGCCGCCAAGGCACGCCGCAACGGCACTCCGTTGGATGTTCGTGATCTTGAAGCTCGCCTGTTGGTCGAGGACGAAGACACGACCCTGGTCGTAGGTGAATGGCGATTCCAGGGCACCGGCTGGCCGAACGCCGGCGATGAAGCGTTGGCCCTGGCGGCGGCCGCGAGAGCGCGGGAGTACGACCAATGGCGGGCGTCCAAGATCAACAATTCCAAGATCAAGTAGGTGATGGAGAGGAGTAGGTGTGATGAGTGATCGTGAAGAAGCGCGGATGGTGATTCCGGTGTTGTACAACGTGACTGAGGCCGCCGAAGCGCTCCGGCTCAGTAAGTGTGCCATCTATGAGCTCATCCGGTCGGGGCAGTTGCGGACGGTCAAGATAGGCAGCCGTCGGCGGGTGCCGGTCGACGCACTGGCGGAGTGGGTTGCCAGTCTGGATGCGGCATGAGTGATCAGGGCGGTGGCCACCGACGACGGCGGCGGCCTGGTGAGGGCGGCGTCTCCTGGAGTGAGCAGCGGCAACGTTGGATCGCTGAGAAGACTGTCGGCTACGACGGCCGCGGCAAGCGCATTGTGCGTAAGGCGTCGGGTCGGAGTGAGGCTGCCGCACTGCGGGCGCTGGATAAGCGGGTGCGGGATTACCGGTTCGGGCTGGTGCGTGGTTCGGAGCATTATCGGGTCGGGCAGGCTGTCGAGGATTGGCTTGATCATGGTCAGGGCGATGCCGATCCGGTCACGGTGACGCGGTATCGGAGCTTGTGTGCCAGGCATGTGGTGCCGAACCTTGGCGGGCGCAAGGTGCGCGAGCTGCGCCCGGAGGAGGTGGACGAGTGGCTGGCAGGTCTGGCCGTTGAGCTGGCGTCGAGCACGTTGCGGTTGGTGAAGTGGTGTTTGAGTTCGTCGATCACCCGGGCGATGAAGCGGGGCTACGTCGAACGGAACGTGGTGGATCTGTGTCGGACGCCTCGTGGCCGGGCCGGTCGGAGGTCGAAGTCGTTGACGTTGAAGCAGGCCGAGGCGGTGCTCACGTACACGCGGGGCGATCGGATGCACTGCTATATCGCGGTGTCGCTGCTGACCGGCGCTCGGACGGAGGAGATGCGGGCGTTGCGTTGGGAGCATGTCCACCTGGACGAGGACCCGCCGCTCGTCGAGGTCTGGCGATCGGTCCGGGCCGGCGGAGACACGAAGACCAGGACGTCTCGGCGGACGCTCGCGTTACCGGCGCTGGCGGTCTTGGTGTTGAAGGAGCACAAGGCGCGGCAGGCCGAGGCCCGGTTGAAGGCGACGAGTTGGGCGGACCCGGGGCTGGTGTTCGCTACCTCGGCTGGAACGGTGATGAACGCCAACAACGTGATCCGGGATTTCCGGTTGGCGTTGAAGAAGGTTCCGGGTGTTGATCCGGATGAGTGGACGCCGCGGGAGATGCGGCACTCCTTCGTGTCGCTGCTGTCGGACTCCGGGCTGACTCTGGAGGCGATTGCTGATCTTGTTGGGCACAAGGACACCAAGACAACCGAGCTGGTCTATCGGCATCATCTGCGGCCGGTGATTCAGACCGGGGCAACCATGATGGACACGCTGTTTCCGCTGCCGGAGAGCAAGGGTGGCGAGGGTGCCTAGTCACGCAGTTAGTCACTCTTCGGCCCTGAATCGCAGTGGCTGGGGCCGGTCGGACGCGTCGATCTGGGCGGCTGGTCGGCGTTCCCGCAGGTCAGAGTGGATTTCGGGATGGAGCCACCTGTCGGAATCGAACCGACGACCTATTCATTACGAGTGAATCGCTCTACCGACTGAGCTAAGGTGGCGCGCTCGCCGTACGGGATCGTACGGTCAGCGGCAGCCAACTATAGCGACGGCCGCGTTGTCGGCGGAAATCGCGGGCCGCCCCGGTTTCGGGCGGTCGTCACGGGCGTTCGTGACCGCGATGATCCGCCGTCCGCCGGTCGTCTCAGAGACTGGAAACGCGCCCAGCGCCGGACGTGGATCGTTCACCTCGGCACTAGGGTCACGAGCAAATCTGCGACGCGTGGCGTGAGAGCCCCCTGGTCAACGGATTCAAATTATGGTCTACGGATTCAGACTTCGGACTCCGGGGTTCAACCGGGAACGCGCACTGGCCGATCACTGTCGAGCGCCGAATGTCCGGAAGGATCAATGATGACCGCTTCCCCCCAGACCACCCTCAATTCGATCACCCGCCGAGGATTCCTCTCGGCTCTCGCCACCGTCGCCGGTGGCGCCGCGCTCAGCGCGTGCACCGGCGGCGGGGACCAGTCCGACATCAGTGGCGGTGGTGGCACCGCATCCGCTGCGAAGGGATCGGCCACCAAGCCGCTTCCCAAGCCGAAGTCCTTTCAGCAGGCGCCGTCACTGGACGGCAAGGGGCTACCCCCGGTCGAGGAACGCCTGCCGGACAGCCCGTACGTGATCCCGCATCGGTGGGTCAAGAGCGGAAAGTACGGCGGCACGCTCAACCTGAATGTGGTCTCCACAACGGGCGCCGCGAGAGCGACCTCGGACAAGGAGTTCTTCTACGGCCACTCGATGGTCCGATACCTGAACGATGGCCAGGACATCGGACCCGGCCTGGCCGAGAGCTGGGAGACCAACGATGACGCCACCGAGTGGACGCTCCACTTCCGCGAGGGACTGAAGTGGTCCGACGGTGCACCCTGGACCACCGCCGACATCCTCTGGTGGTGGGAGGAGTTCGTGCTGGCGGAGAAGATGGCGCAGGTCCCGCCCGACGACGCCCGCTCCGGCTCCGGTGCCCTGGCCAAGCTGAGTGCGCCGGACGAACTCACCCTCACCATGACCTTCGACACTCCGGCCCCGATGACGGCCGACAAGCTCGCGGCGTGGGCCAACGGGGGTAACGGGGACAACGGCCCGATCTGGATGATGCCGAGCCATTACCTCAAGCAGTTCCATCCCAAGTACGGAAAGAACGTTCCCGACGACTGGGACAGCGTGGACGGGGCGATGACGGTGCATTGCGACTGGCACCGCAATCCGGATTGCCCGACGATGACCGGCTTCCGCTGCAAGAGCTTCGACAGCGACAAGGGCGTGGTGCTGGAACGCAACCCCTACTACTGGGCCGTGATGCCGAACGGCGATCAACTGCCCTATCTCGACGAGATGCAGTTCACCGTGGTGAGCGACCCCGAGGCCGGCAAGCTCCAGGTCCAGCAAGGCTCCATCGATTACTGCCAAGGTTCGTTCAATCAGATCGGCCTGAACGACGTGGCCGGACTGCGTGATTCTGCGGACAAGGCGGGCACAGAGATCGTCCTGTGGGACAGCGGATCCGGGACCGGATCGATCTTCTTCCTCAACTACGACTACATCGACGCGGACCTCCGCAAACTGATCCGGGAGCCGAAGTTCCGGCAGGCCATCTCGTACGCCTTCAACCGCGACAGCGTCCGCAAGGCTGTCTACTTCAACACCGGCGAGAAGACGACCGGGACCCTGAGCCCGAAGGCCAAGGAATTCCAGATCAACGACGAGGGCAAGAAGGTCTACACCGACTGGCGAGACGCCTACGTCGAGTACAACCCCGACAAGGCCCGGCAGTTGCTCGACGAACTCGGAGTCAAGGACTCCGACGGTGACGGCTTCCGGGAACTGCCCGACGGCAAGGCACTCGAACTCCGGCTCGACTACTCGGCCGATCAGTCGGCCGAGCACAGTGCCAAGGACAACCAGCTGATCTCCGATCTGAAGGCCGTCGGCCTGCAGATGAGCAAGAACCCGATACCGCCTCAGTCCTTCTCCGACCAGTGGGCCACGGGCAAGCTCATGGGTCACACGAACTGGGAGGTCGGCGACGGTCATCCGCTGATCTACGCCGGATGGGTGGTTCCGGTCCAGGTCGACCATTGGGCGCCGCTGCAGGGCCGCTGGTACCAGTTGCTCGGGACGAACACGATCAAGACCGAGCTCGACGTCGATCCGTACAAGCGGCACCCACCGCGGGTGGAACCGGAGAAGGGCAGCCCGGTCGCCAAGTTGCAGGACTTCTACAACCAGGCGCGGGTCGAGCCGGATGAGCTGAAGCGGGCCGAGTTGATCTGGGAGATCTTCAAGATCCACATCTCCGAAGGACCGTTCTTCATGGGCTGTGTGGCCAACTATCCGCAGGTGATGATCATCAAGAAGGACCTGCGGAATGTACCGCGCCGACAGAATCTGGCGCTGGGTGGTTTCGTGAACCCCTGGATTCATCCGACCCCGGCCGTCTACGACCCCGAGTGCTACTACTGGCAGACCCCGGAGGATCACACCACCTGAGCAACGAGTCGTGGCCCGGCGGGCCTGCGAGGACGGCCGAGCCGAGCGCGGTCAGCCGTCCTTGCAGGTGCTGTCGGACGACGGGACCTGGTCGTCCACGAGGTAGCCGAGCACCTTCTTCTGTACGCAACTGCTCTGGTCGTATGCCAGATGGCCGTTGGCCTTCAGAGTGATCAGGCGGCTGGATTTCAGCGACTGGTGCATGTGCTCGGCGTACTCGTACGGGGTGGCCGGGTCGCCGGTCGTACCCAAGATCAACACCGGCGGCTGGGCCGAGTAGTTGATCTTGGCGGAGAGGTCGTCGGTGGATTTGACCGGCCAGGTCGGGCAGCCGAGATCCGGGCCCATGAACGGCCCGATGGTCGGCGCCCGCTGCTCCACCTGACGCCACTCGTGCATCGCGCCCCTGACTCCCTCGTCGGTGATGTCGACGCAGCGGATCGCGGGGAAGGCCGCATTGAACTGGCCGAAGTGACCGGCCGCGTTGCGCTGGTTGTATTCGTCGGCCCACTTCAGCAGGTTGGCGCCGTCATCGTCGAAGATCGCCTCCTGCAGTCCGGACAGCAGGACCGGCCAACTGGACGCCGGGAAGTAGAGCGCGTAGATCAATCCGCTGGTCGCCAACGCCTGGGTCAGGTCTCGTCGGCCGCCCGGGATGGGGTGTTGATCGAGCCGTTGCAGCAGCCCGGTGACCGACCCCAGCACCTCGGCCTTGGTGCTGCCGAGCCGGCACTTCTGCTCCGCACACCAGTCGGCGAAGTTGCCCATCGTGCGGTCGAAGCCGTACGTCTGGCTCACCTCGCTGCCGCCGCCGATGTTGGTCGCGCCGTCCAGCACCATCCGGCCGACCTTGTCCGGGTAGCGGGTCGCGTACATGGCCCCGATCGAGGTGCCGTAGGAGGAGCCGAAGTAGTTGAGCTGCTTCTGCCCGAGCAACTGCCGCAACAGGTCGAGATCCTGCACTGTGTCCGCAGTGGAGATGTGCTTGAGCAACTTGCCGGACTTGGCCAGACAGGCCCGGCCGAACGCGGTGTTCAGCGCGGTCAGTTCGGCGACTTCGGCGGGGTTGTCGGGCGAATAGTCGGCGGCGGTGTAGTCCTCCATCTGTTCGGAGTCCAGACACTCGACCGGCGTCGACTTGCCCACGCCGCGCGGATCCCAGCCGACGATGTCGTAGGACTTCTCCAGCCCGTGTGGCTCGAAACTGTCGACGAAGTCGACGCCCGAGCCGCCCGGGCCACCCGGGTTGATGAACAGCACACCCTTGGTCACGTTCGAGGTCGGCAGCCGGCGAGCCATCGCCAGCGTGATCGCCGGCCCGTTCGGATGGTCGTAGTCCAACGGCACCAGCACGGTCGCGCATTGCTTGCTGGGGATGTTCTTGGTCCCGCAGTCTTCCCAGACCACACTTTGGCTGGCGTAGCGCTCGAGCCCGCTGCCCTGCGGCGGATCCTGCATCCCCTTCGGCCGGACCGACGGCACCGGCTCCAGCGGACGCTCGGTGGAGCTCGCCGACGGGGCGCCCTGGGATGCGACCGTCGGGGTGCTCTGGCCTGCCGCCGACGAGTGCTGGGGCGGGGTCGGGCTCTGTGCCGTACAAGCCGAGGTCACCAGGAGCGCGATCAGCAGCGCCAACGCCGCGGGGCGTGGGCTGCCGGCAACGAGACCGGATCGTGCTTTGCCCGCGTCGGGACCAGAACGTGCAGCGCACGTGCCAGGACTCGTTCGTGCTTGCACGCCGCCGAGACTACTTCCTGGATCACAGAGGTCGGCCCGGTATCGCACATTGCCCGGGACCCGGCCTTGCCCACGTCCCCCGGTGCTGGATCGAGGATTGCATGCACCGAGACGCCACGGCGCCCTCGCCCAGTGCCCGGCGACTGCCGGGTCGGATCAGGCGCAGCCGCCGCTCGGTTCGTCGGACTCCGAGCTCCCGCTGTCCTGTCCACGTTGCTTGTACGCCGCCCGGGAGCCGCAGACCGAGGCCACCGAACAGTTGGTGATGGCGCCCGAGTCACGCATCCGGACCACCACTGAGTCCGACGGCACCTGGTGCGCCACCACCACTCCGTCGCCGCCCTCGGTGGACACCCTCGAACCCACGGCCGGCGCAGTGCGCGCGAACTCCGCGTACAGCGGGTGCTCGTACTTCAAACAGCACATCAACCGCCCGCAGGCACCGGAGATCCGCAGCGGATTGGCCGGCAGGTCCTGGGCCTTCGCCAGTCGCAGGCTGACCGGCTCGAAGTCCTTCAGAAACGTTGCACAGCAAAGATCCCGGCCACAACTGCCGATACCGCCGGTCAGTCGGGCGGCATCCCGCGCGCCGACCTGACGTAGATCAATTCGCGCTCGCAGGCTGCGGGCCAGATCGCTGACCAGGGTACGGAAGTCGACCCGATGCGGCGCGGTGAAGTAGATCACCACCAGCTCGTCGAAGTCCGTACCGCGATCGAGGTAGTCGATGCCGACCACCTTCATCGGAAGGTCATGTTTCTTGATCAACTTCTTGGCGACCAGCTTCGCCTCGGCCCGGCGACGTTTGTTGGCCGCGTCGCGATCCAGGGCTGCCTGGTCAGCCTTGCCGGCACACTGCGGCAGTTCACCGAAATCCTCGGTCAGCCACTCCGGCGCCCAGACACACTCGGCCACCTCCGGCCCAGCGTCGGTGGGTACCAGCACCCGATCCCCGATCTCGTACCCGCCGTCACCGGCGTCGAGGTAGTAGAGGCGCCCGTAGCGTTCGAACGAGACGGC
>DATCVL010000032.1:0-6695 GCA_036566865.1 Microlunatus sp.
AACCGCCGATCGCTTCCTGGGCTTCGAAGCTGAGGCCCTTGGGCCCGAAGGTGAGCAGGGCCCCGAAGCCGAGCGAGACCAGCACGGCGAGCGCCACGCCGACCCAGATCCGGGGCAGCAATTGGCGGCGGTCGCTCTTGACCAGATACGCGATCAGAATGCTGACCACGAGCGCGGCTTCGAGCCCTTCGCGCAGGCCGATCAGGAAGTTGGCAATCATGGCGGACGAGGTTCCTTTAATAGATGAGGCTCGCCTAACCTAAATCCGCCGGACCTCGATTGCAACATCCAGACCTGTGATTCGCCTGACCGCGCGCTGTGCGGGGACGGCGGATCGCCGGGCGGTGCTCCGTACGGCCTGCCCGGCGACCGGCTCTTGTCAACGGGGGACGGGCGGGAACGCGTCGTCCGGCAGGGAGTCACCCGGCTGAAGATCGAGCGGATCGGTGCAGACGTGGTGGCGTCCGTCGTAGTGCACCTCACGGTCGACATAGATGTTCACGTGCGCGAAGCGGAAGTCGTCGGTCTCGTTCGCGTTCGCGGTGTGCGGGGTGTAGCCGTTGTGGAAGGTGACATCACCGGCCCGCAGCGGGATGGTCACCCGGCGCTGGTAGGTCAGGTCGGGAGCAGCCTCGAACAGGTCGTGCGCGTCGGCGATGTCGATCGCCCGGATGTCATGACGTTCCTGCTGTCCGGGGATGAAGGTCATGCAACCGCGCTCGACCGGTACATCCACCAGTGCCACCCACGCCGAGAGCGAATGCCGGCAGTCGGCATGGGGCCAATACGGCGCGTCCTGGTGAAACTCGGTCGGGGTCTCGTTGTGTGGCGGCTTGATCAGCAGCTGGTCATGCCAGATCCGCAACGGGATTCCGGCCAACTGGGTGGCCAATTCCGCCAGTCGCGAGTCCAGGGTGAGCTCTCGCAACACCTCGTCGCGCTGCCAGATATTGACTACCTGCTTGAACATCCGGTTGTTCGGATCGAGGCCCTGCTCGCGGTCGAAAACGGATCGTGCAGCCTCGCGGAAGCGCTCGACCTCGTCGGGTCCCAGCACGCCGGGGATGTGGACGAAGCCGTCGGCGCGATAGCTCGCGACCGTCGCTTCCGGCAGCGACTGTTGGTGCCGGACGGTGCTTGTTTGCGTCATGGCTCCATCGTCGCCACCGATGCACCCGCCCCGCTAGGACTGGGCTGATCTGTGAGCAGCATGATTCTGCTGAGGGCTCCTATACTCGGCGGCGATGGCGATCCCCCGGATGCGTCGGGCCGAGGTCTTCCCCGACGATGCCTACCCGTTGCACAGTGACCGGAAGCTGCTCGATCTGCCGGTCACTCCGCACGCGCACGACTTCTGCGAGGTGGCGGTGATCGTCTCCGGTCGCGCCGTCTATCGGACCAGGCATGGCAGTCGCGAGCTGGGCGTCGGCGATGTGGTTGCGGTCCGTCCCGGCAGCTGGCACGAGTATCGGGAGGTTGTTGATCTTGATGTGCTGAACATCTATCTCGGGCAGGAGCTGTTCTCCGGCGATCTTGCCTGGGTGCTGGACTATCCGATCCTGACCAACCTGATCTTCGGTACCGGTGACCTCCGGCTTCGGCTCGCATCGGCAGCCACCGACCGGACCCGGGGCTGGCTGGAACAGCTCGAGGCCTGTCGTGATCACCCGGAAGCCGAGCAGGCGCTGCAACTGCGCAGCCTGCTGGGTTGCGTGTTCGCCGAGTTCGCCGGCGGATCCACCGACGCAGCGCGTGCCGGCCGGCCGATGACGCCGGCGACCCGGGCCGCTCTGCTGGCCATGGCGACCGATCCGGCGCGAGCCTGGAGTGCGGCCGAGCTGGCCGCGACCGCCCAGGTCTCCGTGTCCCACCTGCAACATCAGTTCTCCGGACAGTTCGGGACCAGCCTGTTGGGATGGCTGACGCTGTACCGGGCCGAGCAGATGGCAGTGCTGTTGGCGGCCACCACCCGACCGGTGGCGGAGATCGGCTCGGCCGTCGGCTGGGACGACCCGAACTATGCCGCCCGCAGATTCAGGGGCACCTACGGCATCTCGCCGACCGAGTACCGGCGCCGGTTCGCCTTCAACCCGGTACGGTCTACGGCGCCATGATCATCTTCACCCCGTACGGTGGTGTTCGTGCCCACCGATTCGCACCATCAGCCGCGATCTGCGCGTAGAACGCCAGCTGGATCTGCGCGTAAAACGCCATCTGGATCTGCGCGTAAAACGCGACGCAAGAAGATCTTGATCACCGGTGCCTCATCCGGTCTCGGTGCACAGTTGGCCAGGATCTGGGCGGCCGACGGTCGCGAGCTTGCGCTGTGTGCCCGCCGACTGCCGGAGCTGGAACGACTCCGGGACGAGTTGATCGCTGCCCATCCAGGCTGCTCGATCCACCTCTACCAGGTTGACGTGAACGACGCGGCGGCGACCGCCGAGGCCATCGGCAGGGCCGTCGATGATCTTGGTGGACTGGACCGAGTGGTGGCCGGCGCGGGAATCGGGCTGGGTGCTCGGGTGGGCAGCGGGCACGCCGACCTCAACCGGCAGACCCTGACCACCAACGTGATCGGCACCCTGAACACCGTCGAGCCGGCGATCCAGCATTTCTGGCAGCAACAGTCCGGGCACCTGGTGATCATCTCGTCGATGGCGGCGTTGCGCGGACTCGGCGGCCCGATGGCGGCGTACTCGAGCAGCAAGGCGGCGATCGCCACTCTGGGAGAGTCGTTGCGGTCAAGCCTGGCGAATCGGCCGATCACGGTCAGCACGATGTATCCCGGCTACATCGACACGGCGCTCAACCTCGAAGATCCGAACAAGAAGTGGTCGGTGCCGCTGGAGGCCGGCGCCGCCGCGCTGGCTGAGGCGATCGAGGCTGAGCCTGCGAAGGCGTACGTGCCGAGACGCCCCTGGGCCTACCTGGCACCGATCATGCGGGTGGCGCCGCTGCCGGTCTTTCGTCGGATTGCCGGCTAGCGCGGATCAGGCGCCGATCGCCCGTCGGCGGACCAACTCGCCCTTGGTGAACTGGCCGATCTGGAACGTGGAGAGCCCGTCGACCACGGCCCCGACGCCGCCGCCGACGAGAGGGATCCGGCGGGCCATCAGCAGCGGCAGATGCTTGCCGCCGACCCGGGCGAGCAGGCCGCCGACCACGGCCTCGGACACCCGTTGGTCCAGTACCGGATCGAAGACCGGTGCAGTGGCGATCGCCATCGGCGTCGTCGGCAGCTTGCCGCCGGCCACCCGACGGCCGATCTGTTCGCCGCCGAGCAGGCACATCACCACCGCTGTGCGTACCCGCCGGTCGTCGATGTCGTATCCCCTGAGGTGGGCAATGGCGGCAATCATCCGGACCTGAACGATGGCGGCGCCGGCGATGTTCGCCGGGATCGCCACCGGCGCCACGATGATGCCGCCGAGATTGGTGACGAAGCCCTGCGCGGTGCCGAGACGTACGTGGGTGTCGATGATCGCCTCGATCGCATCGTCGGTTGACCCGACCCGTTGCAGGTGCTTGGCGGCGGTGCTGCGGGCGCTGGGAAAGCGGCCGTTGCCGTCGATCGCGACCTCGACGATGCGGCGCAGTGCGACCCCGGCGGCCTGCGGTCCGCTGGTGGTCACCGGCTCCAGCCGACGCGCGACCGCGCGTCCGACGTCCTTGGCTGACGGCATCGATCCTCCGACCTCACGCTTCCACGCCACCCGGCGCGCCCCCAGCGTACGTGGACGGGACTGGGGGAGACCCCGGAGGCGGGAATCTCAGGGGAGACCCGGAGACCGGGGCTGATCGGGCGGGCTGAGTGGTCTCGGATCCGGCCTGGGAACGGATCCGACGTCGTGCCAGACTCTCCGGCGTGCCGGGTTCTACAGGGGAGACGTCGGTGTTCGGTTCGCCGCGACGCTGGCCGGAGAGCGACCTGATCGGCATGTCCGAGGAGTTCACGCCCGAACTGGCCGTGGCGGCGTACCGCAGCGGAGTCTTTCCGATGCCGCAGCACGGCTTTCGCGGCCGCGATCTGATGGGCTGGTACTCGCCGCTGGACCGCGGCATCCTCCCGCTGGACGGCCTGCGCGTGACACGATCGCTGAAGAAGATGATCAAGCGTTACCGGATCACCGTCGACACGGCCTTCGACCAGGTGCTGATCCGGTGTGCGGATCCGTCCCGACCCGGTGGTTGGATCGACGACCGGATCGCGACCGTCTACAGCACCCTGCACGACTTCGGCATCGCGCACTCGGTCGAGGCCTGGACCGACGATGATCAACTCGCCGGAGGGCTGTACGGGGTCAGTATCGGTGGGCTGTTCGCCGGCGAATCGATGTTCCACGATCCCGTGGTCGGCCGGGACGCGTCCAAGGCCGCGCTGGTCGGACTGGTCGACATCCTCCGGATGGACGGCCACCGGCGGCTGCTGGACGTGCAGTGGCAGACGCCGCACCTGGCCGGCCTCGGTGTGATCGAGATCGGTCGCGACGACTACCTCCGTCGGCTCGCCGCAGCACTGCTGCTTCCCGCCCCACGCTGGCCGCACGGCGAACACTGACGTCAAGCGTGCTGGGCGCGGAATTGCTGCCACAGCAGCGTTACTAGCATCGTCAGGTGCCCAGTACACCGATCCGCAGTGATGATCACGGCTACCTCCAGGAGTCGCGGGCTCAAGTGCTGCGCTGTGTCGACGGGCTCGGCGAGTACGAACTCCGCCATCCGATGACGCCGACGGGCACGAACCTGCTGGGTGTGGTCAAGCACCTGATCGGAATCGAGGCCGGGTATCTCGGGACCTGCCTGGGACGAGGTCTTGATCGGCCGCTGCCGTGGATCACCGACGAATCGGCCGGGCCGAACCGAGACATGTGGGCAACGGCCGATGAGAGCAGTGCCTACATCCTTCAGCTGTACCGGCAGGCGGCCGAGCACTCCGACTCGGTGATCGCCGAACTGGGCCTGTCGGCGTCGGCGAGCGTGCCCTGGTGGCCGCAGGAATCGCGGTCGACGACAGTGGCAGCGCTGCTGTCCCGAGTCCTGAAGGACACGGCGATGCACGCAGGTCAGCTCCAGATCCTGCGGGAATTGGTCGACGGCCGGGCCGGGGCGGACCGGGACGACGCCGGTGATGCAGGCTGGTGGGCCAACTACTGCCGGCAACTGGAGGAAGTGGCGGGTCGCTTCCGGCGATAGCTCCTCTCGTCGTCGCTAAGGATTCGGCGACCGGGATCTGTGTCGGCGGGGCGGGACATAATGGCGACCATGCCGGAGATGCCCGAGGTCGAGTCGCTGGTGCGATTCCTCGATGTACGGCTGCGCGATCGGGTGATCGCGCAGGTCGAGTTGGCCGCGTTCAGCGCGCTGAAGACGTACGATCCGCCGCTCGCGGCGCTTTTCGGATTGTCGGTGGACTCGGTCACCCGGCACGGCAAGTTCATCGACCTGGACGCCCAGGGTGTGCACCTGGTGTTCCATCTGGCCCGGGCCGGTTGGCTGCGCTGGCGAGACGAACTGCCGGACAAGCCGTTGCGACCGGGCAAGGGCCCGATGGCGCTGCGGCTGCGGCTGGATGATGACTCCGGCTTCGATCTGACCGAGGCCGGCACCCAACGCAAGCTCGCGGTGTATGTCACCACCGATCCGCAGTCGGTGCCCGGCATCGCCGCGCTCGGACCCGACCCGCTGTCGGACGACTTCACCGCCGAAACGCTGACCGGGGTGCTCGCCGAAGCCGGTCGAGCGCAGCTGAAGGGTGTGCTGAAAGATCAGAAGGTGATCGCGGGCATCGGCAACGCGTACTCCGACGAGATCCTGCATGCCGCCAAGCTCAGCCCGTTCCGGGCGTCCAATTCATTGACCGAGGACGAGCAGGTGGTCCTGTTCGATGCGATCAAGACCGAGTTGGCCGATGCGATCCGGCGCTCGGAGGGACTGGCCGCCAAGGACCTGAAGGCGGAGAAGAAGTCCGGCATGCGGGTGCACGGTCGGACCGGTCAGAAGTGTCCCGTTTGCGGCGACACCGTAGCCGAGGTGTCATTCGCTGATTCCTCCTTGCAGTACTGCCCCACCTGCCAGACCGGCGGCAAGAAGTTGGCCGATCGTCGGCTCTCCCGACTGCTCAAGTAGCCACCGTCGTCGGGCGCATCGCGGAACGGTGTCGATCCGGTTGCCGCTTGTGCAGGGCTTGGCGCGGGGCGGCAGAATGACCCGCATGCCAGAACTGCCGACCATCACGCCCGACCAACTCGATCAACTGCCCGGACCGGAGTGGATGCTCCTCGACGTACGGACTGACGCCGAGTGGGCGCAGGGTCGGATCGAGGGTTCGATCCACATCCCGCTGGATCAGCTGATCGCCCGGATCGATGAGGTCAGTGACCGGGTGGTCTGCATCTGTGCGGTCGGCGGTCGCTCGGCGCAGGCCACTGCGTACTTGAATTCGATCGGCCGGGAAGCGGTCAATCTTGACGGCGGGATCCAGAGCTGGGCTTCCGGTTCCCGGCCGCTCGCCCGCTGACCGAAGCCCGGGAGTCCGCGCCTCGGGCAGAGCCCGGCGACATCAGTCGGACAAGAGTTTGATCGCGGTGATGATCATGATCACGGCGATTGCCGAGTCCAGGATTCGCCAGGCGCGAGGCGTTCGGAACAGCGGCCTCAGCAACCGGGCGCCGTAGCCGAGGGCGGCGAACCAAGCG